>NZ_JBEYFB010000031.1:0-109896 GCF_040634135.1 Streptomyces sp. NPDC007164
GGCGGGCGGGGCGGGGGCCCCTGGTGGTCCGGCGGGTGTCCGTCCGGGCCGGTCGCGTTGTCCGGCGACGGGATCCATGGTTAGCGGCGGCCGGGGCGGGGGTCAATGATGTGACGTACTACCCTAATACGGAGCAATGTCCGAAATGGACCACTCTGGGCAGTTTCTGTGCTGTTCGGACGGGCCCCGCACCTACTACCCGGCCTAGGATGTGACGTGGCCCCTATGGGTGGCATCACACCCACAGCGCCACTTCGAGGGTTTCGGCGGGCGTCCGTCCGCCGGCGTCCACGTGCAGGCCGGACATCCGCCACTCCCCCGAGGCACGCACCCACACACCGGCGATGGCTCCCGGGGCACGCATCGGCGCACACCACCACGACATCCACCAGGTCGTCCACGTGGGCTCCGGCGCCCTCGCGGTCACCACCGGCGCGGGCACCTGGTTCAGCCCCGGCACCCGGGCGATCCGAGCGACCGCCGACTGCGCCCACGCCCGTCGCACCCATGGGCACCTGGCCCTGCATCTGCTCGGCCCTCCCGCCGACACCGATCCCCGATCGCCTTCGTCGGCCTGAGCACGTTCATCTCTCTACGCCCGGCAGCGCACGGGCGGCGGCTCGGCCGCGGGCACGACCGCGCTCCTCGTCCTCTATGCCGGCGTCCCGGCCGGCACCGTACGCAGAACGGCCCGACGACCCCCGTCCCCGGCGGCCCGTTTGAATGATCAAAGTAGCGTGGGGTTACCATATGAGCGCCGCCTAGCTCGAAAGATAAACCTGTGACTGTCAATGACGACTCGTTCACCAGCTGGAAGAACCGCGAGGAGATCGCGGAGTCGATGATCCCGGTCATCGGAAAACTGCACCGGGAGCGGGACGTAACGGTCCTGCTCCACAGCCGCTCCTTGGTGAACAAGTCGGTGGTCAGCATCCTGAAGACCCACCGATTCGCCCGCCAGATCGCCGGTGAGGAACTCTCGGTCACCGACACGCTGCCGTTCCTCCAGGCCCTCACCACGCTCGACCTCGGCCCTTCGCAGATCGACATCGGCATGCTCGCCGCGACCTACGCGGCCGACGGCCGCGGTCTCCCGGTCGAGGAGTTCACCGCCGAGGCCGTCGCCGGTGCCACGGGTGCCAACAAGATCGAGCGCGGCGACGGACGCGATGTCGTCCTGTACGGATTCGGCCGCATCGGCCGTCTCGTCGCCCGTCTGCTGATCGAGAAGGCCGGCTCCGGCAACGGGCTGCGGCTCCGCGCCATCGTCGTCCGTCAGGGCGGTGACCAGGACATCGTCAAGCGTGCCTCGCTGCTGCGCCGCGACTCGATCCACGGCCAGTTCCAGGGCACGATCACCGTCGACGAGGCGAAGAGCACCATCGTCGCCAACGGCAACGAGATCAAGGTGATCTACGCCAACGATCCGTCCGAGGTCGACTACACGGCGTACGGCATCAAGGACGCCATCCTCATCGACAACACCGGCAAGTGGCGCGACCGCGAGGGCCTGTCGAAGCACCTGCGCCCCGGTATCGACAAGGTCGTCCTGACCGCGCCGGGCAAGGGCGACGTCCCCAACATCGTGCACGGCGTCAACCACGACACGATCAAGCCGGACGACCAGATCCTGTCCTGCGCGTCCTGCACCACCAACGCGATCGTGCCGCCGCTGAAGGCGATGGCGGACGAGTACGGCGTCCTGCGTGGCCACGTGGAGACCGTCCACTCGTTCACCAACGACCAGAACCTGCTGGACAACTACCACAAGGCCGACCGCCGGGGCCGTTCCGCGCCGCTGAACATGGTCATCACCGAGACCGGCGCCGCGTCTGCCGTCGCCAAGGCGCTGCCCGAGCTCAAGGCGCCGATCACCGGCAGCTCGATCCGGGTTCCGGTGCCGGACGTCTCGATCGCGATCCTCAGCCTGCGGCTCGGGCGCGAGACCAACCGCGAGGAGGTTCTCGACTACCTCCGCAATGTGTCGCTGACCTCGCCGCTCAAGCGCCAGATCGACTTCACCACCGCACCCGACGCGGTGTCGAGCGACTTCATGGGCTCGCGCCACGCCTCGATCGTCGATGCGGGCGCCACCAAGGTCGACGGCGACAACGCGATCCTCTACCTCTGGTACGACAACGAGTTCGGCTACTCGTGCCAGGTCATCCGGGTCGTGCAGCACGTCTCCGGCGTGGAGTACCCGACCTACCCGGCCCCGGCGGTCTGATCCCGACGGATCACTGCCCGGTTCCAGAGGGACCGCAGTCCCGGTCGCACCGTGAAGGGCGCCCGATGAGCAGTTGCTCATCGGGCGCCCTTCACACTGCTCGGGCACACGGAGGCAGGACTCCTCCCCTGCCTCCGTCCGCCGGTCAGCCGAATGAGGCGGCGAACATTCCGGCCTCGTAGGAGCCACCTTTCTGGTGCACGATCACGGCGAGCCGGTTGGCCGCGTTGATCAGGGCGACCAGGACGACCAACGCGGCGACCTGGTCGTCGTCGTAGTGCTTGCGCACCTCGGCCCAGGTCTCGTCGGACACGCCTTCCTGGGCGTCCGCGAGCCGGGTGCCCTCTTCGGCGAGCGCCAGCGCGGCCCGTTCGGCCTCGGTGAACACGGTGGACTCGCGCCAGGCCGCGACCAGGTTGAGCCGGACCGCGGTCTCCCCGGCCGCCGCGGCCTCCTTGGTGTGCATGTCGATGCACCAGCCGCAGCCGTTGATCTGGCTGGCGCGCAGCGACACCAGCTCCTGGGTGGAATGCGGGAGCGACGACTGCTGGATCACCAGGCCGGCGTTGGCGAACCGCTTGGCGAACTTGGCGGCGATCTCGTTCTCGAACAGGTTGAATCGGGCGTCCATGGCTTCGTCCTCACTCGTGGTGTTGCACTCGACGAACACGAGACGCCGCCGCCCCACCTGTTGTGACAGGCCCCGCCGTGTGACGTGTGCCACTGCTCGCCGGTGTCACAGAACGGCGCGCACCGGCGTCTTGTGCGCGTGGCACCGTCGAGAGCGAAGAGGCAGGAGCAGCCGGTGAAGAGCGAGCACAGCGGACGCACAGTGGACACGGCCGGGCAGGTCACGGACGGCGTGCACACGGATCCCGCCACCGGGGCGTTCATCGCCCACCGCAGTCTGCTGTTCACCGTCGCCTACGAAATGCTCGGCTCGGCCGCCGACGCGGAGGACGTGCTGCAGGAGACCTGGCTGCGGTGGTCGGGCGTCGATCTCGGCGCTGTGCAGAACCAGCGCGCGTTCCTGGTCCGGATCACCACACGCCAGGCGCTGAGCCGGCTGCGTACGCTCGGCCGCCGCAAGGAGTCCTACGTCGGCTCCTGGCTGCCCGAACCACTGCTCACCGCGCCCGATGTGGCCGAGGACGTCGAGCTTGCGGACAGCGTCTCGACGGCGATGCTGCTCGTGCTGGAGACCCTCGCGCCGACCGAGCGGGCGGTGTTCGTACTGCGCGAGGTGTTCGACGTCGAGTACGACGAGATCGCCGAGGCCGTCGACAAGAGCCCGGCCGCGGTCCGCCAGATCGCCCACCGGGCAAGGGCCCACGTCTCCGCGCGACGGCCGCGTGGGGTCGTTTCCCCGGCCGAGACCCGGGACGCGCTCGATGCGTTCCGGCGGGCGACCGGGACGGGCGATCTGCAGGGCCTGCTCGACATCCTCGCGCCGGACGTCGTCCTGCTCGGCGACGGCGGCGGAGTCAAGCAGGCCGTCCTGCGCCCCGTCCTGGGGGCCGACAAGGTGGCCCGGCTGCTGGCCACCGGGCTGGGCAGGGTCCCCGATGTCTCGCTGCTGCCCGCGCAGGTCAACGCCCACCCGGCGCTGATCGTCCGGCTCGGCGGCGCAGTCGACACCGTCATGACGATGCGCATCACCGACGGCCTGGTCTCCGCGGTCTACGCCGTGCGCAACCCCGAGAAGCTGTCGCACATGGAGCGGGAGACCACCCTGCGCCGCTGATCGCGGGACGGCCCCACGGCCGTGCCGGGCGGATCAGGGTCTGCCGGCCGTCGGCGACGACGATCCCGTCGGCCGGCCATGCGTCATCGCCCACGGCTCCCCGATGGGGGTATCGCGGACGACCGGCCTCTGATGGACTCACGCCATGACTGCACTGCTGCCCCGCGTCCTTCGAGCACTTGAACAGTTCCATGCCGCCCACCCCTGGGACCACAACGCCCACTACCACCGGCAGATCCTGCGCCGGCTCCCGAGACGCTTCGGCAGCGCCCTGGACGTCGGATCCGGCAGCGGTGACCTTGCCAGGCTCCTGGCCTCGCGTGCCGGAGCGGTGCACGGCATCGACGTCGACCCCACCATTGTCGCTCGCGCGCGGGAGCTCACGGCCCCGGCGGCCCCGGTGACGTTCACCGTCGGAGACGCACTGAACGAAATGCCCCCTGGCCCCTACGACGTCATCACCTGTGTCGCCACCATCCATCACCTGCCGTTCAGCGACGCCCTCGCGCGCTTCCGACAGCACCTGGCGCCCGGCGGAACCCTGGTCGTCGTCGGTCTCTACCGCCCGCGGTCCCGGAGCGACCGTCTGATCGACGCCGTCGCCGTCCCGTCGAATATCGCCATGGCGTTGATCAAGAACAAGGGCCGCGAGTCACCGCGCCCGACATCGATGACTGCCCCGACCCGACCGGCGACCATGGCCTTCGCGGACATCGTGCGCGACGCCCGCCACGCACTGCCCGGCGTACGGCTGTGCCGGCGGCTGTTCTGGCGCTACACGCTCGTCTGGCACCAGCGCTGAGCAGTCGGCGCGCCACGGTCCGGCCATGGAGCCTGTTGAAGCCGCCTGGGGCGGCGATCCGGCGCATTCGCCCCGGAGTTGTGGCACCCACCGGACATCGCGCGTCCGAGGGCCTGTGGCACGATGCCCGGATGATCTCCAGTACGCCTGTATCCCCGGTCGTTCCCGCAGGTCGGATGGCCCAGGACGCCCAACCGGTACTCGGCCTGCCCAACGGCCTGGAGTTGCGGCCCTGGAGCCGGGACGACGCCGAAGCGCTGGTCGCCGCCGGCCGGGATCCGGCGATTCGTCAGTGGAACCTTCTTGTCGTGGAGTCGCAGCGGGACGCCCGCGAGCGGATCGAGCGCATGCACGGGCGCTGGCGGGCCGAGACCGGGGCGATCTGGGCGATCGCCCGGCCGGGCGGCGAGGCCACGGGGCTCATCGGACTGAACGGCATCGATCCGGCGGGCGGCAGCGCCGAGATCATCTACTGGCTCCTCCCGGCCGCCCGTGGCGGTGGGGCCGCGGTCGAGGCCGTGCGACGCGTCGGCCGGTGGGCCCTGGAGGACCTGGGACTGCACCGCCTGCGGCTGTGCCACTCGGTGGCCAACCCGGCCTCCTGCCGGGTGGCGCTCAAGGCCGGGTACGCCTTCGAAGGCGTCATGCGTGGCGCACTGCTGCACGCGGACGGATGGCACGACCAGCATCTGCACGCCCGCATCAGGGGTGACGCCCAGGACGCGCTGTGAGAGCGTCCGCACGTCACGCGGACCACGGCACGGGGTGAGAGGCAGAAGCACGCGCCCGGAGTCGGGCGCCGACGGCGAAAGGCATGGAGGTCTTGATGATGCGGTACACCGAGTACAGAGCCCATGACGCGGTGGGCCTGGCCGAGTTGGTCGCCCGGGGAGAGGTCTCACCCGACGAGCTGCTCGATGTCGCCATTTCCCGCGCGGAGGCCGTGGACGGCAAGCTCAACGCGATCGTGCGGCCGATGCACGAGATCGCCCGCGCCCGGGCGAGGGAGTCGCTGAGCGGGCCGTTCGCCGGAGTTCCGTTCCTGATCAAGGACCTGTCGCAGGACTACGCCGGGCTGCCGACCGGCAGTGGCAACCGGGCTCTTCGGCACCATCCCGTCGAGCGGCACAGCGAGGTGGTCGACCGCTGGCTGGGCGCCGGACTGGTGATCTTCGGCAAGACCAACACACCGGAGTTCGGCGCGAAGGGTGTTACCGAGCCGGAGGCGAACGGGCCCACCCGCAACCCCTGGGACCTCGGCCGCACGCCGGGCGGTTCGTCCGGCGGGTCGGCGGCGGCTGTGGCGGCGGGCATCGTGCCGGTGGCCGGTGCCAACGACGGCGGTGGATCGATCCGCATTCCGGCCGCGTGCTGCGGCCTGTTCGGCCTGAAGCCGGGGCGCGGACTCGTCCCGGCCGGTCCGGCCGCCGCCGAGCACCTCCACGGCGCCGCCACCGACGGTGTCGTATCGCGCAGCGTCCGCGACAGCGCGGCCATGCTGGACGTGCTGACCTCTCGTGCCGACCCGGCCGGACCGTTCCTGCACGCCCGCCCCGAGCTGCCGTACACCGAACTCGCCCGCAGGCCCCGGAAATTGCGGATCGGATTCACCACCCGCTCCCCCATCGACACCGAGGTCGACCCGCAGGCGGTCGCCGCGGTCGAGGATGCCGCGGAGCTGCTCCGCCATCTCGGCCACGACGTCGAGCCGGCCGAGCCGGAGATCGACCAGCGGCAGCTCGCCTTCGACTTCCTGGCGATGTGGACGACCCAACTCGCCCACACCGTGGACGAGATCCGCCGGGCGACCGGTGCCGGGCCGGAGGCGTTCGAACTCGACACCCATCTGCTGGCCGTCGCAGGGCGCGCCCTGAAGGCTCCCGCCTACTACGCCGCCCACGACCGATGGAACGCGTACAGCCGGCAGCTCGCCGCGTTCCACAGCCGCTACGATCTGCTCCTCACCCCGACGCTGGCCCGGCCCGCCGTCCGGATCGGCGAGCTGGACACGCCCAAGCCGGTGCGTGCGGTGGCCCGGGTCCTGATGCGACTGAGGCTGCTGGGCACCCTGGCCGGCACCAAGGCGTGGGAGAGCGCGGTGATCGCCAACCTCGCGGCGACCCCGTACACCCAGCTGGCCAACATCACCGGCCGGCCCGCGATGAGCGTCCCCACCTACCGCACCCCCGACGGCCTGCCGCTGGGCGTCCAGTTCGTGGGTCCGCTGGGCGGCGAGGGAATGCTGCTGGCCCTCGCCACCCGGATCGAGACCGAACGGCCCTGGGCACACCTCGAACCAGCGCTCTGAGCGCCGGGCCGTTGCGTGGCGGGAGTCCGAGGGACCTTTCCGCCGGTTCCTTCCACCGGGCCCGTTGCCCGCCCCCCTGAGGACACCCCGCCCCACATATGCAGAGTCTCTTGTTAAGAGCGCGGGAACGCCGTGCCCGGGGGCGGGACTTCAGGACGACGGTTCGGGCAGCATCGTGTCGACGTCGTACAGCCGGGCGTCCACGTGGTCGAGGGCGAGCCGGACCGCGCCCAGCACCACGGCCTGGTCGGAGAGGGTGGAGACCGCCAGCGCCGGGGGTTCCAGGCACAGCGGGTCGAGGTGCCGCCGCAGCGGCTCCAGCAGTACGTCACCGGAGCGGGACACCCCGCCGCCGATCACGACGAGCTCCGGGTCCAGGGCCAGGACCAGGGCGGCGATGCCCTCGGCCAGGTCGTGGGCGTACTGCTCCACGGCCCAGCGGGCGGCCGGCTCGCCGGTGCGGGCCTGGGCGAAGACGTACTCGGCGGCCTCCTGAGGCAGGATGTCCGCCGGCATCTTCGGATAGCCGGTCAGATGCGAGGTGGCCCGGTGCCAGCCCAGCAGGGGCAGGGCACCGATCTCGCCGGCCGCTCCCCCGCGGCCCCGGTGCACCCGGCCGCCGATCAGCAGACCGGCCCCGGTGCGCACCCCGGACAGCACGAAGGCCACGTCGTCGACGCCCCGGGCCTCGCCGATCCAGCCCTCCGTGAGCGCGGCGAGATTGCAGTCGTTCTCCACCAGGACCGGACAGTCGAAGTCGGCGCCCAGCTCGCCCGCGAGGTCCAGACCGTCCCATTCCGGCAGGCCGACGCAGCGCTTGACCCGGCCGTCGTGGCTGACCACGCCGGTGGTGCCGACGCAGACGGTGGCGAGCTGGGCGGAGCCGACCTGTGCCGACGCCAGCGCCTCGACGGCCGTCGCGCGCACGGCCGCCAGGCGCACGGAACGCCCGGCGTCCGCGCTCACCCGCTCGGTGCGGGACGCCACGACGGCGCCGTCGAGGTCGGCCACGGCCGCCCGGATGCTGTACGAGCCGATGTCGATGCCGAGCACGTAGTCACCGGTCGAGTGAAAACTGAACAGCCTGGCGGGCCGGCCCATGTGGCCCGGCTGCGGCGGCAGTTCCTTCAGCCATCCCGAGCCCAGCAGTTCCTCCGTCAAACTCTCCACGGTCGGGCGGGACAGACCTGTGCGTCTGGTGACCTCGGTGAGGCTGAGGGGGCCCTGGCCGCGCAGCGCGCGCAGCGTCGTGACCAGGTTGATGCGCCGCAGCCGCGAGGTGTCGCCTCCGGAAATTGTCACCGTCACTCCCTTGACAGGCTCTGTACATGAGAAATAAAAACAGGTTGCATTAGTAAGTCGCAAGTCCGAGGGGGTATTTGTGGTCACTCTCGCCATCATCGGGGCGGGTCTGCGTGGCATGAGCTATGCGCGGCGTGCTCTGGAGAGCGGCATGGCGCGTGTTGTGGCCGTGGCCGAGCCCGATCCCGAGCGCAGGCGCAGCATGGCCGCCGCGCACGACGTACCGGCCGAGAACGTCTTCGCCGACTGGCGGGATCTGCTCGCCCGGGACCGGCTGGCCGACGCGGCGGTGATCTCGACGCAGGACAGCATGCACACGGAACCCGCGGTGCGGGCGGCCGATCTCGGCTACCACCTGCTCCTGGAGAAGCCGATGGCGCAGAGCGAGGAGGAGGCCGCCGCCATCGCCGCTGCCGCCGACCGCAACGACGTCCTGCTGGCCGTCTGCCACGTCATGCGCTACACGCCCTACACGATCAGGCTCAGGGAGCTCATCGCCGAGGGCCGGATCGGCGAGGTGATGAACATCCAGCACCTGGAACAGGTCGGCTGGTGGCATCAGGCCCACTCGTTCGTACGGGGCAAC
Organism: Streptomyces sp. NPDC007164; assembly: GCF_040634135.1. Taxonomy (NCBI): domain Bacteria; kingdom Bacillati; phylum Actinomycetota; class Actinomycetes; order Kitasatosporales; family Streptomycetaceae; genus Streptomyces; species Streptomyces sp. NPDC007164. The sequence goes on from NZ_JBEYFB010000031.1 coordinate 8,970, forward strand.
TGGCGCAGCGAGGAGGGGTCGGGGCCGCTGCTGATGACCAAGGCCTGCCACGACCTCGACTGGATCACCCATGTCAAGGGCGCCCTGCCCGAGCGGGTCTCCTCGTTCGGCAATCTGGTGCACTTCCGCGCCGAGAACCGGCCCGACGGTGCGGCGGACCGCTGCGTGGAGTGCCCGGTGGAGTCCACCTGCCCGTACTCGGCCAAGCGCATCTACCTCGACTGCCTGGGTGACGCTGACAAGGAGTTCTGGCCGCTGTCCGCGGTCACGGCCGACCACACGGAGGAAGGGGTGCTCGCGGCGCTGCGCGAGGGCCCGTACGGCCGGTGCGCGTACACCTGTGACAACGATGTGGTCGACACCCAGGTCGTGACCATGGAGTTCGCCGACGGCACCTCCGCCACCTGCACGGTCACCGCGTTCGCGGCGCTGGAGCACCGCAAGACCCGGATCTTCGGCACCCGCGGCTCCATCGACGGGGACGGAGTCGTCCTGCGCGTGCACGACTTCGTGACCGACGAGGTCACCGTCATCGACACCGGTGCGAACGGCGATCCCACGGCCGCCACCGGGCACGGCGGCGGTGACGCGGCCCTGTTCGACACCTTCGTCGATGCCATCGGCAAGAACGATCCCTCCCTGGTACTCACCGACGGTGCGGAGAGCCTGGCCACGCACCGGGTCGTCTGGGCGGCCGAGCAAGCTCGCCGCACCGGCACCGTCGTATCCCTCCTGCCGCACTGACCGCCGGCCGTCGCGCCACGCCCGCGGACCCCCGCGCTCACCGGTCACCCTCACGAAAGGCACACCCCCGTGCGTAAGTTGACAGTCATGCTCACCGTCGGAGCACTCGCCCTGAGCGTAGGCGCCTGCGGCAAGAAGAACGGCTCCGCCGCCTCGGAGAAGGAACTCGTCTACACCTCCTCGTGGGGTGCCGACGAGCCGCAGGGCAAGCTCATCAGGTCGATAGCCGACGACTTCACCAAGGCGACCGGCACCAAGGTCGACCTGAAGTTCGTGGGCCGCAAGGGCACCGACACCCTCCCCACCGAGATGAACGCGGGCCAGGGCCCGGACCTGTTCGACACCTCCACCGACAGCGTCGGCGCCTTCGTCGCCCAGAACCTCGCCTCACCGCTCGACGACGTCCTGGACATGAAGGTGCCGGGCGAGGGCAAGAGGGTGCGGGACGTGCTGCCGGAATCGGTGGTGAAGGCGTCGACCGACAAGGACCATGTTCGGTTCATGGCCCACACCGTGATCTCCACCGCGGTCTGGTACGACGCGTCCAAGCACGCGGGGCTCGCCCCCAAGACGTGGAAGGAGTTCATCGCCTATCTCGACGAGGCGAAGAAGGACGGCCGCACCCCGCTGGGCCAGGACGGCACGGTCAACTTCTACAACGCGTACTGGTTCTACTCGGCCCTGGTCCGCTCCGAGGGCGCCGGCAGCCTCAGCGCGCTGGGCAAGGACCCGGCCGCCTGGGACAGGCCGGCGGTGCTCGCGGCCGCGAAGAAGGTGGAAGAGCTCGCCGACGGCGGCTACTTCCAGAAGGACTTCATGGCCACCAAGTACCCCGCCGCGCAGGACGCCTGGGCACAGGGCAAGTACGACCTGAACCTCAACGGCACCTGGCTCGCCGCCGAGACCGGCTCGAAGCTGGCCGAGGGGACCGAGGTCGCCTCGTTCCAGCTGCCGGCCGGCGGCAAGAACTCGGTGGAGGTCGGCACGCTCGGCTGGGGCGTCAACGCCAAGGGCCACAACGTCGAGGCGGCCAAGGAGTTCCTCGCCTTCGCGCTGCAGAAGAAGTACGAGGCGAAGATCTCCACCGACGCGCACAACATCCCCGCGCGCCCGGACGTCCCCGCCCCCGGCTACCTGGCGGGTGTACAGAAGGACGTCGCCGAGGCGAAGTTCACCCACCGCACCTACGACGACATGGCCGCGGACAAGAACTGGTGGAACAACGTCTTCCTGCCCCTGGACGACCAGCTGCTCTCCGGCAAGATCGACGCCGCGACCTTCGTGAGGACGGGCAAGAAGAAGGCCGCCGACTACCTCGCCAGCAAGGGCTGAGCCCATGGGGACGGCAACACTCACCCCGCCCGCGGCAGTGGCACCGCCCGCCGCGGGCAAGGCGGGCAAGGGCAAACGGGTACGGCCGGCGCGCGAGCGGGCCTTCTGGCCCTTCCTGCTCCCCGCGCTGATCGCCTACTCCGCGCTCTTCGTCCTGCCGTCGCTGTTCGGCTTCTGGGTCAGCTTCAACAAGTGGGCGGGGCCCGGCTCCCCGATGACGTGGCACGGCCTCGGCAACTACCTGGAGCTGGCCCGCAGCGAGGCCTTCCGTACCGCCTTCGTCAACACCTTCGTGCTGGCCTTCGGCGGCGGTGCCCTCGTGTTCGCCTTCACCTTCCTGTCCATGATGGTGCTGCGGCAGGTCAAGGGCCGGGCCTTCATCCGGTCCGTGATCTTCCTGCCGATGATCATCTCGGTGATCGCGGTCGGTGTGGCCATCGGCTTCCTGCTCAATCCCGACGGCGCGGTCAACACCATCCTGGGCTGGGTCGGCATCGAAGCACAGCCGTGGCTGGGCCCGGACATGGTGTTCAAGTGCATCGTCGCCGGGCTGGTGTGGTCGAGCACGGGCTTCTACGTGGCACTGATGATGTCGGCCGCCGACTCCATCCCGCCCTACCTCTATGAGGACGCCAAGCTGATCGGCGCCACGAAGTGGGAGCAGTTCCGGCACATCACACTGCCGCTGACCTGGGACGTGTTCGCGGTTTCGGCCGTGTTGTGGGTGGTCAACAGCCTGAAGGTGTTCGAGATCGTGATCGCCTTCACCACGGCCGGCACACCGGCCAGCCCGCCGATCCAGGCACGCACCGTGGCGGTGCAGCAGTACGCCTCGGTGGCCGGCGGTGGTGTGCCCGAGCTGGGTTCGGGTGCCGCCATGGGCGTCGTCATCCTGATCGTGACGACGATCCTCATCGTATTGACCCGGCGTGTCACCCGCCGCGAACGTGTGGAGCTGTCATGAGGCGCCTGTTCGGCGACATTCTGGTGCCGCGCGCGACGACCGTCGCGCTCTGGGCCTGGGTCGTCTTCAACCTCGCGCTGGTGGCCTGGGTCGGCCTCCAGTCCCTCAAGGACTCAGGGCAGGTCTGGCTCTCGCCGTTCGCACTGCCGGACACCATCGAGTGGGGCAACTACTCCGCGGCGTGGAAGGCGGCCGGCTTCTCCGCCGCCGCGCTCAACAGCACCGTTCTGACGGTGGTCGGATCGCTGCTCATCGTGGCGTTGTCGGCGCCCGCCGCGTATGTCCTGGCCCGCTCCGACCGGCGCGCCGCCGGACGGCTCACCGGGTACTTCGCGATGGGTCTGAGCATCCCGGTGCAGACGATCGTGATCCCCATCATCGTGATCAAGCTGTCCGTCTCCACGTTCATGATCGACTGGGTGACCGGCTGGTGGGACAACCGGATCACGCTCCTGGTCTTCCAGGTGGTGCTGTCGCTGCCGTTCGCCGTGTTCGTGCTGACCGGCTACATGCGCTCGCTGCCCCACGAGATCGAGGAGGCGGCCGAGCTGGACGGTGCGGGTCCGCTGCGCGCCTTCGTCCAGGTGGTGCTGCCGGTGGCCAAGCCGGGCGTGATGACGGTACTGATCCTCAATGTCATCGGCCTGTGGAACGAGACCCTGCTCGCCCTGTTGATCACCCCCACGCCTGAGGAGCGCACGCTGCCCGCGGCCCTTCTCAGCCTCTATGGCTCCATGCAGTACAGCTCCGACTGGGGCGCCCTGTTCGCCGGAATCGTGATCCTGGTCTATCCCATGATCGTGCTCTACCTCTGGCTGGGCCGCCGCATCGTCGAGGGCATGACTGCGGGGATCGGTAAGTAACGCGCATACAGAGACCGGCAATCCACCCGGAAGGACCGAGCGTTGCGTATTTTGCGTACCTCACGTATCCCAGGCACCTCATCCACTCCACGGAGACACCTCATAGGGGCGCTCCTGACGGCCCTCGCCCTGCCGCTCTCCGCGGTGGCGGCGGGGCCCGCGCAGGCGGCTGCCCCGGCGAAGCCCCACCCGCACGCGGCGGGCACCACGTACTACGTGGACGCCGAAGCCGGCGACGACGCCCGGTCGGGCAAGAACCAGGCGGCGGCCTGGAAGTCGCTCGCCAAGGCGAGCCGGTTGACGCTGGGCGCCGGTGACCGGCTGCTGTTCAAGGCCGGTCAGCGGTGGAAGGGCCGGCTCGACGTCCAGGGGGCGGGCACCGCCGGCCGTCCCGCGTTCGTCGGCTCGTACGGCAGTGGCGCCAAGCCGCTGATCGAGGGCGCGGGCACGACCGATGTCGCGGTCAGACTCAACAACGTCCACGACTTCACACTCGACGGACTGGAGGTGACCAACTGGAGCGACAGCACCACGCCCCGCTCCGGTGTGAACCTGTTCGCCAAGGACGCGGGCAAGCTGTCCAACATCACCCTGCGCAATCTGAACATCCATGACGTGGACGGGCCGGGCGGCAGCACGGTCAGCTCGGCGGGGCTGCTGGTCTCCATCCGCGGCAACACGACGCCCACGTTCTTCGACAACCTGGTGCTGGAGAAGAACGAGGTCAGCAAGATCCGTTCGTACGGGATCATCACCTGGTCCACCTGGTCCCGGCGCAACGGCATGACGAGCCTGTACCCGGTGGAGACGGGCATCCCCGACAGCGAGGTCGTCACCTGGACGCCGAGCACCGACGTCAAGATCCGTGACAACTACGTCCACGACGTGACGGCCGGCGGCATCACCCCCATGCACACCAGGGGCGCCGTCGTCGAGGGCAACCGCGTCCACAAGGCCGCCACCGGCCGGCTCAACACCAAGGGCGGCAACGTCGGCATCTGGTGGCAGGGCAACGACGATCTGCTCGTGCAGCGCAACGAGGTGTCGGGCTCCGGCTTCAACGGGCCGGGCACCGACGGCCACGGCTTCGACGCGGACGCCGACAACAACCACAGCGTCGTCCAGTACAACTACAGCCACGACAACGACGGCGGGTTCTTCATCACCGTCTCCTTCAAGGGAGCGCCGACCAAGGACACCGTGGTCCGGTACAACCTGAGCAAGGACGACGGCTTCGAGGTCTTCAGCCTCTCCACCGAGACGTCGGGCACCGCGATCTACAACAACACGGTCTACGCGAGCGGCCGGGTCGTGACCGTACACCCGCCGTACACCGGGGCCGGCGACTATCCGCTCGGCAAGATCGTGCACATCTACAACAACGCCGACGGTATCGACATCCGCAACAACATCTTCTACAACCGGACCGCGGCCGGCTACGACACCGCCAACAACACGGTCTACGACTCCAACCTCTACTGGGGCACCGACACCCCCGTAGCCCCGCCCGGCGACATCAACGCCATCAAGGCGGACCCGAAGCTGGTCTCCATCGGCACCGACCCGGCAGGCTACAAGCTCCGGGCCGACTCCCCCGCCAGGGGACGCGGCGCGACGGTGACGCAGGACGTCAAGGACTACTTCGGCAACGCGGTCCCGGCGACCGCTCCCGACCGGGGCTTCCACCAGTTCACCGGGGCCCCGCCGCGGCCGGTCGTCACCACCTCGTACGCCACGCTCGGCAACAGCCACCCCTACCGGATGGCCGACGGCGACACCTCGACCGCGTGGAGCAGTGTGTCCTCCGGGGTCGCCTTCCCGGGCACCGTCGACGTGGACTTCCGGCAGCCCACCAGCGTCGGCACCGTCACCCTGCACACCGCCTTCGCCACCGGCCAGGGCATCAGGCAGCTCGACGTGCAGACCTGGAACGGCTCGGCCTGGGTGACCCGGGTCGCCGGGCAGCAACTGACCTGGTCGGGCAACACGTCGACCGTCGAGCAGCGCACGATCACCCTGCCCCAGCGGGTCACGACCGAGCGGCTGCGTCTGACGGTCCGTGACGCCCACCTCCAGTGGGGCAACTTCGCTCTCTACGAGATCCAGGCCGCCTGACCGGTGGGGCGGTCCGGGCGGCACCTGACCGCCGCGCGGACCGCCCCACCACGCACCGTGAAAGGCAAGAACGCCGGCGGCCTCCCGGTCACGCGGACGCGTGGTACTCCGGGAGGCCGCCGGGTCCGCTCACGCGGTGTGCTCGACCACACCTGCGACCACGACGGTCTCCGCCACGGTGCCGGGAATGTCCTGAGGCGCGGCACGCAGGATGTCGCGGGAGAGGACCACGAAGTCGGCGGCCTTGCCGACGGTCAGCGAACCCCGCTCGTGCTCTAGGAAGTTGGCGTACGCCGATCCCATCGTGTAACCGTGGACCGCGGTCTCCACGCTGATGGTCTCCTGCGGCATCCACGGCTCGCCCCCGCCCAGCGGGCGACGGGTGACCGCGGTGTGGATGCCGACCATCGGGTCCATCTCGGCCACGTTCCAGTCGCTGGAGAGCGCGAGCACGGCCCCTGCGTTGTGCAGGCTGCGCATCGGCCACGCCTTGTGCCAGCGCTCGGCCCCGACGTTCTCCGCCCAGTCCTTGCCGGGTCCGGCGACCTCCGGCGCGCAGTGGCGGGGCTGCATGCACGCGACCACGCCGAGGGCGGCGAACCGCGGGGTGTCGTCGGGGTCCAGGCACTCGACGTGGACGACCTGGTGGCGGGCGTCCCGCTCCCCGTTGACCGTGCGGGCCCGCTCGACGGCGTCCAGCACGGAGCGGATGCCCCGGTCGCCGGTCGCGTGGACGAAGCACTGGAAGCCGCGGGCGTCCAGCTTCGTCAGCAGCTCGGCGAACTCCTCCGGCGGGTAGAAGGTGTCGCCCCGGTGCCGGCCGCAGCCCGCGTAGGGCTCCAGCAGGGCCGCGGTCCGCGGCTCCACCACGTCGTCGATGTAGAGCTTGAGCGGCCCGACCCGGATCCGGTCGTCGTCGTAGCGGTGGGCGGCGGTGGCGAAGTCGTCCAGGTCGGCGTCCGTGGTGCCGCGCGGGTGGAAGAGGGCGGCGACGATCCGGGACTTGAGCCGGCCCTCGGCGCGGGCGCGGTCGAAGAGCTGGAGGTCGTCGAGCGAGTTCTGGGGTTCGACCACCGTGGTGATGCCGAAGCGGATGGCGTCGTCCAGCGACTTGGCCAGCCGCCCGTACTGCCGGTCCGCGGAGGCCCACGGGAGGTCCAGTTGCCGGAGGGCGCGGTGTCCGTCGCGGGAGAGGCCCTTCACCGCGAAGTCCTTGATGAATCCGGTGGGTTCGCCGGTGACCGGGTCGGTGACGGCCGCGCCGAAGGGCAGCTGGGTGTGGTCGCGGTCGATACCGAGAGCGCGCAGGCCCGCGGTGTTGACCCAGGCGGTGTGGACGTCGTAGCTGAGCACGAAGGCCGGCACGTCGCCGGTGGCCGGGTCGAGGTCGGCGGCGGTGGGCATCCGGCCGTCCGGGATGGCCGAGTAGTCGAAGGCTTCCGCCTCGATCCACTCGGCGTCGGGGTTGGCGGTGTGCCAGGTACGAATGCGGGCGTGGACCTCGTCGAGGGTGGTGGCGCCGGAGAGCTGGACGCAGGCGTCGTCCGAGCCGAGCCGGACATGGTTGTGGGCGTCGACGAAGCCCGGGAGCACCAGCTTGCCCTCGGCGTCGATCACTTGGGTGTCGGGCCCCGTCCACCCGCGCGCGTCCTCGTCGGAGCCGAGCCAGGCGATGCGGCCGTCGACCACGGCCATGGCCTGTGCCTCGGGGAACGCCGGGTCGACGGTGTGGATGCGGGCGTTGCGCAGGACGAGGTGGGCGGGGTGTGCGGGGCTGGCCATGTGAGGTGACTCCTTGTGGTGCTGTCGGTGCGGTGGTGCGGGCGGTGCCGTGACCCGGCGGGCCGGGTCAGGGGCGGGTCGGGTCAGAGGCAGGTCGGGTTGGATCAGGTCGAGTCAGGAGAGGGCGGTGTGCGGTGCGACGGTCCGACGGGCGAGCGCCCAGTAGACGAGTCCCGAGACGACGGAGCCGAGCAGGGTCAGGTCGGCGCCGCCCAGCGGTGCGACCAACGGGCCGGTCCACAGCTCGGAATCACAGGTGAGCGCGGCGAAGACCATGCCGACGAGCAGTGCGGTCATACCGGCGGGGTGGTAGCCGGACCGGTACCAGTAGGCGCCGTCCGGACCGGCGTGCAGTGCCGTTGCGTCGTAGCGGCAGCGGCGCATGATCATGTCGGTGAGGAACACACCGCCCCAGGGGGCGAACACGATGATCAGCAGAGAGAGGAAGGACAGCAGTGAGCTGGTGAAGTCGGTGAGGAAGAGCGCGCACAGGGACCCGGCCGCGGTGACCGCCGCGCTGATGATGATGGCCTTGGAGCGGCTCCACGGGACGCCGAGCACCTGGAGGTTCAGGCTCGACGAGTAGAGCGTGACGATCGAGTTGGTGACGGAGCCGCCGAGCACCAGGGCGAGGAAGAGCGGCTGGAACCAGCCCGGCAGCAGCTTCTCCGTGCCCGCCACGGCGTCGGTCATGTCCGTCTGCGTGGCGGCGGCCACCCCGGCCACGCCCAGCGCGACCGAGGAGACGAAGCCGCCGAGGGCGCCGTACCAGGTGAGCGACCGCATGGAGGTCGTCCTCGGCAGGTAGCGCGTGTAGTCGGCGGGCATCGGGACGTACGAGAACGGCCCGGCCAGCATCACGACGAAGGCGAGACTCCACCCGGAGGCGCCGGGGCGGACCGCCGCCCCGCCGGTGTCGGCGCCCGGCAGCAGGAACACCAGGAGCACGGCGAATCCGACGGCCAGGACGTACGCGATCCACCGCTCGGCGAACTGGACGGTGGCGTGGCCCCAGAGGGCGACGACGAAGGTCAGCGCGAGGGTGATCAGCAGGGCGAGGGCCCGCCCGGTGTGGCCGGACACCCATCCCAGATCGGCGAAGAACGCTTCCAGGGCGAGCGTTCCGACGACCGTGTTGAGGATGGTGTAGCCGATGCTGACCACCCAGTTGAGCATGCCTGGGGGCCAGTTGCCGCGTACGCCGAAGGGGGCGCGGGAGATCACCAGAGTGGCGGTGCCGGTACGTACGCCGCTCAGTCCGGCGGCGCTGATGGCGAAGAACGCCAGTCCGCCGAGGACGACGACCCCGGTGGCCTGCCAGAAGGACAGCCCGAAGGCGACGGCCAGGGCGCCGTTGATGACGTAGGTGAAGGTGAGGTTGGAGCCGAACCAGAGCCAGAACAGGTCCTTCGCGCCGCCGTGGCGGTCCTCGTCGGGGACCGGTTCGATGCCGTTGGTCTCGACCTGGAAGACCTGGTCGGTGGCCATCGTCCCGCCGGGCGCCCTCGCGGTCGTCTCCTGCTGCGTCATGCGGCCTGCCCCTCATCCGTGCGTGATCCGGAGCACCGGAACAAGTACTTTGAATGCCGTTCTAAAAGTTAGAACGGCATTCAAGATGTGTTTCCGGCGGCCCGTCAAGAGCTCCGCCGAAATCGGTGGCCCGGAAGGTGTCCCGTAAGGTCGTCCCGGAGTTCACGGAAGAGGAGGGGCGGCGTGGCAGCGACGGCGCGACGGCGGGACGGGCACCTGGCCCGGGAACGCATGCTGGAGGAGGCGATGGCGGCCATCGCCGAGGACGGCCTCGCCGCACTCACCATGTCGGCACTCGCCAGACGCCTCGGCACCAGCGGCGGCCACATCCTGTACTACTTCGGCAGCAAGGACCGGCTGCTCCTGGAAGTGCTGGGCTGGAGCGAGAGCGCGCTCGCCGAGGAGCGCCGGGCGCTGCTGGCCGGCCGGGCCGGCGCCGTACGCAAGCTGAGCCAGTTCGTCGAGCTGTACCTCCCCCGTGGGCCGCGCGATCCGCGCTGGACCCTGTGGATCGAGCTGTGGGCGCGCACCGCGTCGAACGAGCCGCTGCGGCAGGCCCAGGCCGAGATCGACCGCGGCTGGCAGGAGGACCTCGAATCGATCCTCGTCAAGGGCGTGCGGCAGGGCCGCTTCGCCGAAGACCTCGACACCGCGGCCCGCGCTTCCGAACTCCTGGCCCTGCTGGACGGGTTGAGTACGCGGGTGGTTCTCGGTCAGCGCGGAGCGGACCGGACGAGCGCGCTGCGCATGGCGCTGTCGGCCGCCGAACGGCTGGTGGAGCAGGGCTGATTCCGCCCGCGCTCCGCGCCTCCCCCCGGCCATCGGCGGCGAGCGGCCCCCTGGTTCTGGGATACGGTTGCTTCGCAACACGGCGTGGAGGGGACCACATTGACGCGGGTTGCGATTGTCGGTGGCGGGATCGGCGGCCTGGCCGCAGCGTTGTTCCTGGGGCGCCGGGGTCACCCGGTGACCTTGTTCGAGCGGGACGGCCGTCGGCCCGGACCGGATCTCGACCGGGACTTCTTCGACTGGCACCGCCCCGGTGTGCCGCACGCGGTCCAGCCGCACGGGCTCCTCGCACCGGTCCGCACCGTACTGCGCGCGAAGGTTCCGGACGTGTACGACGCGATGCTGCGCATGGGCGCCCGGGAACGCAACGAACTCGACTGGTTCGACGAGCGCGGACCCGCCCGTCCCGGGGACGAGGATCTGGTGACGATCCAGACCCGGCGCATCGTGCTGGAGGCCGCTCTGCACGACGCGGTGGATCGTGAGCCGGGCGTCGACGTGCGGCTCGGGGAACCCGTCGACGGGCTCCTCGTCGACCGGCGCGGCGACATCCCACTGGTCACGGGGGTGCGGTCCGGGCCACGGACGCACGATGCGGATCTGGTGCTGGACGCCGCGGGCCGCCGGTCCCCGGTGCCCCGCTGGCTCGCCGCGGCGGGCTGCCGGGACACCGTCGTGGAGAACCACCGCGTCGGAATCGCGTATTTCTGCCGCTGGTACCGGCTGCGTCCCGACGGACCGCGCGATCCCGGGCGCGTCAAGGCGGGCTCGTCCTCGGCCTTCGCCGTCGGCGGGGTGTTCCCGTCCGACAACGGCATCTTCGCGGCGTCCCTGACGGTGTCCACCTCCGACCCCACCCGAGCGGCGCTGCGCGACCCCGCGGTGTTCGAGAGGGTCGGGCGCACGTTCCCCGCCATCGCCGCCTGGCTGGGGCTTGAGCCCGAGGCGGTCTCCGGGGTGCTCGCGATGGGGGGCCTGCACAATCGCTGGACCGCACTGGCCGACGCCGACGGGCCCGTGGTCACCGGCCTCGTCGGTGTCGGGGACTCGGTCGCGTACACCAACCCCACGATGGGGCAGGGAGTGGCCATGGCACTGGAGGGGGCGCAGTGGGTGGCCCGGCACGCGGCGGCCGCCGCGGAGCCGGCCGCGTTCTCCGGTGAATACCACCGATGGCTGGCACGGACCCTGCGTCTGCGGTTCGACGCCCAGGTCGCCGCGGACCGGGCCAATGCCGCTCAACTCGGTGATCCTGCACGGATATCGGCGGAGTCCCCCACCGCCCCCGCCCGCGAGCGGGCCGCCCTGGCCGCCTGCGCGTTCGACGACCCGCTGGTCATGCGCGCACGCGCGAAGGTCCGCCACCTCCTGCTCACCGCCGATCAGGCGTACGGCACCGAGGAGGTACGCACGCGGCTGGCGCACTGGCTGGACCAACACCCGGATTTCACACCCCGGTTCGAGGGCCCCAGCCGTGCGCAGTGGGAGTCGGCCGCGGGGTGCTCGGAGCCCCTGTCCGCCACTCCGCACACCACCCCTCCCGGTCGGTGACGAGCTCCGGAAGCACACCGGCTTCAGAAGCACACCGAGAACCCAGAAGCAGGCCGAGCACCTTTCGTACCATTTTTGCACTGTTGTAGCCCGTACGGGTGGTGCATCACTGGGTGTGGCCATATTGTCGTTTCAGGACGACGGCTGGAAGAAGGGCGCCACGACCGACGACCGCACCGATCGGCGCGGGCCCGACATGAGGCGGCCGAGGAGCCGATATGCACACACGCAATTTCAGGACAGCGATCATGCTGTGCGCCGCCACGGCACTCGCGGCGGCGATCCCCGTACCGGCATCCGCTTCCGCGTCAGCGCCCGCAACCGCGGAGTCCCGCTCACCGGCCCGCGTGGTGGCCGTCGACTGTTTCTCCAACCCACAGGTGCGCCCAGGCGACTTCCTGCTCGCCTGCGGGGACGGCAACAACCGCCTCATCGACATCCACTGGTCCCACTGGGGGTCGACAGCCGCCGTGGGCAGGGCCCTTGACGCGGTGAACGACTGCGATCCCTACTGCGCGGCAGGCAAGTTCCACACCTACCCCGTCATCGTCCGGCTGGACCGCCCGGAGACCTGGAAGGCCGATCCCGGTCTGCGGCAGTTCACCCGGATGCAGCTCGTCTACACCGACGGCAGGCCGGCATACACCGAGCGGGTCGCGACGCACGAGCTCTGGGACTGACCCTCCCGGACGCGGCCGCGCCGGAGCACCGGCCACGAGGTGATGTGCGTGAGTGCTCGCGAATGCACACGGGACGCCGCCGGCAGATGGCGGCCTGGCTACGTGGCCGCCGCCCTGGTATTCGCCATCGGGATGGCCGGGACCACTCTCCCCACCCCGCTGTACGGCCTCTACCAGGAGCAGCTCGGGTTCTCCGAGCTGATGGTGACGGTCGTCTTCGCCGTCTATGCCGTCGCCGTCATCACGGTCCTGCTGGTGGCGGGGAACTACTCCGACGAGACCGGCCGAAGACCCGTGCTCCTGTGCGCCCTCGGGCTGTCGGCGGCGAGTGCCGGGTGTTTCCTGCTGGAAGGCGGTCTGCCGCTGCTCTTCGCGGGGCGGCTGCTGTCCGGCTGCGCCGCCGGTCTGCTGAGCGGCGCGGCGACGGCGGCCGTGATCGAGCTGGCGGCGCCCGGGCAGAAGGCGCGTGCCGGGTTCGCCGCCACCGCGGCGAACATGGGCGGTCTGGGCTGCGGCCCACTGCTCTCCGGGATCCTCGCGCAGTACACACCCTGGCCGCTGACCCTGCCGTTCTGGGTCCATCTGGGTCTGGTGGCCCTGGCCTGCGGGATCACCTGGTTCCTGCCGGAGACCGTCGCCGAGCCGAAGCGCCGGCCGCGCCTGAGGCCGCAGGGGCTGTCCGTGCCCGCCGAGGTGAAGGGGGTCTTCCTGCCCGCCTCGCTGGCGGCCTTCGCCGGTTTCGCGCTTCTCGGCCTGTTCACCGCGGTCGCACCGAGCTTCGCCTCGCACACGCTGGGTGTGCACAATTCTGCGGTCTCGGGCGCCGTGGTCTTCTCCGTGTTCCTCGCCTCGACCGCCGGGCAGTCCCTGTCCCGGCGGATCGGCGCCCGCCTCGCGCTCCCGGTCGGCTGCGGCATCCTCGTCGTCGGCCTGCTGCTGGTGGCCTCGTCACTGATCGCCGAGTCCCTGCCGCTGCTCGTCCTCGGCGCACTGTGCGGCGGCACCGGACAGGGGCTGGCCTTCCGTGCCGCGCTCACCCTGATCAGTGGGGCGGCCCCGGCACAGCATCGCGGCGGCACCATCTCGGCCTTCTTCGTCGTCGCCTACGGCGGGATCTCCGTGCCGGTGGTCGGCGTCGGCGCCCTGGCGACCTGGCTCGGGCTGCGCCAGGCGGGCCTGATCTTCGCGGGCTGCGTGATATTGCTGGCGGCGGGCGCGGGCACCTACGCGGCCCGCAGACTGCCCCGTGAGCCGGATCTGCAACCGGGCCCACCGTCCACGACGTCCTCCCGGTCCTGAGTACCTGGCCGGAACGGGCGCCGATGGCCCGGACTTGTATAAGGTGCCGTTTCGATATCGACGTTCTGCGTGGGAGACGTTAGTGATGAGTGGTCAGCAGCCGGACCCGGGAAGGGCCTCCCAGGTCTTCCAACCGCTTGAGGGAGACGACCCGACCACCATCGCCGGATACCGGCTCGCCGCCAAGCTCGGCGCGGGCGGTATGGGCAAGGTGTACCTGTCGTACACACCCGGCGGGCGGCCGGTGGCCATCAAGGTGATCCGGCCCGAGTTCGGCGAGGACGCCGAATTCCGCCGCCGGTTCGCCCAGGAGGTCAAGTCGGCGCAGCGCGTGCAGGGCCTGTTCACCGCGCCGGTGATCGACGCCGCCACCGACGCCGCCCACCCGTGGCTGGCCACCGCGTACGTGCCGGGTCCCTCGCTCGCCGACGCGGTCGTCGCGCACGGGGCGCTGCCGGTCGAGACAGTGGTGCTGCTGATCGCGGGCATGGCCGAGGCACTGCACGTCATCCACGGCGCCGGCATCGTCCACCGTGACCTCAAGCCGTCCAACGTGCTGCTCGCCGCCGACGGCCCGCGCGTCATCGACTTCGGCATCGCCCACGCGGCCGACGCGACCTCGCTCACCGGCAGCGGTGTCACCATCGGCACACCCTCCTTCATGGCGCCGGAACAGGCGGCCGGGCACAAGGTGACCCCGGCCACCGACGTCTTCGCGCTGGGCCAGGTGGCGGCGTACGCGGCGACCGGGTCACCGGCGTTCGGCGAGGGGACCTCGCACGGCGTCCTGTACCGGATCGTCCACGAGGAGCCCGACCTCAGTGGCGTCCCGGAACGGCTGATGGAGCTGGTCAGCCGGTGCCTCGCCAAGGACCCGGCCGCCAGGCCCTCGATCGCCGAGGTCATCGCGCTCTGCCAGTCCGCGAACGCGGAGACGGTGCTGCGCCGCCCCGAGGACTGGCTGCCCGCCCCGGTCTCCGCCGACATCACGGTACGCACGGCGGCCCCGGCCCCGGTCCAGACCCCGCCGCCCCCGGCAGCCGCCCCACCCGCGGCCTACGCTCCCACCGCGCCCGCGGGCTACTCGCCCACCGCTCCGGTGGCCCCGGCCACCCCGCCGCCGGGCTTCGGTCCGCCCGTGGCGCACCAGCCCACCCAGACGGCGCAGCCGTCGCCCGTCTCGCCGCAGCCCCCGTACCAGGTGCCCCATCCGTCCCAGGGACACGGGCCGGCCCAGACGCACCCCCAGGCGCACGCCCACGCGTATGCCCCGACCCAGATGCCGACGCAGTCGCAGCCGTACCCAGGCGGCCCCGCGCCCCAGGCGCCCCAGCGCCCGGAGGGTTCCGGAAAGCGGCGTGCGGTCATCGCCATCGCCGCCGCGCTGGTCCTCGGTGTCGTGGCCGGCGGCACGCTGTACTTCCTGCTCAAGAACAACGGTCAGAAGGAGGAGGCGAGCGGCTCCACGGGCGGCAGGCAGACGAGCGACACGACCGGGAACCACAACGATGGCAAGGAGGCCGGCTCCAAGCCGAGCACCAAGCCCCAGGCGGAGCCCGTCGACTACAAGGGCATCAACCTGACCGCCGGCTACCACCTGACGCTCGGGGACGACGATGTCCGGCCCCAGCAGGGCGAGGACGGTGGGTACGAACTCTCCTACGACACCGGCGGATATCTCGACGCGGAAACCACGGGCGGCAGCCTGGTGCTGCTCGATCCCGGGCAGGAGGGATCCCTGGAGGCCTGCCGCGCGGACACCCGGTTCACCGAGACCATCTACCTCAACACGGTCTCCAAGGGCAGGCAGATCTGTGTCACGACGGGTACGGGCCACATGGGCCTCGTGACGATCCAGGGGCTCTCGGGCGAGGAGTCGCCCAGCAAGTACCTGACGCTGGACCTCACCGTATGGCGCAACGCCGCCGGCTCCGGCTCAAGTTCCAGCTCCGGCAACTGAGCCCTCCGTCGTCCGGCTCATCGCCTCCGTGCCGCCGGGTTCCTCCCGGTGGCACGGCCGGCCGCCCCGGGGCGAGCATGGACCCATGTCGCTCGATCAGGGAGACCCCACGCAGGGAGGACTCATGCCGACAGCGGTGCTCGGCGCGACCGGTGGTCAGGGTGGCGCGGTGGTCGCCGCCCTGCTGGAGGCGGGCCGTGCCGTACGGGCCGTGGTGCGTGATCCCGGCAGCGGGCGGGCCCGGGCGCTGGCGGCGGCCGGAGCCGAGGTCGTGCCGGGCGATCTGTTCGACGCGGCCTCGCTCGCCGATGCCTTCCGGGGCGCGGAGGCCGCTTTCGCCGTCACCACACCGTTCCAGGACGGACTGGAAGCCGAGGTGGCCCAGGGGGCGGCCATCGTCCGGGCGGCCGCCGATGTCGCGCTCCCCCACCTGGTGCTGGCCTCGGTCGCCAGTGCGGACCGGGACACCGGTGTCCCGCACTTCGAGACCAAGGCCAGGACCGAGGAGTTGCTGGCCCGCTCGGGACTGCCGGCGACGGTGGTGGCACCGACGTACTTCTACGACAATGCCCTGGGCTCCCGGGAGGAGGTGGCCGCCGGCCTCCTCACCATGCCGATGCCCGGCGACGCTCCCCTCCAGCAGGTGGCACGGCGGGACCTGGGGCGGGTCGTGGCCGCGGTCGTCGCCGATCCGGACCGCTGGACCGGCAGACGCGTCGAGGTGGCGGGCGACGATCCCACACCGGTCCGGATGGCCGAGGAGATCGGGCGGGCCGCGGGTGGCACGGTCGCGTTCCGCCAGTCCTCGCTGGAGAACCTGCGCACCGCCGACCCCGACATGTTCGCCATGTACAGCTTTTTTGTGAACGGCGGCTACCAGGTGGACATGGCGGCGCTGCGGACACAGTTCCCCGCCGTCCCCTGGACCTCCTACGCCACGTGGGCGCAGGCCCAGGACTGGCCGCGGCCCCGCGGCTGACCCCCGTACCGCGGGTGGGCACCGCTACCAGGTGACATCGATCCGCCGCGGGCTGCGGGAGGTGGTGCCCAGATGCCATTCGACTTCTTCGGCGGGCCGGGCCAGGCGCAGGCCGGGAAGGCGTGCGGCGAGCCGGTGCAGGGCCAGTTGGAGTTCCAGCCTCGCCAGCCAGGCGCCCAGGCAGTAATGTGCGCCCGCCCCGAACGCCAGGGTGGGTGCCGCCAAGGGTGCGAAGAGGTCGTCCAGCGGCCGGGGCGGAAACATCTCGGGGTCGCGGTTGGCCGCGCCGCAGTCGGCGAGAACCACCGAGCCCGCCGGGATCGTCACGCCGCCGACCTCCGTGTCGGTGACGGCGAAACGTGCGGTCCCCCGGTCGTCGCCGAGCGGAATCAGGTGCAGGAGACGATCCGCCAGTGCGCCGGCGGCCGCTTCGTCCGCCCCGAGACGGGGCCAGACCTCCGGGCGCTCGCCGAGCAGATAGAGCAGCGAATTGCTGAGCATCGTCATCGTGCTGTCATGGCCGCCCACGACCAACCCGCATACGAAGTCGACGAGCTGCTCCTCGGGGATGCCGCCCTCCTCGTCGGCCGTCCGGACCAGCACGCTGGGCAGATCGTCGCCCGGCGCCCTGCGCCGCCCGGCCAGCAGCTCGGCTCCGAAAGCGGCGAACTCCTTCAGCGCGGACGCCATTTCCTCTTCGGGGTGGGAGCCGTCGGAGAAGGCGTACTGGCTCCAGTGACGCAGCCGCTCCTGGGCTTCGGTGTCCAGGCCCATCAGTCTGCTGATCACGGCCACCGGGAGCGGGAGGGTGAAACCGGCCACCAGGTCCGCCGGGCGTGCGCAGTCCGCGAGTTCGTCCAGGCACTGTTCGACGATTTTGGCGATCCAGGGCCGCCAGCGGGCGACGGTCCGGGGCGTGAACGCGCGCCGCATGGTGCGGCGCAGCCGCAGATGGTCCTCGCCGTCCTGGTTGAAGATCAGGTCGAGGCTGCTCACCAGGCCGGATTCGCCCGACAGGGACGGGGAGTCCGGCGCGTGGAGCCCGGCGCGTCCGAACCGGCTGTCGGTCAGGACCATGCGCACATCGGCGTAACGGCTCACCAGCCAGGCCGTGGTCCCGTCGGGTAAAGCGACGGGCCTGGGCGGGCCGGGTGGCTCGAAGTCCAGCCGGTGCAGCGGGGGCAGGGGCGGCCCGGGGCGGACGTGGGCGTCGGCGGGGCAGGACACGGGGCCTCCAGGCTTGCGCGGGTGCGGCGAACCGCTGTGCTCGGGCGGGTTGTTACGGGTGTTGCGCGGGGCCGGGCTCAGAGTTCGACCAGTACCTTGCCCCGGTTGGTCCCGGGATCCCGGTAGAGGCTCCGGTAGGCGTCCGGGATGTTCTCGAAGCCCTGATGGAGGGTGTGTCCGCAGCGCACCTCGCCCCGTCGGACCAGGCCGCCGAGCTCGTCGTGGAGCGCGCGCCAGTTCTGTTCGGTGAACCATTCCAGCGAGAAGATGCCCCGGATGTGGGCGCGCGGGAACATGATGTAGGGCAGCAGTCGCGGTCCCGTGAAGTCGCGGCCCACCTGGGTGGCCCACTGCCAGCACACCGCTACCTGGCTTTCGATGTTGAGCATGGAGAACACGGCGTCGGTGACGGTGCCGCCCAGATTGTCGAAGTACTTGTCGACGCCGTCCGGCGCGGCCCACAGCAGCGCGTCCCGCACGGCCTCGCTGCTGTCGCCGTGGCGGTAGACGACGACCGCGTCGAATCCCAGCTCGTCGAGGTAGTCCGCCTTCTCCGGCGTCGATGTGGTGCCCACCACCCGGGCGCCCGCGCGCTTGGCCAACTGGCCGACCAGTGAGCCGACGGAGCCGGAGGCGCCGCTGATCACGACGGTGTCCCCCGGGCGGATCGACATGAACTTGGTCAGGGTTCCCCAGGCGGTCATGCCGGGGCCGCCCATGACGCCGAGTGCGGTGGGCAGTGGCAGCGCCTCGTCGTACCAGTCGGGGTCCAGACGGCGGAAGGCCGGGAAGACCATCGGGAACGTGCCGGTCTGCCAGGGGGTGGCAGCGCCGTTGCTGACGAGATGGGTGCGCCAGCCGCCGAACCCCTGCACCAGGTCACCGGGGCGATGGGCGGCGAGCGGCCCGGCCTCCAGCACTTCCATGATCGAGTCGGCGCCCATGTGCCCACCGAGCGGGGTGTCCAGCGCGATGCCCTGGAGGTAGGGGTCCACCGATACGTAGCGCGTCCTCAGCAGCATCTCGTCCGGGGCGAGTTCGGTGTCGATCTCCTCCTCGACCTGTCCGTAGACCCGCTCGACATCGGGGACGCCCTCGATGTGCTCGCGTACCACCCATTTCGTGGCTCTCATCGCGCTGCCTCACTCTCGACGGGGGCCGGGCGGCCCTTCGGAACGGGCCGCGGCACCGGCCGGGGCCCTACCTCGATGACCCGATGGGTCGGTGACGGGCCGCTCTCGTCGATGGACGCGGTGAACGCGCGGCCGTCGTCGCGGCAGATGAACTGCATGACGTGCCGGCCGGCCGCCGCCGCGCGGATCAGGCCGCCGGTGGTCGCCCACACGCCGGACTGGTAGAAGTTCCGCAGCCCCGGCAGGCCCGGGCCGTGCCGCTTGATGAGCTTCTCCAGCGTCTCTCCGCTCTCCACGAACGGCTGCCAGCCCAGGACCGTCCCGTCGTAGTTGCCCGTGTAGCGGACCTGGGTGAGCGGGCTGGACGCATCCCGGACGGCGATCGCGTCGGCGATGCCGGGGTGCTGCCGCTCCAGGAACGCGACGAGCGTCTCGCGGGCCCGGCGCTTGGCCGCGTAGTACCCGCGGCCGTGGCGTACCGGAAGCGTGTGCAGTTCCTGCCCGCCCCGGCTGCGGGTGGCCTGTTCCGGGCCTTCGTCCAGGGCTCGCCAAGGGGCGATGTCGCAGAAATAGGTGACGTACGCGACGCTCGTCCCGGGTGGGGAGAGTTCGGGGTAGTGCCGGCTGCGGAACTGGACGTTGACGCTGGGGTGGCGGATGCCGGTGAGTCCGGCCGCTTCCGTCTCGTCGAGCAGATAGGTGGTGCAGGGGTCGGCGTCGGGGAAGTCCCGGCGCAGGCCCAGGAAGAGCGTGAAGTAGCCGGGGAACACCATGCCGGGTTCCCGGATGGTGCGGGTGTACAGGCGCCGGTACGCCTCGTTGAGGTAGCGGCCCTTCAGCAGCTCCATCATGGTGGTGCGTCCGTCGCAGGCCGAGACGACGATGTCGGCGCGCAGTTCACGTCCGTCGCTGAGCCGCACCCCGACCGCGCGGTCGTCCTCGACGAGTACTTCCTCGACCTTGGCGTTGTAGGTCACTTCGCCGCCGAGCCTGCGGTATCGCCGCTCGATCGACTCGGCCAGCCCGAGCGAGCCCCCTTCGGGGACGCCCGCGGAGAGGTTGGCGTGCGAGGCGAGCTGGAAGTGGAACGGCAGTACGGGGAAGGCCGGATGCTTCTCGTAGAGGATAAAGTTGAACGCCTCGCGCAGCAGCGGGTCCTTGAACCTCGCCGAGTAGTCGGTCATCAGTACGCCGATGGACTTGCGCACGACGTTGAAGTACGGGACGAAGGAGGCCAGCATGCGCCAGCGTTCCATCGCCGGCATCAGTCCGACCGGTCGGAGAAAGGGATAGACGGCGAGGGCCTTGCGGAAGGCGCGCAGTTGCTTGCAGAAGTCCCTGATCAGGGGCGCGTCGGCGGGCGAGAGCTCCGTCAGGTGGGCCTGGAGCCGGTCGGGGTCGGAGTAGAAGTACACCGCCCGGCCGCACCGGCCTCGTACGACGTTGAACACGTCGAAGTGCCGGATCTCCTTGCCCTGCAGCGCACCGAGCTCCAGCCAGATCTGGTGCATCTCGTTGCCGGGGCCGCTGCCCAGGAGCCAGCTGACGCAGGGGTCCAGCCTGAAGTCGCCCCGGTCCCAGGCAGTGCAGCAGCCGCCGGGCAGTTCATGCATCTCCAGGACCTGGGACCGGTAGCCGTTCATCTGGGCATAGCACCCGGTGGACAGACCGCCCAGCCCTGCGCCGATGATGATCATCGACTCTCGTTCGGAACGCGGCATGAACCTGTTCTCCTCGGTACTCATGTGCGGGTGTCACCACGCATGGACCAGTTGTCGAGCTGGGGCAGCCGGCCCAGCTTTCCCGGATGCCAGGGTTCGGTGCCCCGGCTCTCGGACGCCGTGAACCCGCGCCCGAGCTCGTCGCAGAGGTACTGGACGACGAAGCGTCCGGTGGACGCAGCGCGGATCAGGCCGCCCATGCCGACCCACTGCCCGGCCATCGAGAATCCGCGCAGGCCCGGCAGGCGCATGCGGTCCTTGCCGACCAGCTTGGCCGCGATGTCGTCGGCCTCGGAGAACGCCTTCCAGGCCAGGATGGAACCGTCGTGGTTGCCGGTGTAGCGCCGGGTCGTCGCCGGGGAGGCGACATCGACCAGCTCGATGCGCTCGCCCAGACCCGGCAGCCGGCGTTCCAGGAACCCCCGGACGAAATCGGCCACTTGGCGCTTCTTCGCGCGGTACTCCTTGCGGTCGGCGGCGCGCAGCGCCTTCCAGTACGCGAAGTCGCTGAAGTAGGTGCAGTGGATGACCGATCTTCCGGGCGGGGCGAATCCGTCCGAGTAGTCGGAGCGCATCTGCACCACCACGCTGCTCTGCAATGCGCCGGGCAGTTGCTCGGCGTCCTGCGGGTCGAGCAGGTACGTGGTGCTGTGGGCCCGGTCGGCGCCCAGTTCTCCCCGGATGCCGACGAAGGCGGAGACCACCGCGGGGAACAGGGTGCCGGGGCGGTTCAGCAGTTCGTCGTAGAGCTTGTCGATCCGCGGTCCGGAGTACCGGCCCTGCAACAGGCCGTGGATCGTGGTGTGGCCGTCGCAGGCCGAGACGACGTGGTCGGCATAGTACCGCTTGCCGTTGCGCAGTTCGATCCCGACGGCGCGGCCGTCCTCGACCAGGATCCGTTCGGCCCGGGCCCGGTAGCTGATCTCGCCGCCGAGCCCGGTGTAGCGTTCCTCGATCGACCGGGCCAGGCCGAGCGAACCTCCTTGCGGGAATCCGGCGTTCCGATGGTGGGCTCCCGCCATGTTGAACAGGTACGGGAGGAGCGGGAAGCCCTCCGGGTCCTGGAAGAAGATGTTGCGGAACGCCCTGCGGAGCAACGGGTCCTGGAACCGGTCGGCGAACTCGTGCATCGGCGTGGCCGCCGTGCGCCAGAACAGCCGGAACGCGGGCAGGACGGTGCGCAGCAGCGCCGCTCTCTCCCGTACGGTGCGCAATGCCGGGGCGGTCAGGAACGGATACAGCTCGATCTCGGTGAACCGGCGCAGATCGCGGCAGAAGGAGCGGATCAGCCGGGCGTCGTCGGGCGAGATGCCCAGCAGGTGCTGTTCCAGCCGGTCCGGGTCGTTGTAAAAGGTCACCGACCGGCCGGCCTCGTCGACGACCCGGTTGAACATGTCGAAGTTGGTGATGGTCTTGCCGTCGAGCGCGCCCAGTTCGCGCCACACCTGGTTGGCGTCGTTGCCGGTGGCCGTGCCGATCAGCCATTCGATGCAGTAGTCGAAGATGTAGCCGTCGCGCGACCAGGCCGTGCAGCAGCCGCCGGGCAGCACGTGCTTCTCGAAGATGCGCGAGCGCATCCCGTTCATCTGCGCGTAGCACCCGGTGGACATTCCCGCGACGCCCGCGCCGATCACGATGACCCGGGGGCTGCCGTCCTTCTCCCGGCCGGGGACGCTCCACTCGTCCTCCGCCTCATCGGACATCGGCGCCGCCCTCCTGGAGGATGCCGCGCACCAGCTCGGCGTTGCGGGCCGCGTGCTTGGGGTCGAGCATGTCGGCGTGGATCCCGGAGCCGCGCAGCACGGCATTGTCCGTGGTCGAGCTGGCGTGCCAGGTGCCGGACGCGCCGGCGGCGTAGAGTGCCGTCTTCTCCTCGTCGGTGATCACGCTGACGATCGCGGACACCGTTCCGAGGTTCGGGGTGCGCCCGCAGAAGGCCAGGTACTCAGCGGCGTGGTCGAGGGTCTCGCGGGCCACGGCATCCGATCCGGTGTGTTTACGCAGGTGCTCGGCCAGTTCCGTCTCGAAGAACTCGATGTGTTCGGGGCCGGGTTCGTACGCCTCGACGATGCGGTGCGAGTCCAGCACGATCACATGGGCGACGTCGCGGCCCCGGCTTTCGAGTTCCTTGGCCACCTCGAAGGCGAGGTTGCCGCCGAGCGAGTAGCCGAGCAGCAGGCATTTGCCTTCGGGCCGCTGGGATTCGACGAGGTCGGCGTAGCGGACCACCTTGTCCGTGCCCGGGACGTAGTTGAAGGCGATCAGCCGGTACTCGGGCAGTGTGGCGGCGAATCCCCGGTAGACGAGTCCGTGGCCACCCGCCGGCGGGAAGCAGAACAGGGTCGGTTCCCGTTCGCTGTTGAAGCTGAGGCAGGGCAGGTCGTCGGAGACGGATCCGGTGGCCAGGCGCTCCAGCGTCGTGGCCATCCCGTGCAGGGTCGTGACCCGGTACAGCAGGCTGACTGGGATGCCGACGCCGAATTCCTTGCGGAGCCGGTGGATCAGCTCGATCAGTTTGATGGAGCTGCCGCCGGCCTCGAAGAACTCCTGCGCCAGGCCGACCCGTTCCAGTCCGAGGAGTTCTTCCCAGTGCCGGGCCATGCTCAGCTCGAAGGGGGTGCGCGGTGTCTCCTCGGGCTCGTCGTCCGCGTCGAGCCGGGGCACCGGCAGGGAGGCCAGGTCGACCTTGCCGTTGGTGGTCAGCGGCAGCTGCGGCAGTACGACGAAGTGTGCCGGAACCATGTACGCGGGCAGCCGGTCCCCGAGGTGCCGGCGCAGCGCCCGCCCGTCCGGTGTGGCCCCCTGGGCCGGTACGCAGTAGGCGACGAGCACGTCCTCGCCCCGGGCGTCGGGGCGTACCGTGACGACCGTCCGGGCCAGCTCGGGCCGCTGAGCGAGGTGTGCCTCGATCTCGCCGATCTCGATGCGGTGGCCCCGGAGCTTGACCTGGTCGTCGACCCGGCCGAGCAGATGGACCCGGCCGTCCGCGTCCCAGCGTGCCGCATCGCCGCTGCGGTAGAGGCGTACGGGGGCGGCGCCCGGCTCACGGCTCAGGGTCCGGGTGACGAAGCGCCCGTCGGTCAGCACGGGGTCGCCCGCGTAGCCGAGTGCGACGCCTTCGCCACCGATCCACAGCTCGCCGGGCACACCGGGCGGCACCGGTTCGCCGTGCCGGTCGAGCACATGGAGCGTGCTGTTGCCCAGGGGCCGTCCGATCGGCACCGTCCGGCCGGGTTCCAGGTCGTCGACGGGTCCCTCGAAGAAGGCGCTGTCGATGGTCGCCTCGGTGACCCCGTAGGAGTTGATCAGCCGGGTGCCCGGCCCGCACAGGTCGTGCAGCCTGCGGTACTCCCCGGCCTTCCAGACGTCGGACCCGACGACCAGCAGACGCATGAAGTCCAGTCGTCGGCCCCAGCGTTCGCAGTGGTCCATGAGGCCGCGCACGACGGCGGGTACGAACTCCGCGCAGTCGACGCGCTCCTTGCGCATCGTGGTGTACAGGCGTTCGGTGTCGAAGAGCAGATCGCGGTCGACCAGCACCAGACTGCCGCCCGAGCACAGCGCCCGAACCACGTCACCGGTGAAGACGTCGAACGACGGGGCGGCCATCTGGAGGTGCACCCGCACGTCGCGGTCCAGCCGGTATTCCTGGAGCCAGGCCGCGTAGGCCGAGACGAGGTTGCGGTGG
Source organism: Streptomyces sp. NPDC007164 (assembly GCF_040634135.1). Taxonomy (NCBI): domain Bacteria; kingdom Bacillati; phylum Actinomycetota; class Actinomycetes; order Kitasatosporales; family Streptomycetaceae; genus Streptomyces; species Streptomyces sp. NPDC007164. The sequence goes on from NZ_JBEYFB010000031.1 coordinate 33,327, forward strand.
CTGACCCGCACGGCCTTGGGGAGGCCGGTCGAGCCGGAGGTGTGGATGATGTAGGCGGTCGAGTCGGGACCGGCCTGCTCCTCGGCGTCGGGCCCGCTCGCGTTCCGGCCGTCCGGTCCGGGAGCCGCGTCCGGGTCCGCCTCGTGCAGCTCCCGCAGGGTGAGTGCCCGCACCGGCAGCCCCGCCATCCGGTCCCGGCAGGCGTCGTCCGCGACGACGACGAGGGTGGCGCGCGCGGCCCGTACGGTGTGGGCGGCGCGGTCGGCCGGGTGGTCGGCCGGGATCGGGAGGTAGGCCCCGCCGGCCTTGAGGACGGCGAGGAGCGCGACGACGAGTTCGGGTGACTTGTCCAGGCAGAGCGCCACCACCGACCCGGCACCGGCCCCGAGCCCGCGCAGCCGCCGGGCCAGCTCGCCCGACCTGCGGTCCAGTTCCCCGTACGTCAGCCGGTGGGCCGGCCCCTGGAGCGCCGGGACCGTGACGGCCACGGCGTCCGGGCGGCGGGCGGCGGTGTCACTGATCAGCCGGTGCACCGGGCGGAAGCCGTCCGCCCCGCTCTCGCCCTCCGCCGGGGGCAGCGCGGTGCGCCCGGCGCCGCTCCACTCGGCGACCAGCCGCTCGCGCTCCTGGGCGCCCAGCATCTCCAGCCGGGAGGTGGGCCGGTCCGCCGGGGCGCGGGTCATGCTGTCGAGCAGTGCGGTGTAGTGCGATGCCATCCGCCGCATGGTCTCCGGCAGGAAGAGGTCGGTGTTGTACTTCAGGACGCAGTGGAAGCGGCGCTCCGCCTCGTCCTCGTAGACCGACAGCGTCACATCGAACTGCCCCTCCTCTTCGGGGAGTTCGATGTACTGGAGCCGGTAGCCGTACTTCTCGGTGGCGACCTTGTGGGTGAGCAGGATGAACATGGCCTGGAACACCGCGGAGCGGCTGGGGTCGTGCTGGAGGCCCAGCTTGTCGACCAGCAGGACGAACGGGTACTCCTGGTTGTCCAGGCCGCCCAGTACCGTGGTGCGGACCTCTTGCAGCAGCTGGGCCACCGAGGGGTCGCCGGACAGATCCGCGTGCAGCGGGAGCGGGTTGACGAAGTAGCCGTAGACGGAGGCGAAATCCTGCTCGGTCCGGCCGGTCACCGGGCTGCCCACGATGACCTGGTCCTGGCCCGAGTAGCGCTGCAGCAGCACGTAGTAGGCGCTCAGCAGCACCATGAACGGGGTCACGTCGTGCTCGCGGGCCAGGGCGTGCACCCGGGCGCTCAGCTCGGTGTCCAGGACGAAGAACTCGGAGGCGCCGTTGTGTGTCTGCACGGCGGGGCGGGGCTTGTCGACGGGCAGTTCCAGCGTCGGCACCTCGGCCGGCAGGTGGGAGCGCCAGTAGTCGAGCATGCGCGGCGCCGCGGGTCCGGCCAGGAAGCGGTTCTGCGCGTTGAGGAAGTCCAGGTAGCGGGCGGTGACGGGCGGCAGCGAGGGGGCCTGGCCCTGGCGCAGCCCCTCGTACACCGCCAGGAGCTCCTCGATGAAGGTGAACGTCGAGATCGCGTCGGAGACGATGTGGTGCACCGCCTTCATGATCACCCAGCGGTCGGGGGCGCGCTTGAAGAGGCGGAAGCGGAAGAGCGGGTCGTTCTCCAGGTCGTACGGCCGGCGGTACTCGGCCACGATCGTGCCGTGGATGTCCTCCCACTCCTGGTCCTGCACGTCGAACAGGGCGACGTCCGCGCTCGCCTCCGGCGACACCTGTTGCAGCGGTACGCCGTCGATCGTGCGGAAGTTGGTGCGCAGCGCGGGGTGTCGGGCCACCATGCAGCGCACGGCCTCGAACATGAGGCCGGGATCGAGTGCGACCCGGACCTCGACGGCGCCGCCGATGTTGTACGCGTAGCCCTCGGGGTTGAGCTGCCTGAGGAACCACAGGGCCTTCTGGTTCTGCGTCAGCGGGTGGCTGAGTTCGTCCTCGTACACCTCCACCTCGGCTGTGTCGGCGCCACCGGCCTCGTGGGCGACCAGCTCGGCCAGGGCGTCGTGGAGCTGTGTGATCAGCTCGGCGACCGGGGTACCGCTCAGCAGTGCCACGACGGGCGGGGCGACGCCGAGCTCGGAGCTGATCCGGGCGCGCAGTTCCATCGCCAGGAGCGAGTCGAGTCCCAGCGCGTTGAGCCCGGCCTGCGGGTCGATCCGGTCGGGGCCGGTCCGCAGTACCGAGGCGGTCAGCTCGATGAACCGCCCGGTCACCAGGGCCAGGCGCTGCGCCGTGCCGGCGTTGCGGAAGGCATCGAGGATGCCCTCGCCCGGCCCGGTGGCCGCCTTGGTGGGGGCGGCCGCCGCCAGTTCGGCGACCAGCCGGGGCGGCGCGGCGTACCAGGCCTGGAACACCGGCCAGTCGACGACCGTGGCGACGAGCAGCTGGGCTCGGTCCTGGCCGATGACGCGTTCCAGCACGGCCATGCCCACGTCCGGCGCGAGCGAGCTCATCCCTCGGTTGTGGAGGTAGTGGTCGACGAGCCCCAGCTCCTCGATCATGCCGGTGGCCCAGGGGCCCCAGTCCACGCTCAGTCCCGGCAGCCCGAGTGCCCGGCGGTGCTGGGCCAGCGCGTCCAGGAACGCGTTGCCCGCGGCGTAGTTGGTCTGGCCGGCCGTGGTGAGCAGTGAAGCGATCGAGGCGAACAGGACGAAGTGGTCCAGCGGTTCGTCCCGGAGGTGGCGGTGCAGCAGGTGGGCGCCGATGGCCTTGGGGTCGTGGGCCTCGGAGAACGTCCGGTGGTCCATGTCCTCGACGAGGGTGTCGCGGACCTGACCCGCGAGGTGGAACACGCCGCGGATCGGGAGTGGATCGGTGCGCCGGTGAGCGCCCAGCCAGGTGGTGAAGGCGGTTTCGTCGGTGATGTCGAGCGGTGCCAGGACGACTCGTGCCCCGAGCGCCTCCAGTTCCTTGACGAAGGCGGTGGCACGGCCGGCGGCGGTGCCGGGGTCGAGCTCCCGCCAGGCGGAACGCTCCGGCAGCGTGGTGCGTCCGATCAGGATCAGGCTGCGCGCCCCACGCCGGACGAGCGTCCGGCACAGCAGCCGGCCGAGCGCTCCGAAGGCGCCGGTGACCAGGTAGTTCGCGTCGGTGCGCAGTTGCAGCGGGAGGGGGTACGTCAGCTGTTCGGCCCGCCGGATGCGGCTGGTGCGGCGGTCCGTGCCACGGAACGCGATCTCTTCCTCGTCGTCGGTCAGGAGCTCACGCAGCAGCGCGTGGGCCTCGGCCCGGCAGTCCTCGTCGCCCGGCGTGCGGGGGTCCAGGTCGATCAGCTTGCCGGGGTGGGAGGTCAGCTCCTGGTGCCTGAGCACCCGGCCCACTCCCCACGCGGGCGCTCCCAGCGGCTCGACGGCCTCGCCGGGCTCGACGTGCTGGGCGCCACGGGTCACGATGTGCAGCCGGCCGGCCGTCCCGCGGCGGAGCAGTGTCCGGGCGAGCGCGATCAGTGAGTAGGCCCCGGTGCCGCTGTGCCGGGCGAGGTCCTGCGGTGAGGTCTCGGCGAGCCGAGGCAGATCGAGGTTCCACAGATGCACGATGGACCCGACGGGCCCCGCACCGCCTTCGCCGCCGCGGTGTGTGCCGTCCCTGTCCTCGTTCAGGTCGGCGAAGAGCCGTTCCAGGTCGGGGGCGGACCCCGGGTCCACGGTGAACTCGCCCTCTTCGCCCCCTCTTCTGTACGCGTCGCCGGGACGCACCAGGTGGCAGCGCTCGCCCCGCGCGGTGAGCAGGGCGCTCAGGGCGTCGCCGACGCCCCGGCTGTCGGCGAAGACCAGCCAGTCGCCGCCGGTGGACCCGGCGTGCGGGCCTTCGGCGCCGGTCGCCGTTCCGGGACCGGCCTCGTCGGTGGTGGGGTCGACGGGGCTGTCGGTCCAGACGGTCTCGGCGAGCCAGGAGTCGATCGTGCCGAGCCCGACCGTGGTGGACGCTTTCTCCACGTCGGCCGCGCGGAAGCCGTTGATGCCCCCGAGGGGTTCGCCGCTGTCCGCGTATACGGCCATGTCCCCGACGAGTTCGTCCGCGCCGTCGCGGGTCACCGTGGCGTGCACCCAGATCGGCCGGTCGCCCACCGGGGCGAGGCGCAGTTCCTCGATCGACAGGGGCAGACGGATCCCGGTGGTCTGCCGCTCCGGTCCGGCCGCACCCGTGCCTTCGGCGTCGAGCAGCTGTGTCGTCAGCAGCGACTGGAAGCAGGCGTCGAGCAGTACGGGGTGGATGTGGTGCCCGGCCGCGTCGTCACCGATCACCGTGGGTGGGCGGAGCCGGGCGAGCACCTCTCCGGAGCCGATCCACACCTCGTCGATGGCGCGGAACGCGGGCCCGTAGTGGTAGCCGAGGGCGGCGAGCTCCGCGTAGCAGTCCTCGCCGTCCAGCCGGCGCCGGGCGCGGGACCGGAGGGCCTCGGTGTCGGCGAGGGGCCCCGCCGGTCGTGGCTGCCCCGAGCGTACGACTCCGCAGGCGTGCACGGCGCGGGCGCCCTCGTCCTGCCCTTTGGACGCGATCGTGAACGCCGCGTTCTGTGAGGAGAGGGTCAGCCGGACGGCCCGGTCCTCGCCCTCGGGAAGGAACAGCGCCTTGCGGAACTCGATGTCCGTCAGCACGACGTGAGTGCCGCCGGTGAGGGAGCGGACGGCCTGCGTGGCCATCTCCAGGTATCCCGCTGCCGGGAAGACGACGGTGGACTGGATGCGGTGGTCGTCGAGGTAGGGCAGCCGCTCGGTGTCGAGCGCGGCGTCCCAGGTCGGTTCGGTGTCCGCGGTGCGACGGCCCAGCAGCGGGTGGTCGGCGTGGCCGAGACGGACCTGGGCCACGGGCGCGGGCTCCGTCCAGTAACGGTCGCGCCGCCACGGATAGCGGGGCAGGACCACCGGTGTGCCCGCCGGGTGCAGGGTGTCCCAGTCGATGGCGACGCCGAGGTTGTGCAGCTCCGCCAGTGAGGCGGCGAAGCGTTCCGCTTCGTTCTCCTGGCGGCGGATCGACGGCAGGGTCCGCACGGCCGCGCCCCGGTCGCCGAGGCACTCGCGGATCGAGTGGCCGAGCACCGGGTGCGGACCGATCTCCAGGAACAGTCCGTATCCGTCGGCGGCCAGCCGGTCCACGGCCGAGCGGAAGCGGACCCGGTGGCGGACGTTCTTCCACCAGTAGTTCGCGTCCAGCTCGCTGCCGTGCGCCGTGCCTTCCTGCCCGGTCAGGTAGAGCGGAACCGTCGCCGCCCTGGGGGCGAGATCGTCCAGCGAGGCCAGGAGTTCGTCCTTGATCGCCTCCATGCCGGCACTGTGGTAAGGAACCTGCACCGTGAGGAACTTGGCGAAAATCTGCTCGGCGTGCAGCTGGTCCGCCAGTTCGGCCAGTGCGTCGCGGTCGCCGGCCAGGGTGACCGCCGAGGGGCTGTTGACCGCGGCCACGGAGACCCGGTCGCCGAACGCGGCCACCCGGGCCTGTGCCTCGTCCTCGGGCAGGCTCACGGCGAGCATGGTGCCGGTGCCGGTCAGTTTCTGCTGGAGGCGGCTGCGGTGCATGACCACCTTCACCGCGTCCTCCAGGGAGTAGACCCCTGCCTCGTAGAAGGCGGCGACCTCTCCGGTGCTGTGACCGACGATCGCGTCGGGCCGCACGCCGTAGTGGCGCCACATGGCCGCGAGTCCCACCTGGACGGCGAAGTTGGCCGGCTGGGCGAGCCAGGTCTCACCCATGTGCGACCCGGCTTCGTCGGCCTTCATCTCCTCGATCAGGGACCAGCCGGCGATCGAGCGGACGACCTGGTCGCAACGAGTGACCGCGTCCCGGAACACCTGGTCGGTGTCGAGCAGTTGGCGGCCCATGCCCCACCACTGCGGGCCCATGCCGGTGAAGACCCAGACCAGGCCGCGTTGTTCGGCTTCGAGCTGCTTGCCGTGGACGACCCCGGTATGTGGTTCGCCGCGCAGGAAGGCGTCGAGTGCCTCGTCCAGTCCGGCCCGTGAGGAGTACACGACGGAGAGCCGCGACTCCAAGTGCTGGCGGCGGTGGGCCAGTGTGTAGCCGAGGTCGGGCAGTGACACCTCGGGCCCGTTCGTCCCTGCCAGCTCGCCGCGGATGCCGGCCGCTACCTCCGGCAGGGCTTCCGGGGTGCGGGCGGTCAACGGGAGGAGATTCCAGGCCCGTTCGCCGGGCGGGACCGGCGGGGCGCTCCGGTCGGGTGCCTGCTCCAGCACGACGTGCGCGTTGGTGCCACCGAACCCGAACGAGTTCACCCCGGCCCGTGCGGGCCCCTCGTGTGCGGGCCATCGGGTCGGCTCGGTCGGGATGCGGTACGGGGATGCCCCCTGGTCGATGGCGCTGTTCAGCTGCTCCAGGTTGATGTGGGGCGGGATGAGGCGGTGCTTGAGGCAGAGCACGGTCTTGATCAGGCCGGCGATACCCGCCGCCGCTTCGGTGTGCCCGATGTTCGTCTTGACGGAGCCCACGTAGCAGGGGGCGTCCGGTCGGCGTCCCTCGGACAGGGCCCGGCTCAGGGCGTTGGCCTCGATGGGGTCGCCCACGGGCGTGGAGGTGCCGTGCGCCTCCACGTACTGGAGGTCGCCGGGGGTGATGCCTGCCTCGCCGCAGACACGCCGGATGAGGGAGACCTGGGCGTCCGCGTTGGGCACGGTGATGCCGTTGGTCCGGCCGTCCTGGTTGACCCCCGCGCCGAGGATCACCGCGTGGATGGGGTCGCCGTCGCGCAGCGCGTCGTCCAGCCGCTTGAGCGCGACCAGGCCGACGCCCTCGGCCCGTACGTAGCCGTTGGCCGTGGCGTCGAACGCGCGTGAACGGCCGTCGGGCGACAGGAATCCGCCCTTGGTCTCGGCGATGGTGTACTGCGGCGCCATGTGCAGCAGGACGCCACCGGCCAGTGCGAGGTCGGTCTCCCGGTTGTTGAGGCTCTGGCAGGCGAGGTGCACCGCCACCAGGGAGGAACTGCACGCGGTGTCGAGCGACAGACTCGGTCCGCGGAAGTCGAAGCAGTACGAGAGACGGTTCGAGACCATCGTCATCATGGTGCCGGTGGCGGTGTGGGCGGCGAGCGTGGAGAAGCCCAGGTCGGAGAATTGCAGGATCTTGTAGTCCAGCGTGAACGCGCCGACAAACACGGCGGTATTGCTGCCGGCGAGTTCCGCGGGCCGCTGCCCGCCGTCCTCCAGGGCCTCCCATGCGACTTCGAGCAGCTTTCGTTGCTGGGGATCCATCTGGTCGGCCTCGCGCGGGCTGATGCCGAAGAAGGCGGGGTCGAATTCGTCGAAGCCGTCGATATAGCCACCACGGCCGCCGATCAGGCGGCCCGGTTTCTCCTTGTGTCTGCTGCCGAGACTGCCGACGTCATAGCGATCGGCCGGTGTCGGTGTGATGCAGTCCTTGCCCTCCATAAGGTTCTGCCAGTACGCGCGGTGGTCCGACGCACCGCCGGGCAGTCGGCAACCCATGCCGATGATCGCTACTTTGTCGCTCACAGAGGCACTGTTCACGTCGGGCAAGGCTGTAACTCCTCAAGTCGTGACGCCGCGGACCGGCATGGAAGGGCAGTTCAGGCAGAACCGGTCCCGGGCCCCTTCGCACGGCGCAAGGGGTGGAGATGGCTGGCGACGATCTCCCCTGTACGGGGAAAGGACGCGGGATCGCCGAGCCCGACCGCGACCGGTTCGCGGCCGGGGCGCCAGGTGTAGCTGTCGAAGGCGTGGTCCCAGATCGACAGGTCCGAGCCGTAGTGGCCCGCCTCGGACACATCGGTGCTGTGGTGCAGCCGGTGCTGCTCGGGGCTGGCGAGCACATGGTTGAGCCGGCCGATGCGCACGTCGATGTTGGCGTGGACGAAATAGCCCTGGGCGGCCACAAAAAGGCCCACGACGAACACGGAATCACGGGAGAAACCGACCAGCGAAAGAGCCAGCTGAACGATTCCCTGCGCGAGAACGATATCGAGGACGTGGCTGACGCTGTTATTGGCGACATTGACTTTTTCCGGCACATGATGCACGCCGTGCAGCCGCCACAATATCGCATTGGTGTGACCGAGCCTGTGCACCATATAACTGGCCAGCGAACCGGTCAGCAGGGCGGCCGGTATTTCCGCCCAGAGATTCAGGTCCGATTCGCGCGTCGATACCTCGGAGACGACGACGGAGACAAGATACTGCGCGAATGCGCCGGCCGCCATCGTCAGCAGGAAATAGACCCCGTACCAGCGCCATTCACCGGCGTTCGGATGCCAGGACCGGCGGTGCGGAATCAGCCGTTCGAGCACGGTGAGATAGGAAATGACACTGAGCAGGAAGAGCGGACTCACACGCTCCGGGTCCCAGTCCAGACTGAGCGCCGCGGCACCCACCGAGACCGTGCCCGCCAGCAGGAACGGGTACGCCGCCACGCACAGAACCGCGCGCGTGACGGGCACCGGGGCGCTTCTCCCTGCGGCCCGGCCGGAATCCACCTCCGGATCACCGCCGGGCAGCGGTTCACAGTTTTCCACTCACAGCACCTTCACGAAAGGAACCAGCGCAGCACAGTGCACGGACCAGGAAAGAGTTGACACTTACTACGCGCGGGCACACGGGACCGGCGCACCGGTCGTCACCTGTCACACGCGAGGAAATATGTGCTGGAGTGTGAGGGGTCGCTTCGTGGACCCCGCGGACCCAAGAACCGTCTCCGGGCCGGCCCGCTCTACTAATTTTTCCCCACCCGGCGACCTCAACCGTCGAATTCAAGCCGCACGCGACCCCCCGGTGACACCCCTGACGAGAATTTCCGGTGAGGCCTGGACCACTCGATCCACCATGAATATGAATTATTAGTAATATCAATTCGAGGAGTTTTCGTGCGTCTCCCTTCGTCCTCGCGCCGCTCGATGACCGCCGCAATCGCGGCCGCGCTGCTCACCGGAGTGTGTGCCGCGGGCCCGCCCGCCACGGCCGCCGCGCTACCCGGCGGGACGGCCCAGGGGCCTCCGCCGCGCTCCGTCGCCGAGCTCTCCGCCCGGCGCCTCGCCACCGGCGGCCTGGTCGCCGCGGCCAAGCGGGGCACCGGCAGCCCGGTCGACGACCCCGACAGGGAGCGGCAGGTGCTGGATTCCGCGGCCGAGCGGGCCGGGGAGCTCGGCGCGGACCCACGGCTGACCAGGCTGGTCTTCCGCGACCAGATCGAGGCGAACAAGGCGGTGCAGCGCGGGCTGCACCGGCTGTGGCGCGACCACCCGTCCGAGGCACCGGCCGGGCGCCCCCGCCTCGATGACGTCCGCAAGGAGATCGACCGACTCAACGAGGCGCTCGTCCGGGCGGTCGCCGGCATGGCCCCCTACCGGCGGGCCGCTCCACTGTGCCGGGTGGCGCTGGCCGTCTCGGCGGGACGTGTGGGTCGCGAGAGGAATCTCGACGAGCTGCACTCGACCGCTCTGGCCGGTTCCTTGCAGTCCGTCTGTGGGAGCCGTCGGCAGAATGCCGGGTAATAATCGGCTTGAAGTACACGGCGCGTGAATGTTGAACGCGCCCCCAGTTCCAGGACCGCCGGCCCGCACAGCCCGTTCACGCAGCGGGTGCGCGGTCGGCGGGTCAAGCCACCAGGGGCCGGTCCTGCGGTGCGACCGGCGCCGGGAGCACTGTGGAGCCGCTCAGGTAGCGGTCCGTCGCGGCGGCGGCGGACCGTCCTTCCGCGATGGCCCACACCACGAGGGACTGACCGCGCCCCGCGTCACCGGCGATGAAGATCCCGCCCGTCCGGCGTCGGGCCGCACGCCCCGACGGATCCGCCGTCTCGGCCCCGAAGCCGGCGTTCCGGGCGAAGTTGCCCCGGCCATCCAGGGTGAGTCCGAGCTGCCGCGTCAGCCCCGTGTCGTGCTCGGGGCCGTAGAAGCCGAGTGCGAGCAGCACCAGATCTGCCGGGATGCCTCGTTCGGTGCCCGGAAGCGGCCTTCTGGCCTCCGGCTCCACTTCCGCGAGACGCAACTCGTGTACCCGCCCGGTCCGGTCGCCCTCGAAGCGGAGGGTGGCAGAGGCGAAGACCCGCGGGTCCGTGCCCTTGCGGCCCCGGGCCTCCTCATGGGCATGGGAGATCCGGTAGATCTTCGGGTGGACGGGCCAGGGTTCGCTGTCGGGCCGGTCGGCGCCGGGCTCGGGATTGATGTCCAACTGCACCACTGAGGCGGCCCCCTGGCGCAGTGCGGTGCCCATGCAGTCCGAGCCGGTGTCGCCTCCCCCGATGATCACCACGTGCTTGCCCTCGGCGGTGACGGCCGGGGCGTCGCAGTCGCCCTGGGTGACCCGGTTGGCCAGGGTCAGATAGTCCATGGCCTGGTGGATGCCGTGCAGCTTTCGGCCCGGCACGGGCAGCTCCCGTCGGCCGCGCGCGCCCACGGCGATGACGACCGCGTCGTGCCGCTCCATGAGCTCGGCGGCATCGAGGTCACTGCCGATCTCCACTCCCGTGCGGAATTTGGTGCCCTCCGCCCGCATCTGCTCGATGCGGCGGTCCAGGTGGCGTTTCTCCATCTTGAACTCGGGGATGCCGTAGCGCAGCAGTCCGCCGATGCGGTCGGCGCGTTCGTAGACGGCGACGGTGTGGCCGGTCCTGGTGAGCTGCTGCGCCGCGGCCAGACCGGCCGGACCGGAGCCGACGACGGCGACGGTCCTGCCGCTGAGCCGCTCGGGCGGCCGCGGTGCCGCGTATCCGCGTTCCCAGATCTGGTCGGCGATGGCCTGCTCGACGTTCTTTATGGTCACGGGGTCGGCGTTGATGGTCAGCACACAGGCGTCCTCGCACGGGGCCGGGCACAGGCGCCCGGTGAATTCCGGGAAGTTGTTCGTCGCGTGCAGCCGCTCGGCAGCAGCCTGCCAGTCCTCCCGTTTGGCGTACGTGTTCCACTCGGGGATGAGGTTTCCCAGTGGGCAGCCGCTGTGGCAGAACGGGATGCCGCAGTCCATGCAGCGCCCGGCCTGCTCCGACACCAGGGGGAGTCGCGCCTGTCCCGCGTAGACCTCGTTCCAGTCGCTCAGCCGTTCCTGGACGGGGCGTCCCGGGACGGGTCGTCGGGGGAACTTGAGGAAGCCATGTGGGTCGTTCATGGGCCGCCTCCATCGCTCACTCGCGGTGCACAGGCGTTTTTGTCAGCCTACGCCCGCTTTGCCGCACGGCCCAGCGTGCCGACGGCCCGTCCGGCCCGGCCGGGGCCGTCACCGGCCGGCCACCCTGCGGCTCGCCAATGGTATGGACATGATCAATCACCCTGACTAATCTCGAAGTTGGTCTAGACCTAGTGGGGTGGAGCGCGTCCTCCCCACTCGTCACGCAGCGCCCCCACACCTCCCTCAGGAGCGAAGCATGCGCAGAAGGATCACCTCGTTGGTACTCGGCCTCGGGATCGCCGGAGCCTCCCTCCTCGTCACCACCGGCAGCGCCCAGAGCCACGGCTACACCGACGCTCCCGTCAGCCGTCAGCAGCTCTGCGGCAACGGCACCGTGCGCAACTGCGGCCAGATCCAGTGGGAGCCGCCGAGCGTGGAGGGTCCGAAGGGCTTCCCCGCCCGCGGCCCGGTCGACGGCACCATCTGCGCCGGTGGCAACGGCCGGTTCTCCGAGCTCGACGACCCGCGTGGCGGTGCCTGGCCCGCGACGAAGGTCACCGGCGGCCAGAGCTACACCTTCCGCTGGCGCATCGAGGCCCGGCACGCCACGACCGACTTCCGCTACTACATCACCAAGGACGGCTACGACCCCGCCAAGCCCCTCACCAGGGCCGACCTGGATCCGCAGCCGTTCCTGACCGTGCCCTTCGGCGGCCGCCTGCCGGGGTCCACCGTGACCCACGCCGGAGTCCTGCCGCAGAAGTCGGGCAAGCATCTGATCCTCGGCGTCTGGACGATCGCCGACACCGGCAACGCGTTCTACGCCTGCTCGGACGTCACCTTCTGACGCAGGGCCGCCGCCACGAGCCGGCGGGGGTTCGGTCCGTACGGCGGGTGCCGGGCACGCAGCGTGCCCGGCACCTGCACGTCGAACGGTTCTCCGGTCCGGAACCGCTACGGCGTCGCCGCTCCGACACCGGTGACGGGGCCCTCGATGAACACCGGGGACGGGCCGGCCTCCAACGTGAGGCGTCCGTCCGTCGGTTGCCTCACGGAACGCCGGCCCCAGGAGTCGACCAGGGTGACCGGGCCGGTCGCCGAGACCGTGAGGTCGCGGGCGGTGGTCGCCCACACCACACGGGTCGTGCCGCCGCCGGTGAAGCGTACGGAGTGGGCCGGTGCGGCCACCGCGTCGTCACCGGCGTATGTCTTGCCGCCGAGCATCCGGGCCACCACCGCCTGGGCGACCGCGGCCGGCTTCGGGGCGTTGGCGGTGACCGAGACCGGGTTCCCGGTGGTGGGGGTCACGGGCTGCCGGAGCATCCCGAAGTTGTTTTCCGTCGAGGTGGGGTCGCTGCCGTCGTTGACCAGGTCGTACCAGTAGACCCGGGTCACACCGTTGGCCAGGCCGGTGGCGTACAGCCGGATCAGGTTGTCGGCCTGCTGGCGTTCGGTGGTGCCGTGGCCGGTGTCGGTGGGCCAGCCCATCTCGCTGAGGACGATCGGCTTGTCCTGGCCACCGTTGGCGGCGCGAATCCGCTGCCGCAGTCCGGCGATGGTGTCGCCGGTGCTGCCCAGCCACTCCGGCCCGCCGGGGAAGTGGTAGGGGTGGACGCTGTAGGCGTCCATCGCCTTCAGGCCGCCGCGGTCGATCAGGTCCGGCGCGAAGCACTTACTGCCGTCCGCGGGGGTGCAGTTGGCGATGCCGATGGTCGACGGGCCGACGACCTCGGCGCCCGGGTCCGCGGCCTTCACGGCCTGGTGGACCCCTTTGAGCACCTCCAGATAGCAGGCGGCGGTCCGCCCGCAGGCGCTGTTGTTGAAGGTGCCCGCGTTGTACTCGTTCAGCACCTCGACGTTGCTCAGGCCGTAGTGCTCGACCACCGCGGCCGCGAATTTCCCGAAGGCGGCGATGCCCTCCGGGGTGCTCGGCGTCCGGCCGTTGTCGTACAGGGAGTTGGCGCCGTTCGCGATGATCATCGGGGTGATGCCCAGTTCGCGGGCGTGGGTCATCGTGTTGGTGAAGTCGGCCGGGAAGGTGTAGCTGCCCTTCGTGGTCTCGAACCGGTTCCACCAGGCGTCCTCGCGGATGTGGGCGATGCCCGTCTTCCGTGCCTCGTCCAGCACGTTCAGACCCCAGCCCGCCCGTCCGATGTGCACGGCGGCGCCGAACGGTGAGGAAGGGCCGACCGCGCTGTCCGGGACGGGTTCGATGACGGCGAACGAGGTGCGCAGGTCGGTCGGGTCGGGGGCGGCGCCCGCGTGCAGGGTGAGTTCGAAGTAGCCGGGGGCGAGGTCGGCCACGGGGATGCTGGCTTTCCCTCCGGAGAGCCAGCTGGTGCCGCCGCGCACCCGGACGCCCTGTTCGTCGGTGATCGCCCAGGACACCGAGGCCGCGGATGATCCGAACTCCACCGCGCCCCGCCCCTGTTGGAAGATCAGGCTCGGGGAGGTGACGGACAGGGTGTGCGCCGCGGCCGGGGCGGACGGGGGGATCGCCACGATCAGGGTCAGTGCCAGGGCCGGCGCGAGAGCGAGCGCCGGCACACGGGCGAAGGCCGAGCGACGTCTCGGGCCCGGCCGGATGCTACGCGGGCGCCGGGTGCCGGCGGGATCGCCGGTGCCGGGGACGGTCTGGGTCATGGTGGTTCGCCTCTCGCTGCTGAGGGTCGGTGTGATGCTCGTCAGGAACGACGGGCCGGTGGGCGCCGGGTCTCGCGGCGCCCACCAGCCCGGTGGCGGTTCGGTGGGCCCGGGGGTCAGCGGGTCAGCTGCACCTGCTGATAGCGCACCAGCTTCCAGTTGTTGAGCCCGTCGCCCCAGGTCTGCCATCCGTCGAGACCGAGCGAGCGGTAGTTGTCCCGCTGCACACCGTCGTTCTTGTTGACCGTCAGGGTCAGCGAGAACGCGGGATCCGCGGGCGACAGCGGGGCGATCCGCTTCCACGGCACGGCGACCAGGTAGGTCGTGGTGCCGGCCTCCTCGTCGCGGGCCACTCGGACATCTGTGCCCGCCACCGGCCCCACCGGGTAGTCCTTCGGCAGGGATTCGACGAAGACACCCGGCCCCTCGGTCACGGTGTCACCGGCGTAGAGCATGTACCAGTCGGCGCCCCAACGCCCGAGCCCCTCCCCCGGTCTGCCCGGCTGCACCCCGATGCCGATGCTGTCACCGGCGGGCAGCCAGGCCACCTTCTGTGCCGTCCGGTGGTCCTTCTCCCGGACGACCGCGGATACGTAGAGGTTCTTGTCGTCCCAGGTCGCCCACATGTCGCCGTCGGCGACGCCGGGTTCGATGCCGCTGTACGAGCCGACCTCGGAGAGGTCCACCTTCGGGACGTTGCCCAGGCCGGTGAGTCTGCCGTTCACCAGGTGCGGGGTGGCCCTGGCGATCGGGCTGAAGCCGAAGGAGTCGCTGTCCCGTGCGGTGCGTCCGTCCGCGAGTCTGGCGGTCACGCCGACGGGCTTGACGACGTAGGCGGCTGCTCCTTCGACGGCGGTGCGGAAGGTGCGGGTGGCCAGCGGCGGGACCGTACCGCCGCCGAGGCCCCGGCCCGCGATCGTTCCGGTGAGGTCTCCGAAGGACCAGTCGATGCCGGTCACCCCGGCCGGTGTGTCCGGCGAGTGGTTGGTGACGGTCACCGCGAGCCGGTCGGTGCGGGTGGCGCCCTTCACCGACATCTCCGGGGACACGTCGACCGTCACCGGTTCCGCCGTCACCCGCGTGCCGGTCGCGACCGCACCGGCCCGCTTCCCGTCCAGCGTGACCGCTGCGGCCGCACCGCGGTTGCCCGGCGTGTCACCGGCCGGAATCTTCAGCACGGCACTCGCCCGTCGGCCGGGGGCCGCGGAGACGGTGACCCGCTCGCCCTCGACCTCGAAGACCGCGGTGCGCCTGCGGACGGACGCCCCGTGCCCGGTGGCCCGGTTGTCGAGTGTGGCGGTCACCGGAATCTCCGTGCCGGCCGCGATGTCCTGGGGTGCGGACAGCGACAGCAGCGGCGACTCCTCGACCTTGTCCGCCGCGGCCCGCAGATAGACCGGGGCGCCGGTGGCCGTGAGGTGCACCCAGCCGTCCACCGGCTCCAGGACCCGCTCACCGCCGAGCATGTCCACCACGGTGACGGGCTTCCCGGTCCGCACCCGGACCGGCTTGCCGGTGCGGTCGCTGCTCCACATGGCCGTGGTCACGGCGCCGCCGCCGGGTGAGCCGGCCGCGGACCGGAAGGTGTAGGCGTGCAGGCCCGGGTCGCCGGTGTGCAGCCGGCCGGTGAACCTTGCCTCGGTGAGTTCGCGGGCAGTGGTGGAGTAGGCGAGGTAGGCGGGCTTCGGGTTGAGGCCGTTGGCCTCCGGGCCCGTCTTGCGCAGCAGTCCGAAGTTGTGTTCCCCGTTGCTCGGACCGTTGCCGTCGTTGATCAGGTCGTACCAGTAGTAGCGGGCGACACCCGCGGCCTTGGCCGCGAGCAGGGCGCGCGCGGTGGCCTGTGCCTGGGTCTGCTCGTCGACGCCGATGCCGTCCCGGTCGGCGGAGGTCCAGCCCTGCTCGGTGATCCAGATGGGCAGTTCCCTGCCGTCGTTGTACTGACGCATCAGCTTCTTGAGGCCCGCGATGTCGAGCTCGACGCCCTCGGGGTCGCCCGGGGCGCGGTAGGGGTGGATGGAGATCGCGTCCATGTGCTTGAGCCCGCCGAGCTTGAACAGCTCCTCGAACCAGTCCAGTGGCACCTTGAACGACGAGGCACCGACCACGGTGATCTTCGGGTCGGCCGCCTTTACCCCCGAGTACGCGGCAGCCAACATCTTGGCGTAGCACTTCGCGCTCTGCGAGCACACCCCGTTGGAGAAGCCGCCGTAGTACTCGTTCCAGACCTCCAGCGATTCGATCCGGCCGCCGGCCTTCTCCGCGACCTGCCCGGCGTACTTCCCGAACGCCTGGTACGCCTCGTCGGTGCTCGGGATGTTGCCGTAGTCGGAGTTGCCGAAGCCCAGCAGCATCAGGCCGTTCTGGCCGCGCGCGCCGAAGTCCGCGGTGACGCGTTCACTGGCCTCGGGCCACTGGTACTCGCCCTTGGGGTGCTCGATGCTGCTCCAGTAGACGGAGTCGACGCGCAGTGCGTCGGCCCCGGCGCGGGCGGCGAGCCTGGTGCTGTCGTCCCAGGCGTCGCCGGGGGCGGAGCGGTGGTGGTGGTTGACGCCGAAGAAGGAGTCGGTGGTGCGCTTCGGGTCGGGCCCGGGGTGCTGCACCGCGAAACCGGCGGTGCGGGCGACCGGGGCCCCGTCCGCGGCGGTCCCGCGAAGTGTCAACGTGTAGTAGCCCAGGGGCAGTTCACCTGCGTCCACGGAGCCTTGGCGGGTTGCGGGGTCGATGGCGGCGGCCCCCTGCCGCACGGTGCGGCCCCGGTAGTCGCGGACGCTCCAGGGCACGGAGCGGTCGCGGGCGGACAGGACCCCGAAGGTGGCCCGCTCGCCCGGGTCGAAGAGGTTGCCGGGGGTCGTCACATCGACCTGCACGTCATCGGTGTCGACCGGGGACGGCTCGAAGGCGTAACGGGCGAAGCAGACCGGCTTCTCGCTGGACCCCATGTCCTGCGCCCAGGTGGCAATGCGCATGTCCCGCCCGTACTGGCCGCCGGCGAACGCCCCGTCCGGGATGTAGAAGTGCGCGGTCTTCCAGGTGTTGGTGCCGGTCGTCCGCACGATCCGTGAGGTGCGCCACGGGTTCGCGCCCGCGTCGTAGACCAGCGCGAACTTGGTTCCCGGCGCGTCGAAGTAGTCGATGTCGACGGCCGCGTGGTTCACCCCCTCGTGTTTGAGGCGGGCGTCCAGGGTGACGTACAGGTACTGACTGGGGCGGCCGGGGCCGATCTCCCAGCAGTCCCGGCCGCCGTACGTGTTGGCGTTGGCGCTCGCCTCGTCGCTGCCGGGGGACGCATCGACGGTGACGTTCCGGGCCTCAAGCGTGCTTCCGAGCACGGCGGTTGCCGAGTTGTCGCCGTCCGCGACGGCTCCGGCTCGCTCCGCGGAGGCGGCGGCCGGGCCGAAGGCCAGGAGGCCGAGCAGCGTGGCGAAGGCCACCGCCGCTCGGGGCAGGCGTCTGCGTGGTCGATGTCGCATGGCGTGAAACTCCCTGATCATCGGGCGCGGGGTGCCGCGCGGAGTACTGCGCGCGGTCACTGCGGAGTGCCTTGCCGCACTGGCCCCGAGGCAGCTCCGGGCCGTTGCGCAACCGCTTGCTCAAGCGCGGCACAGACTGGTCCCGCGAACAAAGCCTGTCAAGGGTTCACACAGGAACCAACGGAATTGCACAAGCAGTTGCGCATCGCGGCTAGGCTGAGGCCATGACGGAACGGGGCAGGGTCACACTGAGCGATGTCGCGGCGGTCGCCGGGGTGTCGCTCTCCACGGCATCAAGGGCGTTGAACGGCGGCGGCCGGGTCTCGACGGCGACCAGATCGCGCATCGCGGAGGCCGCGCGCAGACTCGACTTCCGTCCCAACGCCCTGGCCCAGTCCTTCGCGTTGGGGCGGAGCCGGACGATCGGCATTCTCGCCCAGAATGCCCGGGGCGCGTTCACCGAGCCGGTGCTGGTCGGGGCGGTCACCCACCTGGGCAGCCGGGAGCAGGCGTGTCTGCTCTACGACACCGGCTTCGACCCGGACACGATGGCCGAGAGCGTCCGCAGAATGCTGGCCCGGCGCGTGGACGGGCTGCTGGTGCTCGGTGACGGCCTCCGGACCGAATTGCGCTCCGTCACGGCCGAGTTCTCCGTCCCGGTCGCCTACGCCTACGGGCTCACCGACCGGGAGGGCGACTCCTGTTACGTCCCCGACAGCCGGATGGCCGGGAGGCTGGCGGGCGAGCACCTGCTGTCGCTGGGCAGGCGGCGCATCGCGCACATCACCGGCGAGGTGGCCGACACCGCCACGTCGGGGCGCGAGCAGGGGCTGCTGGCCACGCTCGCCGATGCCGGGCTGCCGCCCGCGGCCGACACGCTCCGGGGCGACTGGAGCCGGGCCTGGGGGGTCACCGCCTGTCGCAGGCTGATCGGGTCCGGCGCCCGGTTCGACGCCGTGTTCTGCGGCAACGACCAGATAGCGCTGGGCGCCGAGTCCGTGCTACGGCAGTCGGGAAGGCGTGTCCCGGACGATGTCGCGCTGGTCGGTGTGGACAACTGGGAGTACGTGATCAGCGGTCAGAGCACCCGCCATCTGACCACTGTGGACACCGGGTTGGCCGCGTTGGGCGCCGCGGCCGCCGCTCAGGTGGCCGACGGGCGCGAAGCCCCCGGGACGCACGCCCATCCGTGCACGCTGGTGGTCGGCGCGACGACGGCCGGACCACAGTCGCAGCACTGAGCCGGTCCGCCCGGCGCCGGCCCCGCGGTCAGTCGGCGGCGGCGAGCCGGGCGGCCGGCTGGACGGTGACGAGGGCGATGCCCCCGCAGCACGCGGCGAGGAGCAGCAGCTCCGCCATGGACGGGGCGGACGCGGTGCCGAGTGCCCAGTCGCCCAGGCGCACGGTGAAGGGAACGGCCAGTTGCACGGCGGCCGTGAAGACCGGCCCGCGCGACAGGATGAGCCGGTGCTGCACGAGGTAGGCGGGTGCGTACACGGCCGCGCCGAGCACGACCGTGCCGCCGATCGCGGCGGGGGTCGGGGGGTGGGAGATCAGCGCGGGCAGCGCCATCGGGAGCAGCAGGCAGGTGGCGGCCGCGAGCAGTACGGGCAGCACGGCGAGCGGCGGCAGCCCCGACAGCCGCTGCCGGTACAGGAATCCGTACCCGGCGAAGGCCACGGTCGCCGCCGCCACGAGCAGCAGCCCCACCCCGTCGGCGTCGCCCGCGTCCGCACCGAGTGCCGCGTATCCGACGGCCGCGGCGCAGGCGAGCACCGCCCCGGCGACCTTGCGCGGGCCGGAGCGCTCGCCGAAGAACAACGCACCCACGGCGACCGAGGCACAGGGCATCAGCGCGACGACGAGATTGGTGAGCGAGGTCCCGATGCGCGGGATGGCGAGGAGGGTTCCCGCCGCGTACCCGGCGAAGCCGAGCAGACCCAGCAGCCATACGGTGCCCGGCCCGGCGGCGGCCCGGCGCAGGTCGGCCCGGCCTTCCGCGGTGGCGGCGGCGACGGCGGTGAGGACCAGGCAGCACACTGCGGTGCGGCCCACTGCGACGATCAGCGGATCGGTCCCGGTGACCAGGGCGCCGGAGAGCAGCCAGGTTCCGGCGAGCAGCAGTACGAGGACGGCCGGCATCGCACGCCCTTTCCGTGGACGGTGGAGGAACGGGCAGCGGGCGCGGAGCCGTTCGGCCGCCGGACCGTCCGCGTGACCGAGGTGTCCTTCGGGGCCGCTGGACCGGCCCGTGGCGCACCGGGCACCTCCGCGCAGTCACTTTCCTGTAGGCGCCAACTATAACGACGGGCGCCTGCTCCACCAGGGCTACTGCCGGGGTACCGCGAGGGCGGGCCTGCTCCTCCCCGTCACGGCGGGCGAGCGCCGAACCTCACTCCGGCCAGGCGGAGTCCAGGATGGTGTCCACGAAGTTGCCCCGCTCGAACCCGGACACATATCGCTCCAGGACGTCGGCCTTCACATTGCCGAAAGTGGTGTCCGGCTTGGGTTCGATGCCTTCGGTGAAGGCCTTGAGGATGCGGCGCTTGAAGTCGGGGCGGGGGTGGAGGGCGACGATCGCCGCCCGGTCCGCGTCGCTGATGTCGTGGTACCCGATGCCCAGTACGTCGTACTCGACACCGGCCGTCAGAAGTGCGACCTCGGGCTCCATGAACGAGGGGATGCCCGGCGTCGTGTGGAGCGCGATCGCCGTCCAGACCCGGCGGACGCCGTCCTCGGGCACCCCGTGGCTCCGCAGGAACCGCCGTGCCTCGTCGGCGCCGTCCACCTCGAACCGGCGGCCGCTGGCCCGGTACTCCTCGCTGAGGCCGAGATCGTGGAACATGGCCGCGACGTAGAGCAGTTCCGGGTCGAAGCCGAGCCCGCCGTTGCGTCCCTGGAGGACGCCGAAGCAGTAGACGCGGCGGGAGTGGTGGTAGATCAGGTCGTCGGTGGTGTCCCGGACCAGCTGGGTTGCGGCGGAGGCCAGTTCGGTATCGGGAATCACCACTGCGGTGCGGGCGGAAGGATCGGCGCTGCCGGGCATGGGAGCTCCTTCGTCGTGGGGGCTTCGGCGTGGGGCTTCGGCCCTGCGGCCCGGGTTCACGGGCGGGATCCGGGTGGCACCCGGGTCCCGCCCGGTCGGGCGCCGTCGGCCTCGTCCCGGTCCGCCGGGGTGAGGTGGAGGTGGGCCAGGTCGTGCGGGACCGGTCCGTCGGGGCGGAAGAGGGGCGCGCTCGCCCCGTCGGCCGCCGTGGCCGGGGCGTCGGTGAGGCGGAGGCGGGTGCGCAGCCGTCCGTAGAAGTCGTGCGGGCCGAGCCTGATGACCCGGAGGCGGCGCGGTGCCGCGTATACCCCAACCCAGTCCCCGGCGTCGAGCACGCCGCGCAGCTGGCCGTCGATGGTCACCGCGCCCTGCCCCGAGTGCGGCAGGACCCGGACGGCGATCGGTTCGTCGGCCGCGGCGACCACGGTGCGGTCGAAGGTCATGTGTGCCGCCACGGGTGTGAACAGGACGGCGTCCATGCGTGGCGAGACCACCGGTCCGCCCGCGGCGAAGCTGTAGGCGGTCGAGCCGGTGGGGGTGGCCATGATGACCGCGTCGGCCGAGTACGAGGCGAGGAGCCGGCCGCCGATGTACACCCCGAGGCTCACCTGCCGGTCGCGGGCGAGCTTCTCCACGACGACGTCGTTGAGCGCGGTGACGTCCAGTGCCACGCCCCAGTCCTCCGCCGCGGCCTCCGCGTCGGGGTCCACGTGCGGGGGCGGCAGCATCGGGCGTCGTCCGTAGCCCATCAGGGCGTCGATGTCCTTGGGCACTTCGAGTACGCGGGAGGCCCGCATGGTCAGGGTCATGCGTTCCTCGACCGCCGCACGGCCCCGGTGGACGGCGTCGAGCGCCCGGACCACGTCCTTCGCCGGGACCTCGGTGAGGAAGCCGACGCGGCCCAGGTCGATCCCGAGGACGGCGCCGTCGTTCTTGGCGGCGATCCGGGCGCCGCGCAGGAACGTCCCGTCGCCGCCGAGCGTCACGATGAGATCGGGGTTGCCCGCGACATCGGCCTCCTCGCGCCCGCCGCGCCTGCGTTCGTCGTCGCGCCACACGTCGATGTCGGTGCACGGGACGCCTTCGCGGACACACCAGTCGCGTACGACGCCCGCCGCGACGACAGCCTCGGGGCGGCCCTGGTGTACGACGACTCCGACCCGTTCCACACTCATCGCGCTCCGACTCCCCGTGTTCCGACGGCGGACTGCCCTCACCCCACTGTGCGGGAGCCGGGGGCGGGTCCGCCCGTCGTCGGGCCGAAGCGGCGGCCGGTCGGGCGACCGGGCGCGGAAGAACATGTGTCCGGCCCGCCCGCGGACGGTCACCGCCGACGGGCCGTACACGGCACGGAACGCGTCCGGGTCAGGACTGCGCGTCCTCCGGAATGCTGACCAGCCAGCGGGTCTCCTTGCGGGGCCGCAGGTAGAACGCCCAGTAGAGCGTGGCGACCGCGGTGATCCCCCCGGTCCACAGCAGGTACTCGGTCTCCTGCTGGGTGAGGATGTACGCCAGCACCGCGATCAGCAGCACCGGGATCGCGGGCCACAGCGGCATGCGCCAGGCCGGCGCCCGGCGGTGGGCGCCGCGGCGGCAGAGCAGCGCGGCGACGGCGACCAGCAGGTACATCGCGGTGACGGAGACACCGGTGACGCCGTACAGGGTGTCGAGGTTGACGAAGCAGAGCGCCGCGCCGGGGACGCCGACGACCAGGGTGGCGACCCACGGGGAGCCGAACCGGCCGAGGCGGGTCAGGGCGTTGTTGACCGGTCCGGGCCAGGCCTTGTCACGGGCGGAGGCGAACAGCACCCGCGAGTTCTGGATGACCATCACGATGCCGGCGTTGATGATCGCGAGGGCGACGCAGAGGCTGACGAAGGTCCCGACCGCCGAGTTGGACCAGGTGGCGACCATGGTGTTGAGGTCGCCCGAGGTCAGGGCCGCCAGGTCGGGGGCGCCGAGTGTGATGGCGATGACCGGGACGAGGATGACCGCGGTGGAGATGGCGAGGGTGGCGAGCACGGTGCGGGCCACGTTGCGCCGCGGGTTCTCCAGCTCCTCCGAGAGATAGACGGCGGTGGAGAAACCCCGGGTGATGAAGAGGGCGATGGCGAGCCCGGAGACCACCATCATCGCGGTGACGGTCGAGCTCCCGCCGCCCGACGGGGCGACCGTGCCGTGCACCAGAGCCGAGGCGCCGCGCTCGGAGTGGGCGAAGCCGAGCACGGCGACGACGGCCGCCGCGATCACTTCGAGGACGAGGAAGATGCCGGTGATCCACGCGTTGGCGCGCAGGTCCAGCAGACCGGCGAGGGTGGCGAGCACCATCACGCCGGCGCCCGCGACGGAGGCCGGGATGTGCACGATGGGGGCGAGGTAGTCGGCCGTACCCATGGCAATGACCGGGGGCACGATCATCACGACCAGCAGCGAGAGCACGAAGACGAGCCACCCGGCGAGCCGCCCAGCCATCGTCGACACCATGGCGTACTCACCGCCGGCACTGGGAATGAGCGTGCCCAGCTCCGAGTAGCAGAAGGCGACCGCGATGCAGAGCAGCGAGCCGATGGCGATGGTGAGGGCGGTGTACGTGCCGAGGCTGGAGAACAGGTCCGGGACGACCACGAAGAGGGTCGAGGCGGGCGTCACGCAGGACAGCGTGAGCAGTGTTCCGCCCACGACGCCGATGGAACGCTTGAGCTTCTGTGGAGTGGGGCCGGTCGCTGGTGCGAGCGCCTGGGGAGCGCTGAGCGTTTCGGTCATCGTGCGGTTCCGATCAACAGGTGCGGTGTCCGAGCACGGGAGCGGTATCGCCTCCAGACGAGGACGTGGTGAGTGGTTTCGGCGCTCCCAGCGCGACATGCAATCCTGACGTGTTCCGCAGGTCAAGAGGTGTTCACCTTCGGAATTCGTTGTTCCGAGGGGCCGATCCGACGATTTGGGCGCTAACAGCGCGTCAATGCCCGGAGATCGGGAGTGCGGGAACCGCAGCCCGGCCCGTTGGAAAGTTTCCCCCATTTCCAGCATCCGGAAGGGGGAGCGGTGTCCTGGGCGGGCGGGGTGCAGTCCGGGCGCCGGGCCTGCGGGTCGCGGATCGGCGGTGTTGGTGCCAGCCTGGAGTCATGGCTTGGGCGTCGTGGACGACTTGCGGTGTGTTCTCGGGGCGCGGTGGCGTGCTCACGGACGAGGTCGGTGTGCTGTCCGGGGACCTGACCGTTCACACGACTTGGGCGGACGACACGGCCCAGGTCACTGTGCAGTACACCGGTGCGATCGACTGGTTCACCATGTCGGGCAGTCCGGTCTCGTGCTGTTCGGAGGAGGACAGCCGTCGACTGCACGACGCGGTGGTGCGGTCGGTCCGGGACGGGGCGGCGGCGACCGTGCCCGTACTGCCCCGCTCCGAGCCGCGGCAGGCGGCACAACCCGCCCCGGAGTGAAGCGGCGGAGTCGCCCGGCGGCGGCACCGGCATCCCCGCTGCGGGGTCACCCGGCGGCGATGGCACCGGCTTTCCCGCCGGAGCCGCGGAGCGCCGCGGCGACCAGCCCCGCGATCTCGTCCCTGGGCACCACTCCCCCACCGCCCACCAGCCGGTCGAAGACGAGTCCGTCCACGCAGGCCAGCAGTGTGAGCGTGCGGCCGTCGGCGTCGGCGACGCCCTCTGCGCGCAGGAACGCCCGCACCGCGTCACGGGCCGCGTTCTGCCGCGGTACGAGAATCTCGCGCAGTTCCGGGTGGCGCACGCTCTCGACCGCGCAGGCGTAGCGGGCGAGCGACCGCTGCCGCCCCTCACCGGTCAGCCGCCGTTCGACGAAGCCGGCGAGTCCTTCCGTCAGTTCGGCGGCGGCGCGCGGCACCTGCGCCTGCTCGCCGGCCGCCTGCAATTCCGCCTGGTCCAGTGCCACGAGCCGCCGGACGAGCGCGGTGAGCAGCGCCTGACGGGTGCGGAAGTACGCCGAGGTGGTGCCCGGCGGCAGGGCGGCCGCCCGGTCCACGGCCCGGTGGGTCAGGCCCCGCATCCCCTCTTCGGCCAGCACATGGATGGCGGCATCGGCGAGGGCGGTACGTCGGTCTGTGGTCACCACCTCTTTCTACACCTGTAGAGGAGGGGAGTACTCTCCTTCTACAGATGTAGAAGGTCATGACGGGGCACGGGAGGGGACCGGGCATGGGCAACAGCGCGGTGGTTGTCGGCGGTGGCATCGGCGGACTGGCCGCCGCGATCGGGCTGCGGCTCATCGGCTGGGAGGTGACGGTCGTCGAGCGCGCCCGCACTCCCGACGACGCGGGTGCGGGCATCTCCCTGCACGCGAACGGCTTGCGCGCGCTGGACGTCCTCGGTGTCGGCGCGGCGGTGCGCGCGGCCGCCCGGCCCCAGTACACCGGCGGCACCCGCACGCCGGACGGCCGTCAGCTGGCCCGCATGGACGGAACCGTGCTGGAACGCGAGCTGGGGACCCCGATCGTGGGCATCCCCCGGGCCGAGCTGCACCGGCTGCTGCGCGCGGCGCTGCCTCCCGAATCCCTGCTCGTCGGGGCCGAGGTGACGTCCGTCGACCGGTCCGACGCCTCGCGGGTGCGCCTGGCCGCCGGTGACACCGAACTGGGGGCGGATCTGGTGGTGGCCGCCGACGGAATCGGCAGCAGGCTGCGCGCCCGGCTCTTCCCGGGGCACCCCGGTCCGGCCTACAGCGGGTCGACGGTGCTGCGCGCCATCACCGGGTCGCCGGTCGATCTGCGTAGCGACTTCGAGCTGACCTGGGGGCCGGGGGCCGAGTTCGGTCACATCGCTTTCGCCGACGGACGGGCCGAGTGGCACGCGGTGCTCAACGCTCCCGCGGGCGTCCGCCACCCGGATCCGCTGGGCGAGGTGCGCCGCCGGTTCGGCGGCTGGCACGACCCCATTCCCGCCCTGCTGGCGGCGACCCGGCCCGATGCCGTACTGCATCACGACGTCAACGAGCTGGTGGTTCCGCTCCCTTCCTACGCGGTGGGCCGGATCGCGCTGCTCGGCGACGCCGCGCACGCCATGACCCCGAATCTCGGCCAGGGGGCCTGTCAGGCGCTGGAGGACGCGGCGACACTGGCCGCCGCGCTGTCCACCGGGGCCGGCGTCGAGTCGGCGCTCGGCCGCTACGACGCCGAGCGCCGGCCCCGGAGCCAGTCGGTCGCGCGGGCCGCCCGGCAGGCCGGCCGGATGGGGCAGCAACTGTCCCGGCCGGTGGCCGTCGCCCTGCGCAATACGGCGCTGCGACTCGCGCCGTCCCGGGTCACCGTCCGCGCGGTCCTGCGCCATGCCGACTGGACACCGCCGCGGCTGGGCTGACCTCGGGACGGACCCGGCCGGGCGGTGGTGTGCTCACGTCAGCGGTCGGGCCACGTCAGTAGGCCCCGAAGACGTTGTCGATGGAGCCGTACTTGGCGGCCGCGTAGTTGCACGCGGCCGTGATGTTGGCGACCGGGTCGTAGCTGTCCATCGCGGTCCCGGGCACGTGGTAGGCCCGGAACGTCGGTTCGATGACCTGGAGGAGGCCCTTGGAGGGCGTCCCGGCGGCGGCGTTCGAGTCCCAGTTGTTGATCGCCCGGGGGTTGCCGGACGACTCACGCATGACGTTGCGGTGGATGCCCTCGTAGCTGCCGGGGATGCCGTGCTCGGCCATCACGGCCAGCGACTCCTTGATCCAGCCGTCGAGATTGTCCGTGTACGTCGCGGACGGCGCGGCGGGGGCGGTGACGGCGGCGGACTGCGCCGGAGCCGCCGCGGCGGTGTGGGCGCCGAGCAGGGGAAGCAGCAGGGCGGCCGCGCCCGTGCCCACGGCGACGAAACCGCGGGTCAGCGTGGTGGACCTGCGACGACGGTACGTACCCGTTGCGGGCATGGTGGATTCCTCTCCGTCGCCTGCGAGGTGAGCTGTCGGGTTCAGGCTGGAGATGCCTGGCCGCGCATTTGCGCGCCTTCACCCCGAGCCGTTCCGGATTCCGGACCGGCGGCTTACCTGGGTTCCCCGCTCCTGCCGTACACGAGTGGTGGGATTGCCGGACAGCGGCAGGATTCGGCGTTCCGTCCGGATTGACGGTGACCGTAGGCGAGAAGAGCCGAAAGGGACAAGACCCCAATTTCCGAATGCAATTCACTCACAAGATCGAGTAATGGGAATTTCGGTAATCCACCTCACATCGCACAACCCGCTCCCCTTGTGCGGAAAGGGAACCGAAGCGCGGGGCACGGCAACCGGCGGGCCGGACGTGACTCGCGCCACGAATTCACAAATGCGGGCATTTCACCCACGCGTCCCGGTGTCCGCTCCCGGACCCGGTGACATTGCGTTTCCTTCGCCCCGTCGTTTACAGTTTCGAAGTCCTGTTGTCTCCGATTGAGGTGGACGTTGCGCATCTGAGGTTCGCGAACATCGCGCCGTACGGCCTTGCCCGTACGCCCGTCACGCCGTAGCAGTGCTTCGCGCTGCCCGTGACCCCGCGTGGATGCGACCTCGGTGCATGAGCCGTCCCTCGATCCTCAGGGTCGCCGCACCCCTTTCCATCGCCCGGTCGCCGCGTGGTGCTCGCATACGAAGCCCCCCTTCACTGCGCTTGCGAATGCGAGGAACACCATGGCGACCCCCACCACCCCTCACGCCTCCCTCACCTGCTCCGGCCTGACCTTCCGGTGGCCGGACGGCACCACCGTCCTCGACGGGCTCTCGCTCAGCATCGGCCGGGGACGCGTCGGCCTCGTCGGCAACAACGGCGCGGGCAAGTCCACCCTCCTGCGACTGCTCGCCGGTCGACTGCGCCCGTCCCAGGGGTCGGTGACCGTCGGTGGCAGCCTCGCCCACCTTCCGCAGAACATCACGCTCGACACAACACTGCGGGTGGACCGGGCCCTGGGCATCGCCGAGCGGCGCGAGGCGCTGCGCGCCATCGAGGCCGGGGACGTCGACGAGAAGCACTTCGAGACGATCGGTGACGACTGGGACGTCGAGGAACGGGCCCTGGCGACACTGGGCTCGCTCGGCCTCGGCGGCGTCGAACTCGACCGCACCGTGGGCCAGTTGTCCGGCGGGGAGACCGTCCTGCTGCGGCTGGCCGCGCTGCTGCTGGAGCGCCCCGACGTCCTGCTCCTGGACGAGCCCACCAACAACCTCGATGCGTTCGCCCGCCGCAGGCTCTACGAGGCCGTCGACTCCTGGCGCTCGGGGGTGCTGGTCGTGGTCAGCCACGACCGCGAACTGCTGGAACGCGTGGACCGCATCGCCGAACTGCGCACCGGATCGGTGAACTGGTACGGCGGTGGCTGGTCGGCGTACGAGGAGGCCGTGGCCGCCGAACAGGAGGCCGCCGGGCGGACGTTGCGGGCCGCCGAGGCCGATGTACGCCGCCAGAAGCGCGAACTGGAGGAGACCCACCTGAAGCTGGCCCGGCGTCAGAAGAACGGCCGGAAGGCGGAGGCCGAGGGCGGCCTGCCGAAGATCCTGGCCGGCCGCCGGAAGCGATCGGCGCAGGAGTCGGCGGGCAGGCTTCGAGGCGTCCACGAGGAACGCCTCGACGAGGCGCGCGAGCGCCGGGAGGAGGCCGCCGACGCGGTCCGCGACGATGCCGAGATCCGCGTGAGCCTCCCGCACACGGCGGTGCCCGCCGGACGCACCGTACTGAGCCTGCACGGCCTGCGCCCCCGGTTCGGAGGACTGCGCGAGGGCAGCCTCCAGGTGAACGGGCCCGAGCGGATCGCGCTCGTCGGCCGCAACGGCGCCGGAAAGACGACGCTGCTGCGCACCCTCACCGGTGAACTGGCCCCACTGTCCGGCGAGGCCAGGACCTTCGTACCGGTGCGGTTCCTTCCGCAGCGGCTCGATGTGCTGGACGAGGAACTGAGCGTCGCGGCGAACGTGGCCCGCACGGCGCCCGGGGTCACCGACAACCAGATCCGCGCCCAGCTCGCCCGCTTCCTGTTCCGGGGCAAGCGCGCGGAGCAGCCTGCGGGCACCCTGTCGGGCGGGGAACGCTTCCGTGCCGCCCTCGCGGCGACGATGCTCGCCGCACCGGCCCCGCAGCTGCTGATGATGGACGAGCCGACCAACAACCTGGACATCGCCAGTGTGCGTCAGCTGACCGGTGCGCTCGACGCCTACGAGGGCGCGCTCCTGATCGCCAGTCACGACCTGGCCTTCCTCGGATCGGTCGGCATCACCAGGTGGCTGCTGGTCGACGAGGAACTGCGGGAGACGAGCGCGGAGGAGGTGGCCAAGCTGCTCGCGGCGCCAGAGCCCGCCGGCTGAGCGGTCGGCGGCGAGGTGTTTCCCGTGCCGGCCGGACCGGGAGAAGGGGTGCGGGCCGCCGCACGGCCACGGCCCGCACCCCTGCCGGGATCAGAGCCTGTCGATGATCTTGTTCATCTGCTCGATCTCGGCGGTCTGGGCCGCGACGACGGCGCCGGCGAGCTTCTTCGCTTCGGCGTTGTCGCCGTTCTTCTGCTCGTCCTCGGCCATGGTGACGGCGCCCCGGTGGTGCCCGATCATGAGCTGGGCGAACTTCTTGTCGAAGTCCTTGCCCTTGGCGGCGGCCAGACCGTCCATGTCCTTGCCGGACATCATTCCGGGCATCCCGGAACCGTCCGAGCCGTGGTCCATCCCGGGCATGTCACCCATCGAGGACGAGGACGAGGGCAGCGGCTTGCCCCACGACGTCAGCCAGCCCTTCATCGTGTTGATCTCGGGGTCCTGGGCCTTCTCGATCGCGGTGGCCAGCTTCTTGATCTCGGGGTCGGCGGCACGGCCGTCGGCCAGCTTCGCCATCTCGACGGCCTGCTGGTGGTGCGGGATCATCTGCTGCGCGAACTTCACGTCGGCGTCGTTGAACTTGCCTCCGGGGGCGGCCGGTGCGGAGGCACCCGCCGAGCCGTGGTCCATGCCGGGCATGGACGAGCCGTCGGACTTCGAGCCGTCGGAGGAGCCGCAGGCGGTCAGTGCCAGAGCGAGGACGGCGACGGTGCCGGCGGCCGCGAAGGTGCGGCGGCGGGCTGCGGAGAAACGGGAAGCGGACATCACAGGTTCTTTCCAGGTGGCTGCGCCACGTCCGTGGCGCGCGAAAGGGGCAGGTTCGTCCGGCCGGTCCGGCCCCGGAGGGCCGTGGACCGGCGCGGTCCTGTCACGTCCGCGCGACGCACACCTGGAGCAGCAACTCTCTTCCGGCGAACGGCGGTCCCCGCCGGGCCGGACCCCGTACGGCCGTACGGCGCCCGGTGAGCACCGGGACGGCAAGGAGCACCAGTCCCAGCGCCGTCAACAGCGGCAGCACCCGGTCACGGGCATGGGTGAATACGCATGACTCGCCGTTCATCGCGGACATCGCGTCCGACGCCCGGACCGGACCGTGCTCGCCCCGCTCGGCGAAGTGGCCCGCGCTCACCGGCACGGACCCCGGTGCGGACGCCGTCACGGCCATCGCGTCGTGGCAGCCGTCCGCGGCGCTCGCGGGTGCTCCGTGCATGAGGAACAGCCCGAGCAGGACGGCACAGAGCACCAGCAGCCGGGACGTTCCCGGTGCTCGTGTCCGTCCGCGATCCACGGCTGCCTCGCATTGCTCGGTCGTACGGGTCGACGGGTCCTGCGGTGTGCGCCCCCGACGATACCCCCACCGGGTTTCCCGTCCGCCGACGCCCCGTCCCCTGCCGGACCCCTTGACCGGTTCGCCGGCGGCGTGCCGCTCGAAGAGGGCACGGCGGCCGAACAGCCGCGTCGATGCCCGCCCCGGGTTCAGCGGCAGCTCTCGGCTCTCGTCCAGGCGGCCTCGCGGAGCAGGCGCAGACCGTTGAGGCCGACGATGACGGTGGAACCCTCGTGCCCGGCGACGCCCAGCGGGAGCGGCAGGGTGCCGACCAGGTCCCAGACGACGAGGCCGGTGATGAAGACGGCCGCGATCACCAGGTTCTGCACGACCAGGCGGCGGCATCGCCGCGAGAGCGCCACGGCGGTGGGGACGGCGGCGAGTTCGTCGCGGACCACGACGGCGTCGGCGGTCTCCAGGGCGAGGTCGGAGCCCGCCCGGCCCATGGCGATGCCGGTGTGGGCGACGGCCAGTGCGGGGGCGTCGTTCACGCCGTCCCCGACCATGAGCACCTTGTGCCCGACGCTCTCCATCCCCCTGACCGTGTGCGCCTTCTCCTGCGGCAGCAGACCGGCCCGTACGTCCGCGATCCCGGCCTCGGCGCCCAGCCGGGCGGCGGCGCGCGGGTTGTCCCCGGTGACCAGGACCGGCGTTCGGCCGGTGAGTCCGGTGAGGCGGGCGACGGTGGAGCGGGCATCGGCGCGCAGTCGGTCGGCGATGCCCAGGACGCCCACGGGTGTGCCGTCCAGGACGACCAGTGCGGCGGTACGGCCGTCCTCCTCCAGGCGTGCGGCGAGTTCGGCGGCCGGTTCGGCGGCACCGGGACGGACGTCCAGCAGGCGGGCCGGGCTCCCGACGGCGACCGTGCGGCCGGCCACGGTGGCGGTGACGCCGGTGCCCGGGGCGGAACTGAAGCCCGCCGTCGGGGGAAGGACGAGCCCCCGGCTGCGGGCGGCCTCGGTGACGGCACGGGCGAGGGGGTGTTCGCTGGGGTGCTCGGCCGCCGCCGCCAGGGTGAGCAGGGCGTCCTCGGTCAGGCCCGAGGACGGAAGCGGACGGATGTCGGTCACCCGTGGGGTGCCTTCGGTCAGGGTGCCGGTCTTGTCGAGCGCGACGGCGTCGATCCGACCGAGGCGCTCCATCACCACGGCGGACTTGACGAGGACCCCGTGCCGTCCGGCGTTGGCGATCGCGGACAGCAGCGGCGGCATCGTGGCCAGCACCACGGCGCACGGCGATGCCACGATCATGAAGGTCATCGCCCGGAGCAGCGTCGGCTGCAGTGCCGCGCCGAAGGCCAGGGGCACGGCGAACAGGGCGACGGTGGCGGCCACCATGCCGATCGAGTACCGCTGTTCGACCTTCTCGATGAACAGCTGGGTGGGGGCCTTCGTCCCGGATGCCTCCTCCACCATGGCGACGATCCGGGCGATCACCGAATCGGACGGGTCGCGCTCCACGGTCACCCGCAGCGCCCCGGTGCCGTTCAGGGTTCCCGCGAAGACCTCGTCGCCGGACTCCTTGGTCACCGGCAGCGGTTCGCCCGTGATGGTTGCCTGGTCCACCTCGCTCGCCCCGTCGAGGACCCGGCCGTCGGCCCCGACGCGTTCGCCGGGACGCACCAGGATCACGTCCCCGACCCGCAACTCCTCGGTGGGCACGGCCTCTTCGGCACCTCCGGCGCCGAGGCGGGTGGCCCTGGCGGGGGCGAGGTCGAGCAGTCCGCGTACCGAGTCCGCGGTCCGCGCGGTGGCGACCGCCTCCAGGGCTCCCGAGGTGGCGAAGATGACGATCAGCAGGGCGCCGTCCAGCACCTGGCCGATCGCCGCCGCGCCGAGCGCCGCGACGACCATCAGCAGGTCGACGTCGAGGGTCTTCTCCCTGAGCGTCCTCAGCCCTTCCCGGCCCGGCTCCCAGCCGCCGGCGACGTACGTCAGTGCGTACAGCGGGCCCCACGCCCACCACGGAGCGCCGAGCAGGTGCAGGGGCATCGCGGCCAGGAACAGCAGCAGCGCCGCCGCGGCCCAGCGGGCCTCCGGAAGGTCCAGGATCCGGGTGCGCCGCCCATCGGCCCCCGTTCGGGCCGGGCCGGTGGGCGCGGCCGGGCGGGTGAGGGTGGAAGACATGGGCGTGATCCTTCACGCGAGAGGGCGGAGTGGTTCGACCCCCGCACCATACAGGATCACATGAACATCCATTCATGCATGGATCTCCGTAGGATGAGGGCATGGGCCACGGAGTTGACGCGAAGACCGCTGCCACCGCGCGCGAGCGCCTCGACGCGGTGGGGGCCGGCGATGTGGCGTCCACCCTGCAGGCCCTGGCCACCCCGTCGCGGCTCCGCATCCTGGCCCGCCTCCAGGAGGGCCCCTGCCCCGCCACGGAGCTCGCCGACGCGGTCGGCATGGAGCAGTCCGCCTGCTCCCACCAGTTGCGGCTGCTGCGCAACCTCGGCCTGGTCACCGGGGAGCGACGGGGCCGCTCGGTGATCTACGCGCTGTACGACAACCACGTGGCCGAGCTCCTCGACCAGGCCCTTTTCCACGTCGAGCACCTGCGCCTGGGGCTGCACGACACCCCGGCGCGGGCCGCCGCGGAGGCGGACGGCGCGGCGGCCGCCGCCCCCCGCTGACCCCGGCACCGCCCTACCGGGCGCGCAGACCCGCCAGGAAGTCCCCGAGAATCTCGCCGAAGGCGTCCGGGTCCTCCATGTTGGGGTAGTGGGCGGCGCCCTCGACGATCACCTCCCGCCCGTCGGCTACCGTCCGCACCAGGCGCCGGGCCATGGCGAGCTGGTCCGCCCCGTCGATGCCGCCGTTGACCGCCAGGACCGGGACCTCGATCCCGGCCGCCCGCGTCCAGGTGTCGGGGACGGGCACCCGCAGGTCGGGTTCGTCGCCGCGGTGCTTGGACAGCGTCCGGGCCGCCATCTCGCGCACCCGTCGCACGACGGTGCCGTCGACTTCGTCGAGCGTGCGGTGCGGGCCCGCCGCGAAGAGCATGAAGGCGTCGAGCCACCCCTCGATGTCGCCCCCGCCCAGCGCGCGGGCCTGTGCGGCCAGGACCTGCCCGCACCAGGGGTCGCCGAATTCCGGCTCGCTGGTCCCCGCCCCGCTGACGACCAGCGCACGCACCAGGTCCGGGTGTTCGAGCGCGGTGTCGACCGCGGTGGCCGCGCCCATCGACAGTCCGGCCAGGACCGCGGGCCCGGCGTCGAGCCGGCGCAGCAGTGCGGCCACGTCGTCGGCATGGCGGAAGGGCCTGGTCGCGTTGGCGGATCCGCCGTGTCCTCGGGCGTCCGGGACGATCACGCGGTGACGGCGGGCGAGCTCCGGCACCTGGTCGTCCCACATCCTGTGGTCGACGAAGCCGCCGTGCAGCAGTACCAGCAGCGGGCCCTCGCCGATGTCGCGGTGGACGAGGCGCCCGTCCCCGGTCTCGATGAAGTTCAGCTCGGAAGCAGCATTCATGACAACCAAGGTGCCATTCTCCGGCCACATTGACAACTGAGGTGTCATAATTGCCGGATGACTGACATCGACCCGCCCCTGACACCCGAGGAACTGGCCCAGCGGCTGACGGAGGTCTTCGCCCTGGTCGGCCCGCTCTACCGGCGTGTGCAGCGAAAGGTGGAGCAGGCCGCCCCGGTCGAGGGCCTCTCCGTCGGGGTACGCGCCGTACTGGATCTGCTGCGTGAGAACGGACCCATGACGGTCCCGCAGATGGGCCGGGCACAGGCGCTGAGCCGGCAGTTCGTGCAGCGCATGGTCAACGACGCCGCCGCGGCGCGGCTGGTCGAGATCATCCCGAACCCCGCGCACCAGCGGTCGTCGCTGGTCCGGCTGACCGGGAGCGGACGGGCGGCGATCCTCGCGGCCCTGGCCCGCGAGGAGTCGCTGCTGCGCCAGGTGGACGGGGGGCTCACCGACGCCGATGTGACGGCCTGTGTACGGGTGCTCGGCCGGATGCTGGAGGTCTTCGACCACGTCGACATCGACTGAGAGCGGGCACGGTTCCCGCCCGGGAAGGGGCGGCAACCGGCACGTCCGCCACCGAATGCGGATCCAACTGCCCCCGTCTACGCTCAGATGTGGATCTGTGCCGCAGAGGTCGTGAATCGACAGGAAGCGAGATCCACATGGAGCGGCTCAAGCGGTCGGGACTCGTCGGGGAACTCTCCGCGGAATTCCTCGGCACGATGATTCTCATCCTCTTCGGCTGTGGTGTGGTGGCCCAGGTGGCGGCGGGCGGCGCACTCACCGATCCGCCGGGCGGCCTCGGGAATCACGACAGCATCGCCTGGGCATGGGGTCTCGGAGTCACCCTGGGTGTCTATGTGGCGGGCCGGCTCAGCGGAGCCCATCTCAACCCCGCCGTGACCCTCTCCCTCGCCGCGTTCAAGGATTTCCCCTGGAAGAAGGTGGCGCCGTACTCGCTCGCCCAGGTCGCCGGGGCGTTCGTCGCGGCGCTGCTGGTGCGGTGGAACTACACCGAGGCGCTGGCGAAGGCGGACCCGGGGCACACCATCAAGACGCAGACGGTGTTCTCCACCCTGCCCGCCAACGGAAACACCGCGCTCCCGGTCACCGAATGGGGAGCGCTCCGGGACCAGATCATCGGCACCGCGATCCTGGTGCTGCTGATCTTCGCGGTCACCGACCTCCTCAACACCCCGCCGGGTGCCAATCTCGGACCGTTCGTCGTGGGTCTCATCGTGGTGGCCATCGGCATGGCGTTCGGCACCAACGCCGGATACGCCATCAACCCGGCCCGTGACCTCGGCCCCCGGCTCGCGAGCTTCCTCACCGGCTACGGCGGGGCGTGGCGGGATCAGTACGGGAACTTCTACTTCTGGGTGCCGATCGTGGGCCCGCTGGTCGGCGGTCCGCTGGGGGCCTTCTTCTACAAAGTCTTCATCAGCCGTTTCCTGCCCTCGGCGGAAGCCGAGCCGGAGGGGAGCATCCCGCTACCGCCGGAGAAGTGAGGCCCGGTTCCATCACCGGGCCGGGACTCAGGAGAGGCAGCATGCCATGGCGGACTTCATCGGCGCAGTGGACCAAGGCACCACCAGCAGCCGCTTCATGATCTTCGATCACGGTGGCAACGAGGTGGCCAGACACCAGTTGGAGCACGAACAGATCCTGCCCCGCCCCGGCTGGGTGGAGCACGATCCGGTGGAGATCTGGGAACGCACCAACTCGGTGATGCAGAACGCCCTGCGCACCGGCGGTCTCAGCGGCACGGATCTCGACGCCATCGGCATCACCAACCAGCGCGAGACGACCGTCGTGTGGGATCCCCGCACCGGCCGCCCGTACTGCAACGCCATCGTGTGGCAGGACACCCGCACCGATTCGATCGCCAAGGCCCTGGAGAACGAGGGGCACGGCGAGGTCATCCGGCGCAAGTCGGGGCTCCCGCCGGCCACTTACTTCTCTGGCGGGAAGATCAAGTGGATCCTGGAGAACGTCGAAGGGGTCCGCGAGGCCGCGGAGCGGGGGCACGCGGTGTTCGGGAACACGGACTGCTGGGTGTTGTGGAATCTCACCGGCGGCCCCGACGGCGGCACCCACGCCACCGATGTGACCAACGCCAGCCGGACGATGCTGATGAATCTGGATACGCTCGACTGGGACGACGAGCTGCTGGACATCTTCGGTGTCCCCCGGGCGATGCTCCCGGCCATCAACCCCTCCTCCGACGCGGAGGCGTACGGCCGCACCCGGACCTCCCGCCCGCTGCGGGCCGCGGTCCCGGTCACCGGGGTGCTCGGCGACCAGCAGGCGGCGACCGTGGGGCAGGTGTGCTTCGAGCCGGGCGAGGCGAAGAACACGTACGGCACCGGCAACTTCCTGCTGCTCAACACCGGTACGAAGCTCATCCGGTCCGACCACGGGCTGCTCACCACGGTCGCCTACCGGTTCGGGGAGAGTCCGGCGGTCTACGCCCTGGAGGGTTCGATCGCGGTCACCGGGTCGGCGGTGCAGTGGCTGCGGGACCAGATGAAGATCATCACCGATGCGGCGGAGAGCGAGCGGCTGGCCCGGTCCGTCGCGGACAACGGCGGGATGTATTTCGTGCCGGCCTTCTCCGGGCTCTTCGCCCCGTACTGGCGCTCGGACGCCCGGGGCGCCATCGTCGGACTGGCGAGATACAACACCAACGGCCATCTGGCGCGGGCCACTCTGGAGGCGATCTGCTACCAGAGCCGGGACGTGGTGGAGGCGATGGAGCAGGACTCCGGTGTCCATCTCGACGTGCTGAAGGTCGACGGCGGGGTCACGGCCAACGACCTGTGCATGCAGATCCAGGCCGATGTGCTCGGTGTCCCCGTCAGCCGTCCGGTGGTCGCCGAGACGACCGCGCTCGGTGCCGCCTACGCCGCCGGTCTGGCCACCGGCTTCTGGCAGGACCTGGACGAACTGCGCGAGCACTGGCAGGAGTCGAAGCGCTGGGAACCGCAGTGGAGCGAGGAGCAGCGCACGGAGGGTTACGCGAACTGGAAGCGGGCGGTGGAGCGCACCCTCGACTGGGTCAGCGTGGAATGACGGTCCGTGCGGGCGTGCCCTGCCGGGTCCGCCCGCACGGACCGCCCCGCGGCTCAGTGGTTCGTTCGCAGTCCGGCCAGGAGCTGGTAGACGGTCTCGGTGCCCTGTCGCAGTGCTTCGACGCCGATGTGTTCGTCGGTGCCGTGCATGCGCTTGAGCATGTCCCGGTTCACGGTGAACGGGTACATGCCGTACACGGGTACGTTCTGTTCCCGGAACGGCACCGCGCTGGTGACCGCCTCGAACTGGCAGGCGGTGGCGCGTACTCCGGGATGGGTCCGGCGTACGGCGCTCTGCCAGGCGCGGAACACATCGGTGTCGTGGTCGGAGTCGGGGGTGGCCAGGTAGCCGCGCAGCCGGTCCAGCGCCTGCTGCTCGTTCTCACCGGGATTGCCGACCACGCTCAGCGTCGCCCGGTTGCCGATCAGCGAGCGCAGTTCGGCGACGGTGCGTCCGGGGTCCTCGGCGCCCGGCAGGAAGGCGGCCCGGAACTCCGCGGTCGCCGTGCCCGGCACGATGCTCGGGTAGTACCCGGACTGCGCCGCGGTGAAGGCGAGCGTGGTCCGCAGCATCGCGTTGTGCAGCTCCGGGGTCTCGCTGAGCCGCACCACGCTCTCCCCCGCCCGGTCCCGCTGCCGGTCCGTGCGGGCGTCGAGCATCTCCCGCAGCGCCCGGGCGAAGTGCCGGTCGGTGGTGGCCTCGGCCAGTTCGGCGAAGTATCTCCGGGAGAGTGCGTTGGGGCGGATGTGGGCACGCCACTGGCCGAGCTGTTCGAGCACCTCGCCCAGCCGGATCACCGCCTGCCCGGAGAACGGCTTGGAGGTGTGGGTGGCGTACGAAACGGTCTCCAGGCGCAGCAGCAGGGACCGCTTGTCGTTGCACGTCAGGGAGGCGATCATGGGCGTGGCGCCGTCGCGCTGGTTGAGCACCCAGCCGCCCTCCGTGATGACCACGCCCGCCGCCACCCTGCCGGGGTGCTCGGTGAGGAACCAGCGCACGCCGTACGGGCCCTGCTCCTCGTCGCAGTCGGACCAGAAGACGATGTCGCGGTCGAAGGACGCCCCCTCCCGGACATGGCGCAGCAGTGCGGCGACGAAGGCGGCGTTGACGCCCTTCATGTCCAGGGAGCCGCGCCCGTAGAGTTTGCCGTCCTTGATCCGACCGGCGAAGGGGTCCGTCTCCCACCGGTCGCCGATGGCGGGCACCACGTCGGAGTGGCCGAGCAGGACCAGGGGTTTCTTCCCGGCCGGGCCGCGGCCGGGGATCCGGGCGAAGAAGTGGACGTTGCCGTCCTTCGGGGTGGGCACGATCTCGGTGGCGACCCCGGCGGCGCCGAAGATCCCCTGGAGCATCCGGGCGAGCGGCAGGGTGACCGCGCCGTCCCCGGGGTTGCTGGTGTTCTGCCGGATCATGGCGACGGCCAGGCCGACGGGGTCGGTGGGGTCTCCGTCGTAGGAGGCGGTGGCGGTTGTGGTCGTCCCGGCGGCCCGCGCCGCGGGAGCCGCCGACGCCACCGCGCCCAGGCCCAGCACTGTGGAGGCGACAGCGGTCGCCCCGGCGCCGAGCACCGAGCGGCGTGACGGCCGGGTTCCGGGGAGACCGTCGAGGCAGGCGGAGACGACCGCGCCCGGGTTCTCCTGGTGGGCGTAGTGGCCGCCCTCGACGGACAGCAGGGTGCATTCGCCGCGGGTCCACTCGGCCCAGCGGCGCACGGTGACCTCGGGCACGTGCGGGTCGTCGGAGGCCCACACCGCGCGCAGGTCGACCTGCGGAACGGCTCCGCGGCGGCCGTCGTAGCGGGCGGCCAGTTGCAGATCGGCGATGACGGGAGGCAGCAGCACCTCCTCGAACTCGGGGTCGGCGAGGAGTTCCGGGTCGGTCAGTCCGGTCCCGGCGACGAAGGCGCGGGCGTCCTCGACGGTCACGTCCTCGCCCCGGCCGTCGAAGTCGCCGGGGCACTGTCCCGCCACGGCGCAGAGCCTCGTCACGGGCACCCCCGCGTCGAGCAGCCGGCGGCAGGTCTCGTACGCCAGCAGGGCGCCGAGGCTGACCCCGATCAGCACCAGCCGTCGCCCGCCCAGCAATTCACGGATCCCGGCCGCCGCCGCGTCGGCGTAGAGGGCCATGTCGGTGACGGGTTCCTCGTCGACACGGGTGCCGCGGCCCGGCGGCGCGACGAACGCGAGGGTGATGTCCTCGGGCAGCCGGCCGCGCCAGCCCGCGAACGTGGAGCCGTGGGCGCCGGTGGGTGCGAAGCAGACGGCGAGGGTGCCGGTGCCCTGCGGCTGCTCGCCCGGCACGGTCAGCCATGGGTCGTTCATATCTGCTCCTCCTGCTGGATCTCGCGGCACAGTGCGGCGATCGCGGTGACGGTGGGGGCGCCGAGGATGCGGCGCAGCGGGACCCGGCGGCCCGCCGTCGCCGCGAGCCGGCCGGCGAGTCGTACGGCGAGCAGGGAGTGGCCCCCGGCGTCGAAGAAGTTCTGGTCCGCCGACGCGGGCGGTGCGCCGAGCAGCTCGTGCCAGAGTGCGGCGACGGCGGCCTCGGTGGCGTCGGACGGGGTGAATCCGGCGGCCCGTTCCTGTCCGATGCCCGCCACGAGCGTCCGCAGGGCGGTGCGGTCCAGTTTGCCGTTGGTGCTCAGCGGGAGCCGCGGTACCTGCTGGATCCGGGCCGGCAGCATGTAGTCGGGCAGCCGGTCGCGCAGATAGGCGCGCAGCGCGGCGGGGGTGGTCTCCTCGTCGGCGGTGACACAGGCGACGATGCGTGTCTCGCCGTCCTCGCTCTCCGCGTAGGCCCCCGCGTCGGTGACGTCCGGTGCCTTGCGCAGGGTGGCCTCGATCTCCTCCAGCTCGACGCGGTAGCCGCGCACCTTGATCTGGTTGTCGGCGCGGCCGGTGATCTCCAGCCCGGAGTCCGGGAGCGTGCGGCCGCGGTCGCCGGTGCGGTAGTGGAGGACTCCGGCGTCGTCGGTGGTGAAGCGGTCCTCGCCGTCGCCGCCGACGTAGCCGAGGGCCAGCGGCGGCCCGGACACCCACACCTCTCCGGTCGCCCCGGGCGGCAGCCGTCGGCCGAGCCGGTCGCGGACCGTGAGCGAGGCGCCCGCCACGGGGCTGCCGACGGGGACGCGTTCGGCGTCGGCGGGCAGTCGGGCGGTGTCGTAGGCGGCGACGTTGGAGGCGGTCTCCGTCATGCCGTACAGGTTGAGCAGGGTGGCGTCGGGCCAGACCTCGCGGAAGCGCAGGACGGTTTCCACGGGCAGGGTGTCGGCGCCGCTGGTGACCAGGACCGGCCGGTGTCCGGCGGGGTGTCCGGCGCTCTCCGCCAGCAGTCCGGCGATCAGCTGCGGGGTCAGGAAGAGGTGGGTGATCCGTTCCTCCCGGACGGCGGCGGCGAAGAGCGCCGGGTCGAGGAGTTCGTCGGTGGCGAGCACGACGGACGGGACGCCCCTGAGCAGTCCGCCCAGCAGTTCCCAGGGTGAGGCGACCAGTGCCAGGGACTTCTGGACGGCGAGGACGGCGTTCTCGGGGAACGGGTGGTCCCGCCACATCCATTCGAGCCGGCCGCGGACCGAACGGTGGCTGATGCGTACGCCCTTGGGGTTTCCGGTCGTCCCCGATGTGTAGACGATGTGGAACAGCGCGTCCTCGTCGGGCTCCTGCTCCGGGGCCTGGTGCAGTGGTCCCTCGGTGAGGGGTGCCAGGGTGACGCGGGGTGCTTCCAGGGTGGGGAACTGGTCGAGTCCGGGCTCGGCGAGCACACAGTGCGGTCCGGTCTCCTCCACCATCCGGCGCTGCCGTCGCACGGGGATCGCGGGGTCCAGCCCGAGGTAGGCGGCGCCGGTCTTCAGTACGGCGAGCACCCCGGCGACGGCGGCCGGGCCGCGCTGGGCGGCGAGTGCCACCAGCGAACCGGGGCCGGTGCCCTTGGCGGTGAGGCGGGCGGCCAGCCGGCCGCTCCATTCGTCGAGTTCGCGGTAGCTGACGCCGGTGCCGGTGTGGCGCAGGGCGACGGCCCGGGGGTGGGCCGCCACCTGTTCGGCGAAGCGTTCCAGCAGGGTCGGCGTGG
Source organism: Streptomyces sp. NPDC007164 (assembly GCF_040634135.1). Classification (NCBI taxonomy): domain Bacteria; kingdom Bacillati; phylum Actinomycetota; class Actinomycetes; order Kitasatosporales; family Streptomycetaceae; genus Streptomyces; species Streptomyces sp. NPDC007164. The sequence goes on from NZ_JBEYFB010000031.1 coordinate 73,790, forward strand.
TCATCGGTGATCGTCTCCGGGCAGCAGATCGAGGGAACGAACGGTGGTGTGCTCGGCGCGCCGCGGGTCGGTGAGGGCCCGCAGCGCGATCAGGGTTGATTCCAGGACGTTGCGGGCGGCCGGTGCGTCGAGGAGTTCCTGCTGGTAGGCGTACTGGAGCAGCAGCCAGCCGGGGCCGTGCGGCTGGACGTACAGGGCGCAGTCGTACTTGGTGTAGCCGGTGTCCAGTTCGACGAAGCGGAACCGGACGTCCGACGCGGTGGTGGCGCGCGCCGGGTAGGGCAGCATGTTGAGCATGGTCTGGAAGACCGGAGTCGCCGACGAGCTGCGTGAGGCGGCCGAGAGCCTTCGCAGCGTCCAGCCGAAGGGGTACTCGGCGGCGGCGTACGCGTCGTACACCGTCTCCCGTACCTGTGCGGTGAATTCGGTGAGGGTGGCGGCCGGGTCGATGTCCAGGCGCAGCGGCAGCATGGCGAGGGTGAAGGCGGGCACATCGGCGGTCTCCGGCCGTTCCCGCCCGGCCATCGGGGCGCCGACGACCACTTCGTCGGCGTCGCCGTAGTAGCTCAGGGCCAGTGCGTAGGCGGCCAGCAGCGGTACGAAGACGGTGGCGGAGGCGGCCAGTGCGGTGGCGTGCAGTTGCCGGGACAGCTGCTCGTCCAGGACGGCCTCGGTGATCTCGCCGCGGTAGGTGGGGGTGGCGGGGCGCTGCTTCTGTGCGATTCCGAGTGCCGGGAGGTCGCCCGCGAGCCGGCGCAGCCAGTACTCCCCCGCCTCGGCGACCTCCTCGGTGGCCAGCCGCTCGGCCAGGTGGTCGAGATAGCGGTCGTAGCGGGTGGCGCGTTCGGGGTCGGGTGCGTCGGGCCGCTGTTCGTAGAGTTCGGCCAGCCGCTGGAACAGCACGGTCGCTCCCCAGCCGTCGAGGAGCAGTTCGTGCATGGTGACCAGGAGCCGGTGCTGTCCGCCGGGCAGCCGGAACAGCCCGGTCCGCAGGGCCGGTTCGGTGAGCAGGTCGAAGGGCCTGGCCGCCTCCTCGGCGGCCACCGTGCGGAATTCCTCGGCGCGGACGTCCCGGGCGCTGGCGGGGAACGCAACCTCCCAGTGCGGGTAGTGGTGCACGACTTCCCGCCCGTCGGCCTCGTCGGTCTCGGCGAACCGGGCGAGGAGCAGCGGATTCTCGGCGAGCAGCAGCTGCCAGGCCCGGCCCAGCCGTGCCACGTCGAGGGGCCCGTCGAGCTCCAGGGAGCCCTGGTAGCTGTAGTAGGGGCTGAGCGGGTCGAGCCGCCAGTGGAAGTACACGCCCGCCTGCTGCGGGGTGAGCGGCCGGGTGCGCGGCCCGTCGTCCCGTACCGTCACGGTGCGGACGCCGGTCGTGTGCTGCCGGTCCTGGCCGAGCGCGGCGAGTGCGGCGGGGCTGCCGTCGCGCAGTACGTCGCGCAGCCCGGCCGCCGATCCCGTCCCGCGCAGGGCGGCGACCAGTCGCATGGCGAGCAGCGAGTCGCCGCCCAGTTCGAGGAACCTGTCGTGCCTGCCGACCCGGCCGGTGCCGAGCAGTCCGGCGACGGCGTCCGCGATCGCACTCTCCGCCCCGCCGCGCGGTGGGGTGTACGGGCGGGTGTCGGGGCGGCTGCGGCGCGGTGGTGCGGGCAGGGCCTTGTAGTCCGTCTTGCCGTTGCGGGTGAGCGGGAGCCGGGGCAGTACGACGAAGGTGTGCGGCACCATGGGCGCCGGCAGCCGCTCGCTCAGCCGGGCGCGCAGTGACTCCTCGGCCGGTTCGTCGCCGGAGGCGGTGACATAGGCGACGAGCCGGGGCGGCTGGGAGGCCGCCGGGGTGTGCGCGCTCTCCCTGGCGACCAGGGCCCCGGTGTCGTCGGGGGTGTGGACGACGACGGCGCAGGCGGCGACGCCGGGGTGGCCGCCGAGCACCGCCTCGATCTCGGCGAGTTCCATGCGTACGCCGCCGAGCTTCACCTGCCGGTCCACCCGGCCCAGGTACTCCAGTTGGCCGTCGGGCAGTACGCGAACGGCGTCCCCGGTGCGGTAGAGGCGGCCGCCGTCGGTGGAGAAGGGGTCGGTGAAGAAGGCGAGTGCGGTGCGCTCCGGGTCGCCGAGGTAGCCGCGGCCGACGACGAGCCCTCCGACGAACAGCTCACCCGTCTCGCCGTGCGCGCAGGCGTGCCACTGCCCGTTCTCCTCGCGCAGCACGTACAGGTCGGCGTTGCCGATGGGCGAGCCGATCGGCAGATGGCGTACTCCGGCGGCCGGTGGGCCGAGTTCGGCGTGGGTGACGTCGTCCGAGCACTCGGTGGGGCCGTAGGCGTTGAGCAGCCGGATGCCCGGCATGGTGTCGTGCCACCGCCGGGCCAGGGCGGGTGGCAGCGCCTCGCCGGTGGCGATCATCCAGCGCAGCATGCCGGGCCGCGCTCCCGCGCCCTGTTGGGCGTCCAGCAGGAAGCGGATCAGTGTGGGAACGGTCTCCAGCACCGTGGTTCCGCGTCCGCGCAGTTCCGCCAGCAGCAGGGCGCCGTCCTGTGCCTGCTCGTCGGCGAAGATCTGGACCCGGCCGCCGACCAGCAGCGGGGCGAGCATCTGCCAGACGGAGATGTCGAAGCTCAGCGGCGCGGTCTGGGCCAGCCGGTCGTCGGCGCTCAGCCCGAGGTCGTCGACCTTGGCCCAGAGGTGGTTGAGCATCCCGCGGTGCTCGACGATCGCGGCCTTGGGGCGGCCGGTCGAACCCGAGGTGTAGAGGACGTAGCGCACCTCGTCGGGGGCGGGCGGCACGGTCCGGGGGTACGGACGGTCCGCCGGTCGCGGTGTGGTGGTGGGTACACCGGCGGCGCGGGCGCCCTTGACCAGCTCCCCGCTGTCCGCCGGTTCGCCGGTGGTCAGCAGCAGTACGGCGCCGCTGTCGGTGAGCAGGGATTCGACCCGGGCGGCGGGCCAGCCCGCGTCGACCGGCAGATAGACGGCGCCCAGCAGCTCCAGGGCGAGGAACGCCGTGATGACGTCGGCGCCGCGCCGGCCGCCGACCGCGACGATCTGCCCCCGCGAGATCCCGGCGGCCGCCAGCTGTCCGGCGGTGCGTCGCGTCAGGTCGGCCAGCCGGCCGTATCCGAGGGATGTCTCGCCGTCCTCGATCGCGGTCCGGTCGGGGTGCGCGGCGGCGAACCGCTCGACGTGGGCGTGCACCCCGTCGCCCAGCTCGTAGGGTTCGCGGCGGGTGAGTGCCGCGGCGACGGCGCGCTCCCGCGCCCCCGCGGCCAGCGGCAGCCGCGGGTAGTGCTCGGGCAGGCCGATCACCGGACCGCCCGCTTCTCGGCCGTGACCAGCAGGTACTCGACGGGCACGCCCGTGCCGCGTTCGTCCGTGGTGTGGAATCCCTCGGTCATCTCGACCATTTCCGCGCGCAGTTCCTTCCATCGCGAGGGCGGCGAGATGGTGTTCCTCGCCGCGATGCAGGGTCCGAAGCAGTTCTCGAAGAAGGTCACCAGGTCCTCGGCCGTGGCGAACGGGTAGAAGAGTTCCCGTCGTTCGGAGGTGACCGTGAAAGCGGGGCCGAGCAGTTCGGCGAGGTAGTCCGGTGATCCCCACAGCATGGGCTGTCCCTGATGCCCGTTGGGCGAGGGGAAGTAGGCGGAGAGGATCTCCTGGAAGTGCGCGGTCCAGCTGCGCGCCGTCCAGTTGCACATGCCGATCCGGCCGCCCGGCCGCAGTACCCGGGCCATCTCTCCTCCGGAGGCGGCGTGGTCGGGCGCGAACTGGATCCCGTAGGTGGAGGTCACCAGGTCGAACGAGGCGTCGGTGAAGGGGAGTTCCTGGGCGTCGCCGCGGCGCAGCTCCACCTTGACGCCGGCCTGTGCGAACCGTTCGCGGGCGTCGGGAAAGAACTCGTCGGTGAGGTCCAGCCCGGTGACGGAGCAGCCGCGCCGGGCGGAGAGCAGGGCGACGTTGCCGTTGCCGGTGGCGATGTCGAGATGGACGGTGTCCGGGGCGGGGGCGAGCCGGTCGACCAGTTCGACGGCGCCCGGTCGCAGCAGATCGGCGACGTGCCGGTACTCGCCGTACGACCACATGGTGCGGTTGATCTCCTGGATGTGCTGATCGATCGTCATGCGGATCCCCCTCAGAGCGTGAGCCGGGTGCCGAGACCGGCGGCCTCGGCACGGGCGTGGATGCGGTCGGCCACGGCGACGTCGAGGATCGACATCCCGAACGGGTTGCTGATGACGATCTCGTCCTGGTCGCGGCGGCCCGGGTGCCGTCCGGCGATCACGTCGCCGAGCGTGCCGTCGACGGGGCGGGCACCGGGCCGCGCGGTCACTCCCTGGCGCGGGGTGCCGTCGGGGCCGAGCAGGGTGCCCGCCCGGTGCATCCGGCCGAGCAGCCGACGCGGGTCGTCCCGGACCAGGCTCCAGTCGTCGACGATCACCGTGCCGGCCGCGAGCACGGCGGCCTCGGTGAGGTCGTCCAGCGAGACATGGCACACGAGCGCGCCGGGCCGCAGCCAGTCCGGCTCGATGTATCCCCGGGTCACCGTGGTGACGGGCACGACGACGTCGGCGTCCCGGACCGCCTCGCGCGGCCCGTCGGCGACGGCCGTCTCGATGTCCGCCGCTCCGGGCAGCGTGGCGATGTGGTGGGCGACGGACTTCGCCCGGTCGGGTGCCACGTCGTACAGCGTGATGCGGCGCAGGGTGGGCACGGTGCGCAGCAGCAGCGCGATGTGTGCCTGTGCGAGGGCGCCGCAGCCGAGGAGTGCCAGTCCGCGCGGCTCCGCCACCGCGAGGTGGCGCACGGCGAGCGCGGTCACCGCCGCAGTGCGCATCGCGCTGATGTAGGCGGCCTCCATCAGTGCGCGGGGGCGGGCGGTCTCCGGGTCGAGGAGCAGGGTGAAGCCCTGGGCGCGGGGTATGCCGCGCGCCGGGTTGCCGATCGAGGCGTTGATGGTCTTCATGCCGATGACCGGCGCCCGCCCCTCCTCGGTGAGCGCACCGGGCATGGCCAGCAGCCTGGCGGCGTCTCCCTGCGGGGTGGTCCAGCCGAGGTAGGCCTCCTCGGGGAGGACGGAGTGTCCGGCGGAGTGCAGCCGGAGCGCCTCGGCCACCGCCGCCACGATGTCCACGTCGCGGGCGGCCTCGATGACGTCCGCGCGGGTCAGATGGCGGAAGTGGCTGTCGGGGTATTGCTCGAAGTCCATGGCGGGCGGGGCTCCTTGGCGAGGGGGCGGTTGCGGTGGGGCGGTACGGGGCGGGCTCAGCCGTCGGTGGCGGGCGCCGCGCGGAGCATCACGAAGGGGACGAACGCGCCGAGCAGCAGCACACCGGCGAGCACGATCCAGCCCGCGGTGCCGAGGGCGAGGACGACGCCGGTCATCAGCACCGGGCCGGCGACCCGGTTGGCCACGGTGCGACTGGTGTTGAACAGCACCAGGTAGGCGCTGCGCGCCCCCTCCGGCGCGAGGTCGAAGGAGAGGGTCCACGAGGCACCGACCTGGAGCAGTTCGGCGAAGGTCAGCAGGACGACAGCGGTACCGAGCACCAGCAGTGCCCGGCGCGCCCCGAAGCCGGGCGCGGCGGCGAAGGCGAGGGCGCCGCCGCTGAGCAGCAGCGCCGCGGCCGCGTAGGAGAACCAGGACCGGCGGGTGGTGCTGTAGCAGCGGTTGAGGGGGTACTGGAGGGCGATGCACAGCACGGTGTTGACGGCGTACAGGATGCCGACGTAGCGCTCCGGTACGTCGGTCTCGGTGACGAGCCAGAGCGGGAAGGCCACGTTGAGGACCGGCATCCAGAGCGACACCAGTGCGTTGTACGCGGTGAAGCCGAGCAGCCTGCGGTCCTTCAGCAGCTCCGCCACCCGGGCGCCGCCGGCCACGGCCGTGGCTTCCTCACGCCGCGCGGTGGCGTACACCGCGGCCACCGCGACATAGGCGAGCGCGCCGCCGATCAGCAGCGGCCGGAAGGCTCCGGGCGATCCGGAGCCCAGGGCGACTCCGGCGATCAGCCCGCCCAGGCTGATGCCGAGGTTGACGACGGTGCGCTGCACGGCCATGACCTTCGCGCGCAGGCTCTCCGGGGCGCGCGCGCCGACGTACGACTGGACCAGTGGGGGCGAGGACTGCTCGGTGACGGCGATGGCGGAGACCACGAGGAGGAAGCTCCACCAGCCGTCGACCCACAGGTACCCGATGGTGGCCAGGGCGCGCAGCAGCATCACACCGATCAGTACCGGCTTCGGCCCGTGGCGTGCGGCCAGCCGGGCGATGGGTACGGCGGCGGCGAGGGCCACGGCCCCGCCGATGGTCAGGCCGGTGCCGACGGTCGCGGTGCCGAGGTGGGCGACCTTGACGAAGTAGATGGTCGAGACGGCGAGGAAGAGTCCCGTTCCGGTCCACTCGATCAGCGTGGCGGCCTGCACCAGCGGCAGGAACTGCCGGTGGCCGGGGCGCGTCCGCTGCCGGTCGAGGGTGGTGCTGGTGCCCATGTTCAGTGCTCCTGGTGCTTCCGGTCGAAGAAGAGTCCTTCGCTGCGCAGTTGTTCCACGGCGGAGGTGATCTCCTTGGCGACACCCTGTTCGTTCGCCCAGTTGTCGGAGTAGAGGGTGTCGCGGTACTTGGCTCCACCGTCCGCGGCCAGGCAGACCGCGAGCCGGCCGTCGGTCCCGGCCGCTTCCTGATCGGTCAGCATCGCGCGGACCGCGCAGCCGCTGGAGCCGCCGAGTGCGAGCCCGATGTCCTCGGCGATGATCCGGCAGACGGCGATCGCCTCGATGTCGTCGACGTGCACCGCGCGGTCGTAGCTGTGCGGTGTCCTCAGGAAGACGGACGGCCGACTGGCTCCGATGCCGGGGACCAGGCGCCGTCCGGCACTGCCCGAGACGGCCAGTGAGCCGCGTACGTCCACCGCTATCGCGGTCACGTCGGGCCGGTGCTCGCGCAGGTGTGCGCTGATGCCCGCGAGGGTGCCGCCGGTGGAGACCGGTACGTACACCGCGCCGAGTTCCGGTCCCGCCTGCTCGGTGAGTTCGGGTCCGGTGATGCGCCGGTGGATGGCGGGCGCGGCCCAGTTCTCGTACTGGTCGGGCCAGCGGTACCCGGGGTTGTCCGCGCACAGTTCGCGCACCCGGCTCAGCCGGCTCAGCAGATAGCCGCCCAGTCCGTCGGGCCGGTCGACGACGATGACCCGCGCTCCGCTGTCGGCGAGGCTGCGGCGGGTGGAGTGCGGGGTCTTGAGGTCGACCACGGCAAGGAAGTCACAGCCGAGCGTCGGCAGCAGCCGGGCCAGGGCGAGGCCCAGGTTGCCCGAGGTGGATTCCACCACCACCGTGCCGGGGACGAGCGGCCGTTCGTCGTGCAGCGACCGCAACAGGCCGACGGCGCTGCGGTCCTTCACCGATCCGGTGGGGCCGTGGTCCTCCAGCTTCAGTCCCAGACGCCGGACCCGGCCCCGGTGGGCGACGTCCAGGCGGAGTAAGGGAGTTGTGCGGAGGGCCCGTGCCAGAACGGGATTGACACGCGACACGGCTTCTCCCTGTGCGATGCGTCGTTCGACCAAGGCGATGGAGCGACCGGCCGGCCCGGCTGCGCGCCCTCAGACCATAGGCGGGCGGCCCCCGATGTCACCACGGCACTGCGGCGCACGCGTGTCGCCGTTGGCCAGAACAGCGCTTGACGCCCCGCCGGTTCCGTCCGCGGGCCGGTGAAGGCCGAGGTACGGTCCGGTGCCGCGGCGGGCCCGGGGCGAACGCGCGGAGTCGAATTGGCCGGTTCGTCGCCGGGCCGCGACTCCGAAGGGCGCGACCTGCACGACCTCTCCCGAGGGCCTGTTATCTTTACGTGACTTCGCGACAGAACTCTCGGTCATGCTTTGGCCTTTGATCTGTTGGCGTCGATGTGCCGGCGTGTGGCGGCGGACGTTCAATGACCACTGCACGGGCGCGGTCGCGGTCTGCGGCCGGCCCGGCCTGTCATGGCTGGACGGAATGACACAGCACAACAGATTCAGCAGGGCGGCGCTGGCCGCACGAGCGGTGCTGGTCCCGGGGACGGGGCGCCGGAAGCAGACGAAGAAGCGCCCACTCACCCGCAGGCCGCGCAGACCGGACTACCCACGCGCGGGCCGGCGCGGCTGGCGAAGATGGGTGCCCTCGTGGCGACTGGCCCTGGGCTCGGTGCTGATGTTCACCGCGGCACTGGCGACCGTGGTGGGGGTCGCCTACGCCCGTACGGACATACCCGAGGACCTCAACGCCTTCGCCACCCAGCAGGACACCGTCTTCTACTGGGCCGACGGCACGCCGATGGCCCGGACCGGCTGGGTGAGCCGCCAGGAGATGCCGCTGTCGAAGATCCCCGACCATGTCCGATGGGCCGTACTGGCGGCGGAGAACGCCGACTTCTACTCCGACCACGGCATATCGACACAAGGAATCACCCGCGCGCTGTGGCGCACGGTCGGCGACGGGGACACCCAGGGCGGGTCGACCATCACCCAGCAGTACGTGAAGAACGTCTATCTGTCGCAGGACCAGTCCTTCTCGCGGAAGTTCACCGAGATGCTGCTGGCGGTCAAGCTGGACCGCCGGCTGAGCAAGGACAAGATCCTCCAGGAGTACCTGAACACCAGCTGGTTCGGCCGGGGCACCTACGGTCTCCAGCGCGCCTCGCAGGCCTACTACGGCAAGGAGGTCACCCAGCTCAACGCCAGCGAGGGCGCCTTCCTCGCCTCCCTGCTCAAGGGGGCCTCGCTGTACGACCCGGCAGTCAATCCCCGCAACCGTGAACGGGCCGTCGAGCGGTGGAAGTGGACGCTGGACCGCATGGTCGAGATCGGCAGGCTGAGCCCGGCCGAACGGGCCACGTACACCACCTTCCCCGAGCCGAAGCCCCCGCACCGGCCCAACAGCGCGGGCGGGCAGGACGGCTATCTCGTACAGCTCGCCGAGTCGTACGCCAAGCGGGCCGGCCACATCTCCGACGCACGCTTCGACCTCGGCGGCTACCAGATCTACACGACGTTCGAGAAGCCGCGGATGACCGCCCTCACCCGGTCCGTCCGCGATGCGCGCAAGGCCCTCGATCCCCGGCAGCGCAAGGCCGACCGCTTCGTCCGCTTCGGCGCGTCGACCGTCGCCCCGGACGGCCGGATCCTCGCGGTGTACGGCGGACCGGACTTCGAGAAGCAGGCCTTCAACGAATCCAACGCGGGCACCGTCCCGGCCGGTTCGGCGTTCACCCCCTTCGTCTACGCCGCCGGGCTCCAGCACGGCGTGACGCACGAACGCAACGGCCCACGCTCCACCGTCACACCGGCGACCGAGTACGACGGCGACGACGACATACCCGTCATCACACCCGAAGGCCCCTACTGGGACCGCAGCGGGAAGATGGTCAAGGGCAACAACGACGGTGACAAGTCCTTCGGCCGGATCAGCCTGCACGACGCCATGGCGAAGTCCGTGAACTCCCCCTTCCTCCAGCTCGGCATGGACGCGGGGCTGAAGCTGGTCCGCGGCACGGCCGAGGCGTCGGGGCTGCTCCCCTCCAGCTTCGGCCCGCCCGTCCCGGCGTTCGCGATGGGCAACTCCACCCCCAGCGCCATCCGGATGGCAGACGCGTACGGCACGTTCGCCGCCCACGGGGTGCACACGGATCCGTACTCGGTCGGCAAGGTCACCCGCAACGGCGAACCGGTCCGGCTCGACCTGCCGCGGCCCAGGCGCGCTGTACGGTCCGACGTCGCCGACGCGGTCACCAGGTCGCTCACCCGGCCCGGCGACGGGATCGCGCCGGTCGCCACCAAGACCGGAACCACCGAGGACGACACCGCGCGCTGGTACGTCGGATACGGACCGGCCGCGTCCACCGCCGTCGTCCTCTACCGCATGGACCTGACGAAGAGTCTCGCGCCGCTGCCGCTCAAGGGACTGGCCGGTGGCCGGAAGGACGACGGCAAGCTCCCGGCCCAGATCTGGAACACATACACGGAAGCCACGACGAAGTGACGGATAACAGAGTGAAGTCCACCGCCCGCCGAATACGGGCCCGCCTCACGCCCCGTATCGTCCTGGGGCTCGCGGCATGTCTCGTGGTGTCGGGTTCCGCTGCCGCGCTCGTCCCGCTGGTGTCCGACGACGCCTCGGACGACCGGACCCCGCAGCAGGGCACAAGAACCGTCGCCGCGCCCACACCCACCGCCCGGGAGCACCGCGAGGGCGGCAAGAACGCCGATGAGGAGTGGGACGGAAAGGTCAAGATCCTGGGCGACGGCTCCACGTCGTACACCGGTCCGCAGCCCTCCCAGCTCAAGGCCGAGCGGCTCAAGCCGGGCGAGCGGCCGCCGCAGTTCGTGGTGTTCTCGTGGGACGGCGCGCTGGAGGGCGACGACCACCTCTTCTCGCGGTTCCGCCGTGCGGCGAAGGAGAGCAACGCGCACATGACGTTCTTCCTCACCGGCATCTATCTGCTCCCGAAGGAGAAGCGGGACCTCTACCACCCGCCGCAGCACAAGGCCGGCTCCGCCGCCATCTCGTACCCGACGCGCGAGCACATCCGGATGACGCTGGAGCAGCTCGGCGACGCCTGGCGGGAGGGCAACGAGATCGGGTCGCACTTCAACGGCCACTTCTGCGAGAAGAAGGGCGGTGGGGACTGGAGCAAGGACGAGTGGATCAGCGAGATCGGGCAGTTCTACTCCTTCGTGCAGAACTGGAAGACGAACACCGGTTTCAAGGACCTCGACCCGCTCCCCTTCGACCCCACCCGTGAGGTCGTCGGCGGGCGAGCCCCCTGCCTGGAGGGCCAGAAGACCCTGCTCCCGGCGTCCAAGCCGTTCGGCTGGCGCTACGACGCGAGCTCACCGGGCGACTTCCAGGTCTGGCCGTCCAAGAAGAACGGTGTCTGGGACCTGCCGTTGCAGATGCTGCCGTTCCCCGGCAAGGACTTCCAGGTGCTGTCCATGGACTTCAACTTCCTCTACAACCAGTCCGAGGGCAGCACCGAGGGCGACCCCGCGAAGTACGAGACGTGGCGCAAGGAAGCACGGGACGCGTACGTCGCGGGCTTCGACCGGGTGTTCCACGGCAGCCGTGCACCGCTGTTCATCGGCAACCACTTCGAGGACTGGAACGGCGGGATATACATGGACGCCGCCGAGGACACGATGCGGGAGGTCTGCCCCCGCAAGGAGGTCCGCTGTGTGTCCTTCCGCGAACTGACCGACTGGCTCGACGCGCAGGACCCCGAGGTCCTCGCGCAGTGGCGGACCCTCGACCCGGCCCAGCCGCCGAACTGGAAGCAGTAGGCGGCGCGCCCGGGCGGCGCGGCTCCGGGAGCCGCACCGTCCGGGCGCCGGGGACACCTGCGGTCAGTTCGCCTTCTCGACGAACTCCGTGGTGTACGTCTTGGCGAGGTCCACCTCGGCGTTCTTCAGGTTCGGGTTGAAGGCCTTCAGGACCCGCTCGACGGTGGCGGGTCCGTCTGCGGGCATGACGCCGTCCTCGGTGAACATGGGCAGTGTGCTCTTGATCGCCTGCGCGTAGAGGGCCTTGCCGCCGCCCTGGGCGTAGTCGGCGGGCATCTTCGCGGCGATCTCGTCGGCGCTGTGCGTGGACATCCACTTCAGCGTCCTGACGAAGGCGTTGGCCAGCTTCTGGACGGTCTCCTTGTGGCTGTTGACCCACTCGGTCTGCATGTAGAGGCTGGACGACGGGTAGAGGCCGCCGAGCGCCTGCTTGGAGCCCTCGGGGGTCCGCATGTCGACGAGGATCCTGCCGAGCTTCTTGTCCAGGATGGTGGCGACCGTGGGATCGGTGGTCATGCCGCCCTCGATGGAGCCCTGCTGGAGGGCGGAGATGAACGTCTGTCCCGCTCCGACGGCCACGGGGGTGAACTCGCTGGTCTTCACGCCGTTGCTCACGGCGAGGTACTTCGTCAGGAAGTCGGTCGAGGAGCCGATGCCCGTGACGCCGAGCTTCTTGCCCTTGAAGTCCTTCGCCGAACGGACCTCTCCCGCCGCCTTGTCGGAGACGATCTCGACCTCGCCGGGGGCCTGGGAGAACTGGACGACCGACTCGACCTGCTTGCCCTTCACCTGGAGGTCGAGGGTGTGGTCGTAGAAGCCGACCGTGCCCTGGACGTCGCCGGAGACCAGAGCCGTCTCGGCCTGGACGCCCGCGGGTTCGGTGAGGAGCTGGACCGACACACCTTCTGCCTCGAAGTAGCCGAGCCGTTCGGTCAGCATCGCCGGCAGGTAGATCACCTTGTCGAGACCACCGACCATGATCTTGACCTTGTCGCCCTTGCCACCGGAGGCCGGGTCGCCGCCACCGCAGGCGGTCAGGCCGGTCAGGGCGAGTACGCCGGCGAGGGCGACGGCCGGGATCCGGGTGGATGTACGCATCTGATTCACGTCCTTGTGAAAAAACGATCGGAGCAGGGATGGTGACGAGCTGTCAGCGGGCGGTGTCGGCGTCGGCAGGCTTCCAGCGGAAGAGCCGCTTCTCCAGGAAGGTCAGCAGGCCCTCGGCCAGCAGCGCGACGATCGCGAGGATGACCATCGCGGCGTAGACACCGGCGGCGTTGAACGTGCCCTGGGACGCGGCGACCAGCAGGCCCAGCCCCTTGGTGGCCCCGATGTACTCACCGACGATCGCGCCGATGAGTGCGAATCCGAAGCTCACATGGAGACTGGTGAAGATCCACGAGGTGGCGGAGGGGATCACCACCTGGAGGGTCACCTGGCGGTTGCCGGCGCCCAGGATGCGGGAGTTGGCGACAAGATTGCGGTCGACCTCCCGTGCGCCCTGGAAGGCGTTGAAGAAGACGGGGAAGAAGACGAGGACGACCGCGGAGGCGACCTTCGACGCCGGGCCGAGTCCGAACCAGATGAGGAAGATCGGGGCGAGCACGATCCGGGGCAGCGCGTTGAGCACCTTGATGTACGGGCCGAGCACATCGGCGGCGAACCGGACACGGCCCAGCGCGATCCCGAGCAGCACACCGGCGATCACACCGATGACCCAGCCGAGCAGCGCTTCGTAGAGCGTGTACCAGATCTGCTCCCAGAGGGAGCCCTGGGCGGTTCCGTCGACGGCCCAGGTGCGGATCTGGTCCCAGATCCTGGACGGCATGGAGAAGTTGAACGGGTCGATGACCGCCGTACGGGCCAGCCATTCCCACAGCCCGACGACCGCGAGGAGCACCGCGATCCGGCTCGCGGTCACCAGGTACTTGCGGTTCCTGGCGGCCCTGGCCCGGGCCCGGGTCCGCTCGGTCCTCGTCACGGCGGCGCTCGCGGTGATGGTTTCAGGCGACATCGAGGGCACCCCTCTCGCGGGTGATGCGGACCTCTTCGCCGAGCGAGGACCAGATCTCCCGGTAGATCTCGACGAACCGGGGCTCCAGCCGCACCTGCTCGACCTTGCGGGGGCGGGGCAGGTCGATCTCGAAGACCTCCTTGACCGTGGCCGGTCCCGCGGTCATGACCACGACCTTGTCGGCCAGCGCGATGGACTCCTCCAGGTCATGGGTGACGAAGACGACGGAGGCGCCGGTGCCGGCCCACAGCTCCAGCAGTTCGTCCGACATCAGGGCCCTGGTCTGCACGTCGAGCGCGGAGAACGGCTCGTCCATGAGCAGGATCTCGGGGTCGTTGACGAAGGTGGCCGCGAGCGCGACGCGCTTGCGCTGACCGCCCGACAGCTGATGGGGGTAGCGGTCCTCGAAGGAGGAGAGGCCGACCCTGGCGAGCCACTCCCGGGCCCGCTCCTTCGCCTCGGGCCTGGGCACGCCGCGGAAGCGGGGGCCCGCCATCACGTTGGACAGCACGGTCCGCCAGGGGAAGACGGCGTCCTGCTGGAAGACGAAGCCGACCTTGTCGCCGATGCCGCGCACCGGCTCGCCGGCCACCAGCACCTCGCCCTCGGTGGGCTCCTCCAGACCGCTGACCAGAGTCAGCGTGGTCGACTTGCCGCATCCGGTGGGGCCCACCACGGCGACGAACTCGCCGCGCCCGATGGTGAGGTCCAGATCCCGTACGGCGGTGTGGAGCGCCCCCGACGGGGTCCGGAACGCTTTGCTCGCCCCCCGCAGTTCGATGGCGGGGCTCGTTTCGCTTTTCATGGAGCGGGACGCTAGAGGCGCCCCGACGACGCGGGCACCCTTGCGCCCACAACTCGGGGTTCTGCTCATATCCCGGGGTTCTGCCCGTTCTGCTCACGGCCCCGGCAACGAATGCGCCACGAGGACTGGTCATCGGCGAGCGCGACGTTTACGTTGCGTTCACACGAGGACGAAACGGAGCATCGTGTTCCTGGCAGGCGGAAGGCAGAGGGCGAGTACATGCGCATTCACTGGCCGCGCCGTGTCTTCGCCCAGGTCCTCCTCACCCAGGTGGTCATCACCACTGGCGTGATCATGCTCGTCACGGGGCTCTTCCTCGCCCCGCTCAGCCATCAGCTCGACAACCAGGCGATGCACCAGGCACTGTCCATCGCCCAGACCACCGCCGCCGAACCCGGTCTGGTCCGGGATCTCAGGAGCACCGACCCCAGCCCCGGCGGACCGGTGCAGGCCGAGGCGGAGCGGATCCGGCGGGCCACCGGGGCGTTGTACATCGTCGTGATGGACACCCGCGGGGTGCGCTGGTCGCACACCGACACCGCGCAGATCGGCAGGCATGTCTCGACCGACCCCAGCACGGCGCTGGGCGGCCGGGAGATCATGCAGATCGACGACGGAACCCTGGGCCGGTCGGCGCGTGCGAAGGTCCCGCTCCGCGACCGGCGGCAGGACATCGTGGGCGCCGTGTCGGTGGGCATCGCCTACGACAGCGTCCACGACCGGCTGCTGGGCGCGATCCCGGGTCTGCTGCTGTACTCCGGAGCGGCGCTCGCCGTCGGGGTGCTGGCCGCCCTGGCCCTCTCGCGGCGGCTCCAGCGCGGCACGCACGGGCTCGCCTTCGCCGACATCTCCGCGTTGCTGGACGAGCGCGAGGCCATGCTGCACAGCATCCGTGAGGCGGTGCTCGCGCTGGACGCGCGGGGCCGGATCCGGCTGCTCAACGACGAGGCGCAGCGGCTGCTCGATCTGGACCAGGACGCGGTCGGACGCGCGCTGGGCGAGGTGCTGCCACCGGGACGTACGGCACAGGTGCTGACGGGGCGGGTCGACGGCGCGAACCTGATCACCGTCTGCCGGGGCCGGGTGCTGATCGCCAACCGCATGCCCACCGGCGACGGCGGGGCGGTGGTCACCCTGCGCGACCGCACCGAGCTGGAGCTCCTGGGCCGTGAACTGGACTCCACACACGGCCTGTTGGACGCGCTGCGTGCCCAGGACCACGAGCACGCCAACCGGCTGCACACCCTGCTGGGGCTGCTGGAGCTGGGCAGACACGATGCGGCGGTGGAGTTCGTCGAGGAGGTGACCAGCGGTCACCGGGCCTCGGCGGAACAGGTCGCGGAGCGGGTCAGCGACCCCTTGCTGTCCGCGTTGCTGGTGGGCAAGTCGGCCATCGCGGCGGAGCGGGGCGCGTCCCTGCGCATCTCGCCGGGCACCCGGCTGCCGGACGTGGTGGTGGACCCGCGCGATCTGGTGACCGTGCTGGGCAATCTGATCGACAACGCGCTGGACGTCGCCACGATCATCGAGGTCGAGCTGCTGGCCGAGGGCGGTACGGCGGTGCTGCGGGTCAGCGACAACGGTCCGGGGGTGCCTCCCGGGATGCGTGAGCGGATCTTCACCGAGGGCTGGTCCACCAAGGAGTCCCCCGCCCACCGCGGACGCGGCCTGGGCCTGGCGCTGGTGCGCCGGCTGGCCGAGCGCTACGGTGGCGCGGCCCGCGTCACGGCCCGGGCCGGCGGCGGCGCGGTCTTCACCGTGGTCCTGCCCGAGGCCCTCACCGTCCGGCCGCTGACAGAAGTGGGAGAGTCGCGATGATCGATGTCCTGGTGGTGGACGACGATTTCCGGGTTGCCGAGATCAATGCCGCGTACGTGGCCAAGGTCCCCGGCTTCCGGGTCATCTCCCGTGCGCACACCGCCGCTCAGGCGCTGTCGTTCCTGGAGCGCGACCATGTCGATCTGGTGCTGCTCGATCACTATCTGCCGGACGAGACGGGGCTGACGCTGGTGCGCCGGCTGCGCCAGCTCGGCCATCCGGCCGATGTGATCATGGTGACCGCGGCCCGCGACGTGGCGACCGTGCGCACCGCGATGCGGTACGGCGCACTCCAGTACCTGGTCAAGCCGTTCAGCTTCAGCGGTCTGCGGTCCAAGCTGGAGAGCTACGCGGCCCTGCGCCGGACCCTCGAAGGTGTGGGCGGCGGCCGGGGCGAGGCCGGGCAGGAGCAGGTCGACCAGATCTTCGGCGCCCTGCGCACCACGGAGTCCGGCTCCGCGGCCGGGCTGCCCAAGGGGCACTCGGCGCCCACCGCGGATGTCATCCGCCATGTCCTGTCGGCAGCCGAGGGCCCGCTGTCCGCGCACGAGGTCGCCGCCCGGGCCGGCCTCAGCCGCTCCACCGCCCAGCGCTACCTCAAGTACCTTCAGGGCGCGGGCCGCATCAGCCTGAGCCTCAAGTACGGCGACACGGGCCGTCCCGAGCACCGATACGCGTGGGCGAAGGCGAGTTGAGGGGCGGGCCCGAGCGCCCGGGCCCGTGCCCCTCCACCGTTGACCGACGCCCGAGTGGGGCGGCCGGGTCGTCCCGTGTGCGGGCCGTACGGAGGAACGGCAGGGCGGAGCGGTCAGGAGGTGACGGGGCTTCGCAGCACCGCCACGCCCCGCGGCGGCAGGACGAGTTCCGTCCCGGCGCCCTGTCCGGCGCCGCCCGCGAGGAGGTCCCCGGTGAGGCCGGGCAGCGGCACCGGCTCTTCGGTCCGGTTGACCAGGAACAGATAGCGGTTCTCGGCGTCGCGTCGGACGACCGTCTCGACGTGGCCCCGCGCGGACTCGGGCAGTTCACTCGCCACCCCTGCCCGGCCGAGGAGTTCCGGCAGCAGCGCGGTCAGCCCGTCGGTGCCGAGGCGGGTGGAGACGTACGTCGCCGAGCCCCGGCCCGACGGACGGCGGGTGACGGCCGGCCGGTTCGCGTACGTACCGGTGCGGTAGCGGGCGAGGACCTCCACGTCCGGTCCGTCGACGGTGATCCGGTCGGTCCACAGACTGCCGGTGGCTGCGTTGTCCAGCCCGACCGTGTCGCCGTCGAGCAGCGGGCCGAACTCCTCGATGCGGATGCCCAGCAGATCGCGCAGGGCGCCCGGGTAGCCGCCGAGCCAGACGTGGTCGTTCTCGTCGACGACGCCGGAGAAGTACGTGGTGACGAGGTGACCGCCAGTCTCGGCGTAGCGCGTGAGCTCCTTGGCGAGGGCCGCCGGGACCATGTGCAGGACGGGCGCGATCAGCAGGTCGTACGCATCGAGGCCGGTGGCCGGTGTGATGACATCGGCCCGTACGCCGAGGGCGAGGAGCGCGGAGTACCAGTCCAGCGCCTCCTGGCGGTAGTCGAGACGGGCGGTGGGGTGCGAGTCCTGTTCGCTCGCCCACCACGAGTCCCAGTCGAAGAGGATGCCGACCCGGGCGGGCTCGCGCGCGGCGCCCGCGACGGGGGCCAGTGTCTCCAGCGTCCGCCCGAGAGCGGTGACCGCGCGGAACACCTCGCTGTCGGGGCCGGCGTGCGGGACCATCGCGGAGTGGTACTTCTCGGCCCCGGCCGCCGACTGGCGCCACTGGAAGAAGCAGACGGCGTCGGCGCCGTGCGCGAGGTGCAGCAGCGAGTCGCGGACCAGCTCGCCCGGCTTCTTGGCCAGGTTGACGGGCTGCCAGTTGACGGCGCTGGTGGAGTGTTCCATGAGGAACCAGGGCCGGTGGCCGGCGATCGCGCTGGTGAGGCTGGCGGAGAACGAAAGCTCGTCGCGGTCCTGCGGTCCGGGCTGTGTGTAGTGATCGTTGGAGACGAAGTCGACCTCGGCCGCCCAGTCGGCGTAGTTCATGCCCTTCGTGCCGCCCATCACCATGAAGTTGCTGGTGACGGGGGTGTCCGGGGTGATCTCGCGCAGCACGTCGCGCTCGGCGCGCAGATGCTCCTTGAGCGCGTCGGACGAGAACCGCTTGAAGTCCAGCTGCTGGGTGGGGTTGGGGTGCGAGGCCGCGAGCCGCGGCGGCAGGACCTGCGCCCAGTCGCTGTAGCGCTGGGACCAGAAGGCGGTGCCCCAGGCGTGGTTGAGCGCGTCGAGGGTGGTGTAGCGGCGGCGCAGCCAGGTGCGGAAGGCGCGGGCCGCGTCGTCGGAGTAGTCGTAGACGTTGTGGCAGCCCAGTTCGTTGTTGATGTGCCAGGCGACCAGGGCCGGATGGTTCGCGTAGCGCGTCGCCAGCTCCCGGACCAGGCGCAGTGCGTGGGTCCGGAAGACGGGCGAGGTGGGGCGCCAGTGCTGCCGCGCCCCCGGCCACACCGTCTCACCGGACGCGGTCACCGGCAGGATCTCCGGGTGCGCGGTGGTGAGCCAGGGTGGCGGGGAGGCGGTGGCGGTGGCCAGGTCGACGCCGATGCCGCCCGAGTGCAGCAGCTCCATGAGTTCGTCGAGCCACCCGAAGTCCCAGGTGTTCTCGTCGGGCTGGAGGCGGGCCCAGGAGAAGATGCCCACGGAGACCGTGTTCACGCCGGCCTCGCGCATCAGCCGGACGTCCTCCTCCCACACCTCGCGCGGCCACTGCTCGGGGTTGTAGTCGGCGCCGTACACGAGGCGTGGAGTGCCGTCGCTGCCCGGTGCGTACGGGAATCGGGGCGGGAGGGGGGAGGTCATGCGGGTCCTTCCGGTGGAACGGGTGCGGCGGGCGGGCGCGTGGTCACTTCTGGACGGTGAAGCCCTGCTCCGTCCCGTACTTGACCGAGGCGTCCTGCCATGTCTTCAGGCCCTGCGACAGGTGGGTGCCGGAGATGTAGGCCTTGCCGACGGTGTCGTTGAAGATCGAGTTGGCGTACACCTGGTAGGGCAGGTATTTCCAGTCGGTGGGGACGTTCCGGGCGGCCTCGGCGAAGATCTTGTTGGCCTTCTGGCCGCCGAAGTAGGGGAACGTGGTGTTCTGGAACGCGTCGGAGTCCAGGTCGGCGGTGGTGGCGGGGAACGCGCCGTTCTTGATGCGGGTCTGCACGCCGGCGCCGGAGTTGGCGTACTCGACGAAGGCGTAGGCGAGTTCCTTGTCCTCGCCGAGCGTGGGCAGGGCGAGGGAGCTGCCGCCGTTCTCGGCGCCGGTGTTCGCGCCCTTCGTCCACTGCGGCATCGGGGCGGCGCGCCAGTCACCGGCGGCGTCCTTCACTCCGGAGGCGAAGTTGGCGGGCATCCAGGCGCCGGTGGGCAGGGTGGCGATGGTGCCGTCGCCGAGGCCCTTGTACCAGTCGTCGCTCCAGCCCGCGACGGGCGCGACGAGCTTCTCGTCGATGAGCTTCTGCCAGGTCCCGGTGTACTTGTTGGCGCCCGCGTCGGTGAAGTCGATGCCGACCTCGGTGCCGTCGACCTTGTACGGGTGCGAGCCGGCCTGCCACAGCAGGCTGGTGGTGAGGCCCGCGTCGCCGAGGTCGCTGGTGATGTACGCCTTCGGGTTCGCCTTGTGGAGCTTGCGGGCGGACTCTACGTACTCGTCCCATGTGGTCGGCACGGCGATCCCGTACTTGTCGAAGACCTTCTTGTTGTAGAAGAGCGCCATCGGGCCGGAGTCCATGGGCAGTCCGTAGACGCCGTCGCCGGACTTCACGGAGTTCCAGGGGCCCGGCGAGTAGGAGTCGGCGAGCCTGTCCGCGCCGTAGGGCTTCAGGTCGGTGACGGACTTGGTCAGGGCGTACTGGCCGAGCGCGTAGTACTCGATCTGCGCGACGTCGGGGACGCCCTTCTTCGCGGAGATGGCGTTCTGGAGGGCCTTGTACTGGTCGTTGTTGGTGCCGGCGTTGACCAGCTCGATGTGGACCCCGGGGTACTTCTTCTCGAAGTCGGCGGCGACCTGCTTCAGCGTGGGCTCCCAGGCCCACACGGTCACGGTGCCGCCCTTCTTCAGCGCGGCCCGGACGTCGGCCCGGGAGACCGGCTTCCGGTTCGATCCTTCGTCGTCGGAGCCACCGCAGGCGGTGACACCGAGGGCCAGGGCGCAGACGAGACCGATGCCGCGCACGATGCGGCGAGTGTTCTTGGGCATGGCTGTGTTTCCACTTCGTCGTGGTTGTTCGGGGGGCGTTCTTCGTGGTTGCCCGGAGGGTTCTTCGTGGTTGCCCGGGGGCCTTCGTGGTTGTCGGCAGCAGCTCCGGAGCGGGCTCTACTCCTTGACGCTTCCGGCGGCGAGTCCGGACTGCCAGTACTTCTGGAGCAGCAGGAAGGCGGCGATCAGCGGCACGATGGTGAGCAGCGAACCGGTGATGACCAGGTTGAAGACGGCCTCGCCGCCCGCCGTGGACGCCTGTTTGTTCCAGCTGTCGAGGCCGAGGGTCAGCGGGTACCAGTCGGGGTCCTTCAGCATGATCAGCGGCAGGAAGTAGTTGTTCCAGGTCGCGACCGTGGTGAAGAGCAGGACGGTGACGGTGCCCGGTGCGAGCAGCGGCAGGGCCACCCGGAAGAAGGTGCGCAGCTCGCTCGCGCCGTCGATGCGGGCGGCCTCCATCAGTTCGGTGGGGATCGCCTCGGTGGCGAACACCCACATCAGGTACAGGCCGAACGGTGAGATCAGCGACGGGACGACGACCGCCCACGGGGTGTCGGTCAGGCCCATCTTGCTGAACATCAGAAAGGTCGGGACGGCGAGGGCCGTGCCGGGCACGGCGACCGCGCCGATGACGACCGCGAACACGCCCCGCTTTCCCGGGAAGTCGAACTTGGCGAGCGCGTACCCGCCGAGGACCGCGAGGAGGGTCGCACCGCCCGCGCCCACGACCACGTAGAGCAGGGTGTTGAGGAGCCAGCGGACGAAGACGCCGTCCTGGTAGGTGAGTGTGGAGGTGATGTTGTCCCACAGGGCGAAGTCCGCGTCGAACCACAGGCCGAAGGAATGGGCGAGGCCGTTCTGCGTCTTGGTGGCGCTGATCAGCAGCCAGAGCAGCGGCACGAGGCTGTAGAGCAGCACGACGGCGGTGAGCACCGTCAGCAGCACACTGCGTTTGGGGCGGGCGGGGTTGTGACGGCGGCCCGGGGTGCGCAGCCGCGGGACGCTGGTCCCCGGCGGTGTCGTGGGCCGGGTGGCGGTGGTGGTGCTCGGTCCCGTCATCGGGCTCACGCTCCCTTGCGCATGCCGCGCAGCTGGACGACGTAGGCGACGACCATGGTGATCACGCCCATGACGATGGCGACCGTCGCGGAGTAGTTGTGCTGCTGGCCGGAGAAGGACAGCGAGAACGTGTAGTAGTTCGGGGTGTAGTCGGTGGTGATCGCGTTCGGTGCCAGCTTCTGGAGGATGGCCGGCTCGTTGAAGAGCTGGAAGCTGCCGATGACCGAGAAGATCGTGGCGATGACAAGGGCGCCTCGGATGGCCGGGAGTTTGATCGCCGATATCACGCGCCACTGGCCGGCGCCGTCGATCTCGGCGGCCTCGTAGAGCGAGTGCGGGACGACGCGCAGCGCGGAGTAGAGGATCAGCATGTTGTAGCCGACGAACTCCCAGGTGACGATGTTGCCGATCGAGGCGAGGACCAGGCCGGAGGAGAGCGGGTCGGGCAGGTTCACGCCGAACGCCTCGTTGATGTCGCCGACCAGCCCGAACCGGGTGCCGTACATGAAGCCCCACATCAGTGAGGCGACGACGGCGGGCACCGCGTACGGCAGGAACACCGAGATCCGGAAGAAGTCCTTCCCGTACAGCCGGCCGCTGTCCAGGGCGAGCGCTACCAGCAGCGCGATCCCCAGCATGATCGGCACCTGGACGAGGAGGAAGAGTCCGACCCGCACCACCCCGTCCCAGAACCGGGCGTCCTGCAGGGCCTGCTGGTAGTTGTCCAGCCCCACGAAGTGGGTGCCGCCGATGAGCTGGTCGCGGAAGAGGCTGAGGTAGACGGAGTACGCGAGGGGGGCCAGGAAGACCAGGGCGAAGACCAGGGCGAAGGGGCCGATGAAGCCCCAGCCGGTCCAGGACCGGCGGCTGCGCCGGGTCGGCGGCCGGGCCGGGCGCCGCCGGGCGGCCGCCGGCGGGTGAAGCGTCGTCATGTCGTTCCTCGCTCATCCGTCTCGACACCGGCGCCGGGCGCCGTGCACTGGCCCGATGTTTGCGTAAACATCGCAGCCCCGGAAGAGCCCTGGGGTGTTATGTTTACGTAAACATCTGATGGCGGAATGTCTACACTGCCCCAGGGCGGCGGTCAAGAGTCGTTCCGGACGACGGCAGTTGGAGAGGGAGACGGTGGAAGCAGCGGACAGCACCCCGGCGCAGGGCGCTCCAGGAGCCGGGACGGGGACCACGCCCCGGGCGGCCCGCCGGAAGCAGAGCGTGTCCATGGCCGATGTGGCCCGGGTCGCGGGCGTCTCCTCGCAGACCGTCTCCCGCGTCTCGAACGGTTTCCCCGGCGTGAACGAGGAGACCAGGCAGCAGGTGCTCGCCGCCATGAAGGAGCTCGGCTACCGGCCCAACAGCGCCGCCCGCGCCCTCAAGCGCGGCGAGTTCCGCACCATCGGCGTCATCACCTTCTCGCTCTCCAGCACCGGGAACGTCCGCACCCTCGAAGCCATCGCCACGTCGGCCGCGCAGGAGGGGTACGCCGTCACACTGCTGCCGGTCGCCGTGCCCACGCAGGACGAGGTGCGCGGCGCCTTCTCCCGGCTGGGCGAGCTCGCCGTGGACGCGGTCATCGTCATCATGGAGGTCCACCTCCTGGACACGGCCCGACTGTCCCTGCCGCCGCACGTCAAGGTCGTGGTGGCGGACTCGGACGCCGGGGACCGTCACACCGTGGTCGACACCGACCAGGCGGGCGGCACCCGTGACGCCGTGCGCCATCTCCTCGGCCTCGGGCACCGTACGGTGTGGCATCTCGCGGGCCCCGAGGAGTCGTACGCCGCCCAGCGCAGGGCCGATGCCTGGCGCGCCGCCCTCGCCGACGAGGAACGCCGGACGCCCCCGCTCGTACGTGGCGACTGGTCCGCCGATTCGGGCTATCGCGCCGGTCTCCACCTCGCCGCACAGGACGACTGCACGGCCGTGTTCGCCGCCAACGACCAGATGGCGCTGGGTCTGTTGAGGGCACTTCAGGAGAGCGGCCGCAGGGTGCCGCAGGATGTGTCCGTCATCGGTTTCGACGACATTCCGGAGTCCGGTTCGTTCCTGCCGCCGCTGACCACCGTCCACCAGGACTTCGCCGAGGTGGGGCGCCGCTGCGTGGAGGGGGTTCTGCGGCAGGTCCGCCAGAGCGGGACGGAGCGCGGCACCACGCTCGTGCCCACGCGGCTCGTGGTGCGGCGGAGCACGGCTGCGCCGCCGGTCCGGTAGCCGGAGCGGCGGCGCGTCACACGGTGTCCGGCGGCCTCAGGGCTTGAGGCTGCTGACGACGTCGGCCGTGGCCGCCAGGCCGTCCTGGATGGTCGGCGCCATGCTCGTACCCGCGAGGAAGAACCCGAGCATGGCGCAGACCAGCGCATGCGAGATCTTCAGCCCTCCGTTGCGGAGAAAGATCACCGCGAGGATGAGCAGAAGCAGCACCAGTGAGATCGAAATGGCCATGGCCAACCTCCTCCGCCGCGCCGGAATGCGGCATTCGGCGGCCAGTGTGGCGCAGCGGAGGAGCCATCCGGACGACCGGCGTGTCCGCCATCCGGGTATTGACTGGCTGTCACGCTCGGGGCGTCACGTCCGGCCGGCCGCGGGGGCGTGCGGTCCCGGTCCGGCCCTACCGGTCGTGGGTGCGCAGGAAGCGCTCAAGTCCCGCCAGGTCATCGGTGTTGAGGTGGTCGACCCCGGCGGCCAGCAGCTCCGCCCAGAGCGCTTCCCGCTCCGGGCCCGGTGTGTCGGGGGTGGCCCAGAAGCGGATCCGCCGACCGCCACGATGGGCAGCGGCGACGAGCGCGCGCAGTTTGTCCCGCTCGGCCGCGGGGAAGGGGCCCGCGCCGAGCCAGCTGAAGTCGTCGGTCCAGCTGCTGCTGATGAGCGGAATGAACGAGGCGCCGGCCGCGGTGCCGAGGTCCTCGGGCCGGCCGTCGTAGAAGGCGTACCGGGTGCGCTGCGCCTCCATCGGGACGCGGGCGGCGCGGTCGCCCGAGATCACGGGGGTGATCGCGCCAGGCCGTACCCGGCCGTGGTGGTACGACGTCAGCATCCGCCGGTAGTGCCGGAGCTGCCGGTCGAGTTCGAGGTAGGCGGCGGCCCCGTCGGTCTTGATGTCGATCAGCAGCTGCACGGGGTCGCGGTAGCCGGGGTGGACCGTGCCGTGGTTGGCCCGGACCCTGGCGAGCAGGGGGTCGAGGTAGAGCGACGCGAGGGTGCGGGAGGGGTCGAGGTCGGTGGCCTCGTGGGCGACGAGCAGCTCCCCGTCCACCAGGAATATGTCGGCCTCGACGCTGGTGAAGCCGTGCGCGAGCGCGTCGTGCAGGGGGCGCGGGTGCAGGTAGTCGTTGTGCGCGTGGGCCCTGCGCAGGGCGCGGGTGCGGTGGTGCCGCGCGGCCGGGGACGGGGCGGCGGTGTCGAGGGCGGCGGCCGTCCGGGTGGGCAGGAACGCGCCTGCGGCCGCGGTGGCGAGTGCGGTGGTGACGACGGTTCGGCGGGTCGGGGACGCCATGGATTCTCCCGGGAGAGAGCGGTGGACCGGACGGGCGGACGCGACCGAGTATGCGGCGGTGACCACCTCGACGGGCAGGGCCCGCACAAGAGTTGCCCCGGTCGTCGTCCGCCCGTCGACTGCCGTTTTCTTGATCAGGCCGGGAGCGTCCAGCGCTGGTTCGCGGCGCCGGTGCAGGTGTGGATGCCGAGCGGGGTGCCGTTGGCGCTGCCGCCGCCGTAGGCGTCGAGGCACTTGTTGGTGGCCGGGTGGCGCGTGCTCGTTGCATGTCCCTGCTCCTTCACCGGACGAGTGTCACTCGCTTGTCATGGACTCATCCACAAGAGTGACGGCGAGTCAGGTGTCGGGGCATGGACTTACGGGGCCGGGCTCATGGACTCCTGCGCCGTGCCGTCCGTCCCGCACACCGACCGCCAGCCGGCCGTGCGGTCGCACCAGCGTTCCAGGAGCACCCGGTCGTGGCTCACGGCCAGCAGTCCGGCCCCGGACTCCCGCCGGTAGGTCTCCACCACCTCGACCAGTGCGGCGGTCGTCGAGGCGTCGAGCATCGCGGTCATCTCGTCGCAGATCAGCCATCGTGGCCGCAGGACCAGTGCCCTCGCCAGACAGGCGCGCTGCAACTGGCCGTCGCTGACCTCGTGCGGGCGCCGGCCGAGCAGTTCGGCCGTGAGCCCGACGGCGGGTGCCAGCGCGGCCACCCGGTCCGGCACCTGCGCGCGGCGACCGGTGGACCGCAGCGGCTGGGCGATGAGTTCGCGCAGGGTGAGCCGGGGGTCGGCGGAGAGCCGGGGCTGCTGGAAGACGACGCCGACGGCGGTGCGCTGCGCACGCGGGGCGGCGTGCCGCCAGCCGCGTACCGGTTCGCCGTCGAGCACGACCGTGCCCGCGTACGGGCGGTGCAGCAGCGCGGCGACCCTGGCCAGGGTGGACTTGCCGCAGCCGCTCGGCCCCAGCAGTCCGACCGACTCCCCCGGCGCGATGCTCAGCGACGCCTCGCGTACGACGGGATCGCGGGGGTCGTATCCGGCGGTGACGCGGATGAGTTCAAGCACGGACCGGCTCCTCCCCGTCCGCCCGCACCTCGTGGTGGCAGGCGAGACGGCCGTCGAACGGGGGCAGTACGGCGCACCGGTCGTCGGCGCGGCCGCAGCGGGCCGCGAACGCGCAGCCCTCGGGGAGTGCCCCGAGCTCCGGCGGCATGCCGGGGATCGGTGCAAAGGCGCGCTCCGGCAGGGCGTCCAGGAGACCGCGCGCATACGGGTGGCGCGGTCCCGGCTCCCCGAAGAACCGCTCGGCGACGGCGAGTTCGACGATGCGGCCCGCGTACATCACGGCGACCCGGTCGGCGATCCGCTCGGCCGCCGCGAGGTCGTGGGTGATGAGCAGCAGCGCCCGGTCCCCGTCGGTGTGGCGGCGCAGTTCGTCGACGGTCCGTTCGACGAGGTCGCGGTCGAGTCCGGTGGTGGGCTCGTCGGCCAGGAGCAGGGGCGCGTCGCCGATCAGGGCGAGCGCGGTCGCGGCCCGCTGGGCGAGGCCGCCGGAGAGTTCGTGCGGATACCGGTCCAGGTGTCCGGCCGGGAACGCGGCGCGGGCGGCGGCCCGTTCGGCTGCCGGACGCACGGCGGACCCGCGGGTGCCGGTCAGCTCGCGCAGGGTCTCCTCCAGTTGGGCGCGGACGGTGCGGACCGGGGTGAGGTGTGCGGCGGGGCTCTGCGGTACGAGTCCGATGCGGCGGCCCCGTACCGTGCGGGCGAGGGTCCGTTCACCGGCGGTGAGGAGTTCGGTGCCGTCGCCGAGGAGCGCCGAGCCCGAGGTGCGCGCATTGCCGGGGAGCAGTCCCAGCAGCGCCGAGGCCAGTACGGATTTGCCGCAGCCGCTCTCGCCGACCAGGGCCAGGCACTCCCCCGCGGCGAGGTCGAAGCGCGCGTCGCTGACCGCGGCGATGTGGCGCCCGCCGCGCATCCGGAATCGCACGGAGAGCCCGCGCACGGAGAGCACCGGCGGCTTCGGACCGGAGCCTGCGCCGACCGGCGGCTTCGGGCCGGAGCCGCCATCGACCGGCGGCTTCGTTTCGGAAGCGGGACTCACCGGCGGCTTCGGGCCGGGGGCGGTACTCACAGCATCAGCTCCGATCGGCGGCGCGGGTTGATCCGTTCCCGCCAGGCTCCGGCGAGTCCGGCCAGCGCGAGGGTCGGGACGATCAGGAACAGGCCGGGGAAGAGCGTCGGCCACCAGTCCCCCGCGAGCAGCGAGCCCCTGGCCGTCTGTACGAGGTTGCCCAGGCTCGCCTGGTGGGTGGGCAGTCCGAGCCCCAGGAAGGAGAGCGCGGACTCGTGCCACATGGCGTGCGGCACCATGAGCACCGCGGCGAGGCCGGCCTGCGGCAGCACGGCGGGCAGCAGGTGCCGCACGACGACCCGGCCGCGCGAGGCGCCACCGGAGACCGCCGCGTCGATGAACGGGCGGGAGCGCAGCGACAGCACCTCGGCGCGGACGATCCGCGCGGTCGACAGCCAGTGGGTGAGGGCGACGGACACGATCACCGGCCCGACGCCGGGCCGGAACATCGCGACGATGAAGATGCCGAGCAGCAGATGGGGCACGGACGAGAAGGTGTCCACGAACCGCATGACGACGCGGTCGGTCCAGCCGCCGAACGCCGCGGCCAGGGCGCCGACCGCGGTCCCGATGACGGTCGCGGTGAGCCCGGCGACGATGCCGACGAGCAGCGAGACACGGAGCCCGTAGACGCAGCGCAGCAGCAGATCGCGCCCGACGTCGTCGGTGCCGAACGGGTGCTCCCAGGACGGTGGCCGGAGTCTGGCGGCGAGGTCGACGGCCTGTTGGTCGAGCTGGACCAGTGGCGGCACCAGCAGGACCGCGAGCAGTACCGCGCCGACGATCCCGGCGGAGGCGGCCACCCGGACGCGGCGAGTGGTCCGGCGGGTGGATCCCTGAGCGATGTCAGCCATCGAAGCCCACCCTCGGGTCGGCGATCGCGTACAGCAGATCGGAGAGCAGGTTGCCGAGCACGACGGCCAGGGTGGCGAGCACCGTGAGCGCGGCGAGCAGCGGGAAGTCGACGGAGGTGGCTGCCTGCACGGTGGCGGCGGCGATGCCGGGCCAGCTGAAGACCGTCTCGACGAGCAGGGCGCCGGTGATGAGTTCGGGGACGCGGGAGCCGATGAGGGTGAGCATGGGCAGCATTCCGGAGCGCAGTGCGTGGCCGAGCAGTACGGTGCGTTCGCGCAGTCCGCGGGCGCGGGCGCCGCGCACCGGGTCCTCGTCGAGCGCGTCCGCGACGCCCTGGCGCACGTAGAGGAAGAACCAGGGCAGCTGGGAGATCCCGAGCACGGCCGCGGGGAGCACCAAGTGGGTGGCGACCTGACCGGGGGTGACGGTGTCGCTGGCCGCGTCGGTGAGGCCGCCGGCCGGGAGCACGTCGAGTTCCAGGGCGAAGAGCCAGATGGCGAGCAGTCCGAGCCAGAAGGCCGGGGCGGCTTCGAGGGTGTACGCGGCGGAGCCGACGCACCGGTCGAGCAGGCGGCCGGGCCTGCGTGCCGCGAGCACGCCGAGGCCCGTGCCGAGGACGACGGCGACGGCGAAGGCGGTCGCGGCGAGCAGTACGGACCAGCCCAGGCGTTCGCCGATGACGTCGGCGACCGGCTGGCGCATCACGGCGGAGTCGCCGAGGTCGCCGCCGAGCGCGGCGGTCAGCCAGTTCCACCAGCGGGCGACGAGCGGCTGGTCGACGCCGAGGTTGGCCCGCAGCTGGTCGAGGTTCTCCTGCGAGGCGGTGAGGCCGGCGGTGCCCGCGTACGCCTTGACCGGGTCGAAGGGGGAGGCGGCGGCGACGGCGAAGACACCGAACGTCACGGCGGCCAGGACGGGGACGGCGAGCAGTGCCCGCCGTCCCGCCATTCTGCCCATCGGCCCCCAGGGGAGGCGGTGGTTCACTTCTTCGGCGTCCAGTCCTCGACGTTCCACCACGGTCCGGACGCCAGTCCGTGGTCGTGCGGTTCGACCTGGGTGGTGAGCGGGCCGAAGCGGTCCTTCACGACGTAGATGTGGTCGATGTGGGTGAGGAAGGTGTAGCCGGGGTTCTTCACCAGTTCGCGCTGGACGGTGTCGTAGGCGGCCTTGCGTTCGGCGCTGTCACCGCTTCGGCGGCCCGATTCCAGGGCCCGGTCCACGGCCTTGTTGTCGTACCACGCCATGTTGTTGAAGCCGTCGCCCGCGAGTGAGGACGTGAGCAGGGTGTACTGGTCGAAGTCGGGGTCGGCGGGTGTTCCGCCGCCCGCGAGGACCGCGTCCTGCTTCATCCGCGGCTCGATGACCTCCCAGGTCCCGGCCTCGGTGGTGATGTCGATGCCGGCCTTCTTGGCGTCGGAGGCGTAGGCGAGCGCGTGGTCCTGGCGCAGCTTGTCGCCGGTGAGGTACCAGAGCGGGAAGGCGGCGCGTACGCCGTCCCTGGTACGGATGCCGTCCTTGCCCGGCTTCCATCCGGCGTCGTCGAGGATCTTCTTCGCGGCGGCGAGGTCGTGGGGGCGTTCGGTGCCCTTGGTGAACCATTCGCTGTCGGTGGGGACGGGGCCGTAGGCGGGCCTGCCCTCGCCGTTGAGCAGGGAGTCGACCATGGCCTTGCGGTCGACGGCGACGTCGAGCGCGCGGCGGACGGCGATGTCGCCCGTGACCTTGTTGTGGGTCGGCAGGGTCACATTGCGGTAGTCGTACGTCGTGGCGGCGTACGTCCGGGTGCCGCTGCCGCGGGCGAAGCCCTTGGCCAGGTTGGGCGGCAGGATCGCGCCGTCGAGTTCGCCGGAGCGCAGCCGGGTGGCGCGCACATCGTCGTCCTTGATGATCGCCATGGTGAACTTCTTCACCTTCGGCTCGCCGCCCCAGTAGCCGGGGTTTGCCTTGAAGGCGATCTTCTCGCCCTTGGACCACTTGGTGAGCAGATAGGGTCCGGTGCCTATGGGACGGGTGGTGAATTCGCCGGTATTGACGTCCTGCCTGCCCGCGATGTGTGCGGGGGCGATGGGCAGGACGGTGCGCTGGGCGAAGGGCGCGTAGGGGTACTTGAGCGTGAAGACGACGGTGTCGTCGCCGGCCGCCTCGACGCTCTTCACCGCGTCGAGTTCGGTGCGGGAGGCGTTGTTGGTCTTCTTGTCGAGGATGGTCCGGTAGGTGAAGACCACGTCCTTCGCGCCGAACGGCTCGCCGTCGCTGAACTTCACGCCCTTGCGGAGCCGGTACGTGTACGTCAGTCCGTCGTCGCTCACCTCGGGCAGGGCGGTGGCGAGCGCCGGCCGCAGTTTCATGCCGTCGTCGAGGGTGAGCAGCCCGTCGAAGATCTTGGAGTTGCCGTCCTTGCCGTAGCCGAGCAGCGGGCTGAGGCTGTCGGGCTCATAGGCGATGCCGACCACCGCGGAGTCCGCCGCGCCCGATCCGGAGCCGCCGTCCGGGCCTCCTGGTTGCGAACAGGCCGTCGCGGTCGACAACAGCACGGTCGCCAGCGTCGCGGCGGCCGCTCCCCGTATCGATCGGGCCGTCATACTCTGCACCCCTTGTTGAAGATCGAAAGTAATTGCGAAACATTCGCAATTAAACAGCAGGCAAAGGGGTGCCCGGTACCCCGCCGGACGGGGCGACAGCGAAGCGGAGGCGCGCCTTCACGCACCTCCGCTCCAAGTTCCGCGATTCCGCGGGTTGTTGCCAGACCTACGGTGCGGGCAGCTCCACGAGACCGGCGATGGTCCCGCGGTGCTGTCCTGCCGTGCCGTACGCGATCGAATCGGCCTTGGCCCGCTTCAGGTACAGATGTGCCGGGTGCTCCCAGGTCATTCCGATGCCGCCGTGCAGCTGGACGCACTCCTCGGCGGCGTGCACGGCGACCCCGGAGCAGTACGCCTGCGCGACGGCCACCGCCAACGGCGTGTCGGGGCTGCCGGTCGCGAGGGCGTCCGCGGCGTTGCGCGCGGCGGCGCGGGCCGACACGACCTCCAGCCAGAGCTGCGCCATGCGGTGCTTGAGCGCCTGGAACGAGCCGACCGGCCGGTTGAACTGGTGCCGTTCCCGGGTGTGGCGGACCGTCTCGGTCAGGCACCACTCGGCGAGTCCGAGCTGTTCCGAGGCGAGCAGTCCGGCGCCCGCCAGCAGGCCCCGGCGCACGGCGGCGACCGCGGACGCGCCGTCGGCCAGCCTGGTTCCGGCCGTCCGGCGAAGGGTGACGGCGGCGAGCGGCCGGGTCAGATCGAGCGGTACGAGCGGCTCGACGGCGACACCCCCGGCGCCCGCCTCGACCGCGTACAGGCCGTCGGTCGTGGGCACCAGCAGCACATCGGCGGCGGCCGCGTCGGCGACGCCGGTCACGGTGCCCTCCAGCGTGTCGGCCACCACGCCCACCGGCTGTGCGGCGCCGGGCCGCGCGGCGGCGAACGGCACGGCGAGCACCGCGACCCGGCGGCCGGCGGCGAGTTCACCGAGGAGTCCGGCGGCCGGCCCCTCCTGTGCCGTCAGTGCGAGCAGGGTCTCCGTGGCGACGACCGCGCTGGTCAGATAGGGCGCGGGAGTGACGCTGCGGCCCAGCTCCTCCAGCACCACCGCGGCCTCGCGATGGCTCGCGCCCTGCCCACCGAGCCTTTCCGGCACCAGCAGCCCAGCGGCACCGATGTCGGCCGCGAGGGCCTTCCACAGCTGCGGGTCGTACGGCGTGCCGGACTCGACGCGGGCGAGCACCCCCGGCGCGTCGCTCCGGTCGGCGAGCAGCGAGCGGACCGCTGCCCGCAGATCGTCCTCGGCCTCCGAGTACAGCAGATCGGGGGCGTGGGTCTCTTCGTTCGGTGCGGTCATCGGGCCAGGTCCTTCCAGGGGACGTCCTTGTCGTTGCGCGGCTCGGCGGGCAGGCCGAGGACGCGCTCGGCGACGATGTTGAGCAGCACCTCGCTGGTGCCGCCCTCGATGGAGTTGCCCTTGGAGCGGAGGTAGCGGTACCCGGCGTCCCGGCCGGTGAAGTCGACGAGCTCCGGCCGGCGCATGGTCCAGTCGCTGTACAACAGCCCTTCCTCACCGAGCAGTTCGACTTCCAGGCCGCTGATCTCCTGGTTGAGCCGGGCGAAGGCGAGCTTCATTCCGGAGCCCTCGGGGCCGGGCTGTCCGGCGACGAGCTGCTGGCGCAGCCGGGTGCCGGTGAGCCGGGCCACCTCGGCCTCGACCCAGAGGGTGAGCAGCCGCTGGTGGAGGTCGTGG
The DNA here is from genome assembly GCF_040634135.1 of Streptomyces sp. NPDC007164. NCBI lineage: Bacteria > Bacillati > Actinomycetota > Actinomycetes > Kitasatosporales > Streptomycetaceae > Streptomyces > Streptomyces sp. NPDC007164. Next base: position 105,768 of record NZ_JBEYFB010000031.1, read on the forward strand.
CTGCGCAGTTCGGGGCGTTCGCGCCAGGTGCGGGCGACCGGGCCGATCATGCCGCCCTCGCGCGGGATGCGTGCCCCGCCGATGGAGACCCGTTCGTTCATCAGCGTGGTCTGTGCGACCTTCCAGCCCTCGCCGACCGGGCCGAGGCGCCTGCTGTCGGGGATGCGTACGCCGGTCAGGAAGACCTCGTTGAACTCCGCCTCGCCGGTGATCTGGCGCAGTGGCCGGACCTCGACGCCGGGGTCGGTCATGTCGCAGATGAAGTAGCTGATGCCGCGGTGCTTGGGCAGGTCCGGGTCGGTGCGGGCGATGAGGATCGCCCAGCGGGCCAGATGGGCGCTGGAGGTCCAGACCTTCTGCCCGTCGACCACCCAGTCCTCGCCGTCGCGGACGGCGCGGGTGCCGAGGGCCGCGAGGTCGGAGCCGGCGCCCGGTTCGCTGAAGAGCTGGCACCAGATCTCCTCGCCGACCCAGAGCGGCCGCAGGAAGCGCCGCTTCTGCTCGTCGGTGCCGTAGCCGAGGACGGTGGGGGCGGCCATGCCGAGGCCGATCCCGATCCGGCGCGGGTCGTTGTCGGGGGCGCCCGCCGCGGTGAGTTCGGCGTCGACGACCGGCTGCAGGGAGCGCGGCGCGTCGAGGCCGCCGAGGCCGGCCGGGTAGTGCACCCAGGCCAGTCCGGCGTCGAACCGGGCCCTGAGAAACTCGGTGCGGCCGGTGGTGGCCGGGGGGTGCGCGGCGAGCAGGTCCTGGGTGCGGCGGCGGAGTCCGGCCGCGTCGGGCGTGGTCATCGGGCGGCTCCTGACGGGAGGACGACGATCCGGCCGGTGCTGGTGCCGTCGGCGACCCGCTGGACGGCGGAAGCGGCCCCGGCCAGCCCGACGCGTTCGCTGATCAGCGGCTTGATGACGCCCTGTGCGGCGAGCCGGGTGAGTTCTTCGTGGCAGGCCCGGACGGCGGCCGGGTCCTTGGTGTTGTACAGGCCCCAGTGGAGTCCGGTGATCGAGTAGTTCTTGACGAGTGCGTGGTTCAGCGCCGGGGTGGGGACGACACCGCTCGCGAAGCCGACGACGATCACCCGGCCCTCGAAGGCGATGCACTTCACGGACTTGGCGTAGGCGTCGCCGCCGACCGGGTCGTACACCACGTCGGCGCCGCGTCCGCCGGTGGCTTCCTTGACCGCGGCGACGATGTCCTCGCTGCGGCGGTCGATGACCAGGTCGCAGCCGAGCCCGGTGGCGGTCTTCGCCTTCTCGGGACCGCCGACCACACCGATGACGGTGGCTCCGGCGGCCTTGCCGAGCTGTACGGCGGCGCTGCCGACCCCGCCGGCCGCCGCGTGGACCAGGAGGGTCTCGCCCGCGCGGAGGTGCGCCCTGCGGTGCAGGCCGAACCATCCCGTCTGGTAACCGATGTGCAGGGCAGCCGCCTCGGCGTCGTCCAGGGCGTCCGGGGCGGGCAGCAGTGCCGCCTCGTCCGCGACGACGTACTCGGCGAAACCGCCGTTCGGCAGGGCGGGCGTCGCGAGCACCCGCCGCCCGTCCGCCGTCCGGCCGCAGATCTCCACGCCGGGGGTGAACGGCAGCGGCGGCCGCACCTGGTACTGGCCGCGGCAGAGCAGCGCGTCGGGGAAGTTGATGTTCGCCGCGAGCACCTCGATGAGCACCTGCCCGTCGCCGGGCGTGGGCCGGTCCGTCTCCTCCAGCCGCATCACCTCGCTCGGCTCGCCGTTCCGGTGCACTCGCCATGCCTGCATGAGGGGCCTCCACAACACTGTCGGCATTACCACTACTCCGGCGCATACTAAGCGGTCGCTTGCCCCTCTGGGAACAACCTGCCGGTGCCGGTTCGTGCCGGAACCGGACATGGGTGCGCCCGGTCCGGACCGAGGAGTCTCGGGCCGGACCTGGCGCGGGGCGGGCGCGGGGCAGACCTGGCGCGGGGCGGGCGCGGGTGTCAGCCCTGGCCGGCCACCACGATGTCGGCGATCCGTGGCGCCTGCGACCCGGCGCGCCAGGCGAGCCGCACCGCGTCGGCCGTGCGGCCCGCCGTGTCCACTCGGGTGTAGGGGCCGTCGAGCGTGCCGACGGTCCGCCAGGTTCCGTCGGTGCCGCGCAGCTGGATGTCGGCGCGGGCCGCGGACCCGGCCGGCTGGAGGAGGGTGACGGCAGGCACGGCGCGTGCCGTGACGAGCCCCAGCTCCAGTGTCTCCCCGGCCTCCGGTGCACGGGCCGCCCGGTAGACGGTGCCCGGGTCCCCGTCGGATGCCGCACGCAGCGCGGATCCGGCCTCGGCCGGCGGTCCACCGGTCACCGCGCCGTCCTCGGTCGGGACGCTGAACTCCCGGACGACGAGCCAGCTGTCCTGGCCGGCGGTGGCCCGGGCGCGTACGTAGCGCGCCTCGGTTCCGGCGGGGGCGGTCGCGGTGACGTCCGGCTTTCCGGAGAAGGCGGTGAGCTGCTGCCAGCTCTGCCCGTCGGACGAGTACTCGAGCACCCCTGCGTGGAGGTAGTCCTCGGTGCTGCCGGGCTTGCCCATGGCGAGGGCGACGGAGCCGATGTCCCGGACCCGGCCGAGGTCCACGGTGATCGCGTCACCCGCGGCGGGCGCCCCGTCGCTCCAGAAGTAGGTGGAGTCGTCGCCGTCCAGCATCCGGGCGACGGAGTTGCTCTGGTACGTGCCCAGGTTCGTCGAGGCCGTGGGCCGGCCGCTCACGCCGAGGATCCGGTCGTGCTCGGCGTTCGCCGCGTCGATGAACCGGTCCAGGACGCCGTCGCCGACGAGGACCGGCACCTTGCGCCCGTCGAGCCCGGTGTAGGTGAAGGACTTCGCCTCGGTGACCTGCGCGGGCAGCTGCTGCCGCAGCTCCCAGGCCTGCGCGCCCTTTCCGGCGCGGGCCGCCTCGACCATGCGCAGGGCGGTGCGGGCCGCGGTGGCCCAGGACCCGGTGGCGTCCAGCCAGGGGCCGGAGTCGGCGATGAAGCCCCGGTCGGGCAGGCCGTCGCGCAGCCGTCCGGGGGCCGCGCCGAGCTCGCCGAGCGCGGAGGCGAGCCGGGCGGCGTCGCCGGACTTCCAGTAGTGGGCGAACTCCGCCGCCAGTTCGGGGGCCTGGTCCTTGTTGAGCGCCGAGCTGTAGTTCACGTCGGCGAAGGCCCGCAGCGCCTTCCGGGTGCGCGGGTCGCCGCCCGCGTACTCCTTCAGGCCCTCGCCCCACGAGGTGCGGGGGTCGTACGCGGCGTCGTTCCACGAGTAGTCCGCGACGGTGTACAGCGCGAGCTTCGAGGCATACGGCTGGATCATCGGGTTCGCCGTGATCCCGGCCAGCCTGCCGGGCAGCCCCTTCTCGCGGCCGCTGAAGGGGCCGAGCAGCAGCCGGTTCGTCGCGTAGTCGTTGACCGGGTAGTTGTCCCAGGTCAGGATCGGGTGGTTGAAGACCGTGCGGGCGGCCTCGGCCTGTGCGACGGTCATGGTCGGCGCGACGACGCCGACGCCCGTCCACTCGACCAGGACATTGGGGTCGAGCTGCTCGGAGAGCGCCTTCTTGTACGGCGAGGCGGAGACGTTGTAGTACTCGGTCGGGACCATCTGGAGCGGCTGGGCGCCCGGGTGGGTGGCGATGAACTCCTCGTCGGCGAACTCGGCGTACGGGTAGCCGATGTCGGCGGAGACCCGGAACCGCTCCTCCGCCTCTTGGGCGCTGATGAGGCGGTACCCCGCCGGTGAGTGCACCGTTGTGAGGGCGGGGGGTACTGACGGGCCGCTCTGGGATTCGTCATCGGCCATCTGTGGTTGCTCCGTGGGGTGAAGTGCCTGGTCAGGCGGATTCGGTGGGGGAAGTGCGAGGCGCGGTTGGCTGGGGCGGGCCGCCAGGCCGACGGGTGCATGCGCTCAGTGGGCCTCGGCTTGCGCGTCCGTGCGGAAGACCGGCAGGCCCTCGCGGAGCCGGGCGAACAGCAGACGCCGGTGCATCATTTCCTTGCCCTCGTCCTCGTCCTCGTCAACGGCGAAGACCTCGTCCACCAGCAGCTCGCGCAACTGCTGCTGCGGCAGGTCGCGGGCCAGTTCTTCGACGCATTCCCGTTCGTCGAGCGGGCCGAGAGACATCCGCAGCACCGCGCCGGTGTCGGCCCCG
>NZ_JBEYFB010000032.1:0-103289 GCF_040634135.1 Streptomyces sp. NPDC007164
CGTACGGGGTCGTGGCGTTCACCGCGGAGCCGTGTGAGGGGTTGGGTTTTTTTTTGTTTGTGGGGGGGGGGGGGGTGTTGGGGGGGGGGGGGGGGGGGGCCCCCCCGCCCCCCCGCCCCCCCCCCCCACGGCAGCCCCCAGGGAGGAGACGCGGGTCCACCGGCCCCGTCCTCTGCAAGAACGGAACCGCGACGACGGTTCCCGAACGAAAGAGGGTCAACCGCAGGTGACACAAGCCCTTCCCACAGCGCTGCCCGATCTCGCTTCCCTACGACAGAGGGTGGGCGCGGCTCTGACCGGATTTCTGGACGCCAAGGAACGTGCGGCGCCAGGAATCGAGCTGCTCCACCTGACCACCACCCTGCGCGGACTCCTGACCGGCGGAAAACGGCTGCGGTCCCTGCTGTGCCTGTACGGATGGCAGGCCGGCGGAGCGACGGGCGACCTGGCCGATGCCGTTCGTGCCGCCGCCAGTCTCGAACTCTTCCAGGTGTTCGCCCTGGTGCACGACGATGTGATGGACGACAGTGATGTCCGCCGCGGCCGGCCGTCGGCCCACCGCGCCCTGGCCACCGCGTACACCGACGGCGGCGGCCCGGACAGCAGGGCCCGGGCGCACGGTCTGGGCGCGGCCGTCCTGCTCGGAGATCTGGCCCTGGTCTGGTCCGATGAGCTCCTTCGTGCGGCGGACCTCGGTCCGGGGCGACTGGCACAGGTGCTGCCCCTGGTGGCCGAGATGCGGAGCGAGGTCATGTACGGCCAGCTCCTGGACCTGCAGAGCACCGGCCGTCTTTCCGGCGATGTGGATACGGCCCTGCACGTCATCCGATACAAGACGGCCAAATACACCATAGAGCGGCCTCTGCACATAGGGGCGGCGGTGGCCGGAGCGGCCCCGCCCGTACTCGATGCCTGTACGGCCTTCGGCATACCGCTTGGAGAAGCGTTTCAGCTGCGGGACGACCTGCTCGGGGTCTTCGGTGATCCCGCCAAGACGGGCAAACCCGTACTGGATGACCTGCGGGAGGGAAAGGCCACCGTCCTGATGGCGCTCGCGGTCCAGCGGGCCTCCTCGGCCGAGCTGAGGACATTGCGCGAGCTCGTCGGCCGGAGCGACCTCGACGAGGAACACGCCGCCGCGGTCCGCACGGTCCTGGAATCCACCGGCGCCCGGCAGAGCGTGGAGGAAATGATCACCGCGCGGCGGGCGTCCGCCCTCGCCGCCCTGGACGACGCCCCCTTCCCGGCAAGTGCCACCGCCTCTCTGCGCCGCCTCGCCCTGGACGCAACGGCCAGGCAGACATGAGGCACCGCCGGACACCGTCGTCAGAACCCCCAGGAGGAAGCCGCCCCATGAGCATCAGCACCCCCGTCGGCGCACCCTACGCCGAACGGGCCGCCGGCCTGGTGGCCGGGGCCGACCAGGACCAGTGGGGAAGCGTCGGCCCCTCCCTGTACGAGACGGCCCGTGTCCTGTCCGCGGCCCCGTGGCTGCCCGGCGAGCCGCGGCGGATCACGTACCTGCTGGAACAGCAGGCACCCGACGGCAGTTGGGGTGACGGACCACCATCCTACCGTCTCCTGCCGACACTCAGCGCCGTGGAGGCCGCGCTGGCGGTCCTGCGAAGGGGCGCCGCGTCCGCGGAGTTCACCGGCCGGCTCACGGCCGCGGTGGACAGGGGCCTGGGCGCGTCGCGGTCGCTGCCCCCGGCGGGCCCGTGGCCGGACACGGCCGCGGCGGAGATACTCGTGCCCGGCCTGGTGGCCGGGATCAACGAGAAGCTGGACTCTCCGGCCGCCGACGGCGGGGACATGCCGGGCTCCGGCGGCCCCCGGGTCCCGGTCCCGGGCGGCTTTCACGGGTCGGCACCTGCCCGCGTGGCCGGGCGGTACGAGTCGGCGGGCAGCCTGCCCGTCAAGTACCACCACACGTTCGAAGGCATAGCCGGCTTCGTACCGCCCTCTCTCGTCCCCAATGCCGAAGGCCTGCTGGGCAGTTCGCCGGCCGCCACCGCTGCGCGGGCGGCGCGGTCACCCGCCGACACCGCCCAGGCCGTCGCCGAACTCTCCGCGGTGGCACGGCGCTACGACGGTCTCTTCCCCGAGGCCGCGCCCCTGCGCGTGGTCGAACGGCTGTGGGTCGCCGCCGCGCTGGCACGCGTCCACCTGCCCGCTGCCGCTCTTCCCACTGTCCGTAAGTGGGCCGAGGACATCTACGACCCCCGGGGCGTGCGCGGTGCGCCGGGCCTCATGACCGATGCCGACGACACCGCCATGGCGGTGCTGGTCGCCTCGCTCGTCGGACTGCCCCACGGCCCGGCACCGCTGGACCTGTTCCACAACGGCAGCCACTACGACTGCTACATCGGCGAGGACACCGGGTCGGTCACCGCGAACGCCCACGCCCTCCAGGCCCTCGTGAGCCACCTGCGGCGCAGCCCGGCGGCGCAGCACACCCACGGCCCCCGGGCGGCGAAGCTGAGCGACTGGCTGGCCGACCAGCAGCAGCCCGAAGGGCACTGGACCGACAAGTGGCATGCCTCGCCCTACTACGCCACCGCGCGATGCGTCACCGCGCTCGCGCAGTACGGCGGCGAACACGCCTCCACGGCCGTCCGGAAGGCCGCGGCGTGGGCCACTGACACTCAGCGCGCCGACGGCTCCTGGGGGGTGTGGGGCAGCACCGCCGAGGAGACCGCGTACGCCGTCAGGATCCTGCTGAGCGCCGACAACCCCACACCGCAGCACGCCCGGGCCCTGGACCTTGCCGAAACGTATCTGCACACTGCTTCGCACCCCGGCAGCAGGCCCCCCGCCCTGTGGCACGACAAGACCCTGTACGCGCCCGCCGCGGTGATCGAGGCGGAGGTGCTCGCCGCACAGGAGCTGCTGCGGGCACGCCGCGCGGCCGCATGCACAGAAGCCGACACGGAAAGGACGAACGCGTGAGTACCGACACAGAGGTGACCGCCGACATGGACGTTCCGCCGGCCGCTCCGGGACGGCTGCCGCTCGTCGGGCACGCCGTCCCTCTGCTCAAGGACCGCCTGGAATTCGTCGAACGACTGCGCACATACGGGCCGATCGTCCGTATGTCGGTCGGCCCCAAGAAGGTCACCGTGGTCAACTCGCACGAGCTGATCCACGAGATGCTCACCAGCAAGTCGGGCTCCTTCTCCAAGGGGTTGCTGGGCGAGAAGCTCAAGCTCTTCGGTCAGTCGGCCCTGCCGGTCGCGGAAGGCGGGCCCCACCTGCGCCGGCGCCGCCTGCTGCAACCCGCCTTCCACCGCGAGCAGATCAGTGGGTACGTCGACACGATGCGGGAGACGGTGGAGCCGTCCATCGCGCGCTGGGGCGAGGGGGAAGTCCTCGACCTGAAGACCGAGATGGGGCTCATGGCCCAGGACGTGGCCATGTCGGTGCTGTGCTCCTTCCGTGCGGAACAGAAGCGGGCACACGCGATCCTCGAAGCCGTCGACACGGTCTTCACCGCGGCCATCTGGCGCACCATGCTGCCCATGTCCTCGCTGGAACGGCTGCCCACCCGCGGCAACCGGCGGCTCAAGGCCGCCCGAAGCCTGTTGCGCAGCGAGGTGGCGGACATCATCGCCGAGCGCCGGGCGGACCCCGGCGCCCACGACGACCTCGTGACGCTGCTCCTGGAGGCCCGGGACGAGAGCGGTGCGCCGCTGCCCGACAACGAGATCCTGTCGGAGATCATCGGGCTGCTGGCCGCGGGCTCCGAGACGACCGGAGTCATGCTGGCCTGGCTTTTCCACGAGCTGGGCCGCCATCCCGAGCTGGAGCGCCGGCTGCACGAGGAGGTCGACTCCGTGGTCGCGCAGGGCCCGATCACCGCCGAGCACGTCCCCCGGCTCGCCTTCACCCGCAGACTGGTCAGTGAGACCCTGCGCCTGCACCACGCCGGCTGGCTGGTGACCCGGCAGGCCACCAGGCCGGTGCGCCTCGGGCAGGTCGCCCTGCCGGCCGGGGAACAGGTGCTGTGGAGCCCCTACGCGCTGCACCGGGACCCTGACCTGTATCCCGACCCGCTGCGCTTCGACCCCGACCGCTGGCTGCCGGAACGCCCCCAGCCGCCGCGGGGAGCCTTCATCCCCTTCGGGTCGGGGAAACGCATGTGCATCGGCGACGCGTTCGCCTGGACGGAGTCGATCGTCATCACGGCGTTCATCGCGTCCCGCTGGCGGCTGCGGCCCGTTCCCGGCGCCGCCGTGGAACCGGTCGGGCTGCTCACCGTGCACCCGTCGGACCCCCGTATGGTCGCCGAGACCAGGCAGCGGGCCGTCACGGGGACAGCCGTATGAGCCACACCCGCGGCCCGGACGCGCCTACCCTGCCGATGCCCGACCTCCGGGGCTCCTTCCCCGGCCCGTTCGCCACCAGCCCGTATGCCGACGCCGTCGAGGAGCAGACCGCCCACTGGCTCCGGACCTTCCCCCTGACCGGTACTCCCGGCGAGGCGAAGGCCCTCTGCAACATCACGGCCCAGGGAGTGGCTCGTGTCCTGCCCACGGCGGACCGGGACGGCGTGTTCCTCTGCGCCGGCCTCTTTGTGTGGCTCACCGCGTTCGACGACGTGCACGGTGAGGCCGAAGGCGGCCGGGACACCGCCCGACTGGTCCGCCGCACCGGCCACTGTGTCCAGTTGCTGGCCGGGCACCACGCGCCGACGGCCGGTGACGACGCCTGCACCGCCGCTCTGCGGGACCTCCTGCACCGGTTCCGGGAACGGGCCACGCCCACGCAGTACCTACGGCTCACCGCACACCTGCGGGACAGCCTCTTCGGCATCGTATGGGAGGCCCACCACCTCGGCGATCCCGGCCAGGTCACCCTGAGCGACTACCGTGCGATGCGCCCGCACACGGTCTTCGTCCGGACTGTCATGGCAGCCGCGGAAGTCATACTCGGGTACGAACTCACCGAGGAACAGCGGGCCTCGTCGGCCGTGCGGGAAATGGAACAGTCCGTTGCCGATCTCGCCGGGTGGATCAACGACCTCGCCTCGTACGCGAAGGAGACACACCGCGGCGGCCCGGAGCCGCTGAGCCTGCCGACACTGCTGGTCCGACACCGCGGGTACGACCTCGAAGAGGCGTTCCGCGTGGCCTCCCGCATGTGTGAGGACCAGGCCTCCGCCGCACGCCGTCGAATCACCGAACTCACCACCGGAAGCAAGAACCCGCTCACGGATCACGCTCACGCCATGGAAGCCGTCACAGCCTCCTACGTATGGCACATAGGGCACGCCCGCTACAGGCAATAGCCGACCACGGCCCCGGAAGGCCGCCACCCCCGCCGTAGCAGCCGTCCGGGCGCCGTAGCAGCCGTCCGGGCCGGCCGGCCACGACGGGGGCGGCGGCCGCGACCGCCGTTCCCCCGCCACCGGACCAACGACCGGGTGGGTGCTAAGCCTTGGCCACGGTGTCAGGACCAAGTGCGGGGGAATCGAGCGGGGCGTAGTGGGGCCGGGTTTCCTGCGAGTGCTGCGCGACCGGGGAGTGACCGGGGCGGAACGCCGGAGCAGGAGTCCACGCGGATGCGCCGGTGTGCTTGCTCTCGTCCCGCTGATGCGCACCGTACACGAGCAGCGCCCAGGCCAGGCAGGCGAACGCCGCAGTGTGCAGGAGCGCGCGGACGACGTTCCACAGCACCCACTTGTTCTCGAAGTCCGCACGGACTGCCGCCAGTTGCCCGGCATGGGCGGGGTCGCCGGCACGCGCGAGCTGGTCATTGAGGGGTACGTTGACGCCGCCGGTGACCATGAAGGCCACCAGGTACAGGACCAGTGCGGCGATCAGCCAGGGCAGCGCGGAGCGGCCGTGGCCGCGCCAGGCCAGCACGACGGCGAGACCGAGCAGAGGGATCGCGCCCATGAACGGGAGCATGAAGGCCGGATTGAGGATGGCCTTGTTGATGCTCTGCATCGCTTCGACGAGGGTGTGGTCGGACGATTTGGCCAGACCGGGCATCACCGCGTAGGCAAAGGCGGCGAACAGCCCGGCCATGAGCCCGGTGGAGAGAGTGGCGGCGATCAGCACACCGGTCTGCAAGTGTTTCATGGAACGTCCTCCTGGTTCGGCACCGCATCGAGGGCGCGCCTACGGCGGCGGCCTTCCCGGGCCAACCATCGACCGCGGGAATGCCGGCGGCAACGGCACTTTCCGCAGGGCCCGTTAACCTGGCGGTTAACGTGGACGAGGGGCGGCGACGAGACCGGGGGCAATGTGGAGATCAGGGACATCGAGATCTTCCTGACGCTCGCTCAGGAGCTGCACTTCGGCCGGACCGCCGAACGACTGCACGTCTCCCCGGCCCGGGTCAGCCAGGCGATCAAGAAGCAGGAACGCCGCATCGGCGGAGTGCTCTTCGACCGCACCAGCCACCATGTCCGCCTCACCGCACTCGGCCGGCAGCTCTACGACGACCTGCTTCCTGTGCACCGCGGCCTACAGCGGAGCCTGGAGCGGGCCGCACTGTCCGCGAGCGGCAGGAGCGCGGTGCTGCGCCTGGGCATGACGTCCAGCAACGGCAAGGACCTGCGGCCCCTCCTCACCGCGTTCGCGTCCCGTCGTCTCGGCTGCACCGTGCAGATCCGCGCCGTGGGCTACAACGACCCCTTCTCCGCCCTGCGCCGCGGCACGATCGACGTCCTGCTCGCCTGGCTCCCCATCCGGGAACCGGACCTCACGGTAGGCCCGGTGGTCTGTACCGAGCCCGTCGTGCTGTGCGTGTCCTCCACCCACCGGCTGGCCTCACGTCGCTCCGTGTCCTACGAAGACCTCGCCGACGAGGCCGTCCTGACCGGTGCCGCGCCCGATTACTGGCGCGAGTCGCTGATACCCACGCACACGCCCAGCGGACGGCCGATTCCCCGGGGGCCGTCCGCGGTCGACGGCACGCAACTGCTCGCCATCGTCGGCAGCGGGGAAGCGGTCTGCCCCGTGCACGCACACGCACTGCGCTACTACGCCCGCCCCGACATCGCCTACGTCCCCATCCACGACGCCCCGCTCAGCCGCTGGGCACTGTGCTGGCGCACCAGCGGCGAGACCGCCTCGATCCGTGATTTCGCCAAGGTCGCCGGCGAGCTCGGCCCGTTGTCCCTGTGACACTTCCTCGCCGGTGCAAAGTGCCTGATCGCAAGGGGCGGGCGAGTGCTATCGTCGCCCGCATGCCCGAACTGACCATACCCACGGGGCGACTTCATTCCTCCTGGCTCGCGGCGTGTGACGAGTGGACGCCAGGTGCCCACCAGGACGGGGCAGGCCTGCGCCTCGCTCCTGAAGGTGGTCTCGACAGCCCCGAGGTCTTCTCGGCGTGGGTCGGGCAACTGCGGCAGCAGTCGGACGGGTCGGTCACGCTGGGAGAGGGTCACGTCCACGCCACCCACTGGTGGATCGTCGAGGACGACACCTATCTGGGAGCCATCGATCTGCGGCACCGCCTGAACGCCTTTCTGCTCGACGCCGGCGGACACATCGGCTACAGCATCCGCCCCTCCGCCCGTAGGCGCGGCCTGGCCACCTGGGCCCTTGGAGCGGTTCTGCCCGAGGCACGTGCGATGGGGCTGGGCCGGGTTCTCGTCACCTGCGACGAGGACAACGCCGGCTCCGCCCGCAGCATCGAGCGCAACGGCGGCGTCCTGGAGGACGTCCGTACCACCACGGCCGGTATCAAGCGCCGTTACTGGATCACTCTGTAGGCAGAGGGGTGCAGCCGCGCCGGTCACAGCCGCTCGTTGCGGCTCTTCGCCCCCCGTCGCGCCTGCGTCGCGCCTGCGCCGGGAGGCAGGACGCGGAGACGGTGTGCGCAGGGGCTGCGGGGGTGTGCCCCCTCAGTCGCTGGCGTGAGAAGGCGGCTGAGAGGGTGTCCCCTCAGCCGCCTTCTCATTTCCCGTGCCCGCCGCGGTCGTTCGCTCCCTTCGCCTCCTCCCCCGTCCTGTGCTGCTCGTCCTTCGTGATCAGGCGGGCGGCGCTCTCACCGGCGTGGTGGCTAGGCGGGCTTCCTCAGTGTCTTCCCGGTGACGATCACCCCCGCCAGGACTGCCGCGGCCAGGGTGCCGGTGATCGCCGTGGTGATGGCTGCGCCGTTCAGGTGCAGGGCGACGGCCGACGAGGTGGCCTGGGAGAGACCGGAGGCCATCCCCGCCAGCGGGGGCAGCGTCACCAGGACACCGAGGCCGGCTCCGACGACCACCAGCAGGGCGGTCTCACCGGCGGCCACCGCGAGGAGCTGACGGACGGTGCCGCCGGCGGACTTCATCACCGCGTAGTCACGACGGCGGCCGTGGGCTGCCATGGCCATGCTGTTGGCGACGGCGATCACGCTGTAGCCGACGGCGATGACGATGAGCATGGCGGCCAGGCTGTCGGTGAGCCTGGCGTCGGTGTTGTAGTCGTCGAGGGCGTACTGCAGGGCGTCGTGCCGGGCGGTACCCGGGACCGTGCCGAAGGCCCTGCTGCCCGCCGGGACGAAGATGTCGTCGGTGAGCGCGGCCGGGTCGTGGGCCCGGACCAGGTCACGGGCGACCACGAAGTCACCGCGGGCCGGGTCGTCGGGCAGGACCCTGCCGACCTTCAGCCGGACACTTGCGCCGTCGGCGAACCGGACCGGGACGCTCTGGCCCTGCTTCAGGCCCAGTTCGGACGCGGTGCGCCGGCCGAGAACGGCCTCGCCCGGTCGGTTCCACCGGGCGTCACGGGTGCCCAGCACGTCCAGGACGGTCCGCTCCTCACCGACGAAGGCGCGCGTCGGCAGGGCTGCCTTGCCGACCGGGTTCGCGGCGACGACCTCGTCGGTGTTGCCGGGAGTGCCGTCGGGGGTGACGATCGTCTGCCCGGCGACCTTCAGCGCCTCGCCCGCCGGATAGGCCACCCGCATCGTCTCCACCGCCCCGCTGAGCAGGACCGCGAAGCCGACCGCCGCTATCACGGGGGCCACCAGGGAGGCGGCGCGGCGGGAGTTGGCGGTGAGTTCGCCGCGGATCAGGACGGCAGCGGCGGAACCGCGCTTGCGGAAGGGGGCGGTCAGGAAGCGGCCGGCCGGGCCGACGAGGGCGGGGGCCAGCAGGGCGGCCGCGACGATGAGTGTCATGGTCGCGAAGAGCGCCGTGCTGATGCGGTTGTCGGCGCCGGTGGTCGCGGTGGCGATGGCGAGGACGGCGCCCAGGCCGAGAACGGACAGCGCGGCGATCCAACGGCCCTGCCCCATACCGTTGTTCGCGGGGCGGCTGTCGAGCAGGGCCTCGATCGGGGCGACCTTCGCGGCCTTGCGGCCCGCGGCCCAGGCACCGGTGACGCTCACACCGACACCGACCGCGGACGCGGTGAGCAGCGGCCAGGCCGCCACGGTGACCTCCATCCCCGGCGGGGTGACGTCCAGCCCCTTGAGGATGTCGCGCAGCAGCGGGGCGGCGGCGACACCGGCCAGGCAGCCCATGACCGAGCCGAGCAGGCCGACCACGGCGGCCTCGCCGAGGATCATGCGGCGGATCTGGCCGGGTGCGGCGCCGATGGTGCGCAGCAGGCCGATCTCCCGGCGGCGCATGCCGGTCGACAGGACCAGCATGGAGGCGACGATGAAGACCGTGGTGAACAGGCCGAGGACGGCCATGGCTCCGATGAGCTGGACGCCGAGGTTGCGCTTGTGGTCGATGTACTGGGGCTGGAGTGCGGAGCGGGCGTCACCGGAGAGGACCGCGCCCTTGCCGCCGAGGGCCCGCTGTGCGCCGGAGACGATCGCGGCGCTGGATGCTCCCTCGTCCGCGATCAGTGCGAAGACGCCGACGCCGGGCTGCTGCCTGGCTGCGAATGCCTCGCTGAAGTAGTAGCCGGGGCCGTCGACGGCGCCGACGACGGTGAACTCGGTGCGGCCCTGGGTGATGTTGACGGTCAGTCCGCTGCCCGCTGCCACGCCCAGGGCGCGGTCGACGACAACCTCCCGGTCCCCGCTCGGGGCCCGGCCTGAGACCAGCCGGTAGGGCGCCGTCCGGGCACTGTCCCAGCCGTGGCCGGCTTCCGCGGCGCCCTCGTCGGTGACGGGTCTGTCACCGCGGAAGGCCTGAGCGTAGAAGGAGCGGTCCACCACGACGGCGGCGACTCCGGGAACCGCGGCCAGCTCGGCCCGGATCGGTGCGGCCTCGGCCGGGCTCCACGGAATCCGGTCCTTGGGGCCGCCGTCCGTTTCGAGGGCCTGCTCGGGCAGGGCCAGGGCGGCGGCGCCGGCGTAGCGGGGCTGGGTGGCGGGGCGGGAGGAGTCGTAGATGACCAGGGTGGTGGTGATGAGGGCCACGCCGACCAGGACGGCGAGGAAAGCGCCGAGGAAACCGGACCAGCGTTCGCGTACGTTCGCGATGATCAGCATCATGCCTCCAGCCGGGCCATGTGAGCGGCGATCACGGCGGCGTTGTTGCTCTGCGGGTCCTTGTCCAGCGGGATCCGGCCGGCGATCCGGCCGTCCTTGATGAAGACGACGACGTCGGCGGCGGAAGCCGCCACCGGGTCGTGGGTGACCATCAAGGTGGTCTGGCCCTCCCGGTCGACCAGCATCCGCATCATCTTCAGCACCTCGCGGGAGGTGACGGTGTCCAGGGCGCCGGTGGGCTCGTCCGCGAACAGGACGTCGGGGCGGGTGACCAGGGCCCGGGCCAGGGCCACGCGCTGCTGCTGGCCGCCGGAGAGCTGGCTGGGCCGGTGGTTCGCGCGCTCGGCCAGACCGACCGAGGCGAGCGCGTCCGCGACCTGCCCGGGCTCGGCCCTGCGGCCGGCGAACCGGGAGGGCAGTTCCACGTTCTGGGCCGCGGTCAGCGACTCGACGAGGTTGAAGGCCTGGAAGACGAACCCGATGTGCTTGCGGCGCAGCTCGGTGCGCTGCTTCTCGCTCTGCCGGCCGATGTCGACTCCCGCGAGAACGATCCGGCCGTCGGTCGGATGATCCAGCCCGGCCGCGCACTGCAGCAGGGTGGACTTCCCCGAGCCCGAGGGGCCCATGATCGCGGTGAACGTGCCACGGGGGAAGCCGACGGAAATGCTGTCCAGCGCGGTCACCGCGTGGTCACCGCTGCCGTGGACCTTACGCACGCCGTGGAGTTCGACCGCGTCCTGCACCAAGGTCTGCCTCGTTGTCGTCATGCACCGATCCCACCGCACGAGGCGGTGGCGGGGCACTGACCCGCCCGCTACTTCCGGGGTAGTGCAGGCTCTACCCCGGCCGCCCGAACTCCCGGGCTACGGTGACCGAATGCGTCCCACGACGGCCTGGCAGGCCATGGCTCAGCGCCCCATGAGCTTTCTGACATCGAGCTGGCCCTGGAGGTCCCTGGCCTACCTGATCAGCGGCGTCCTGTTCGGCACGGCAGCGGTGGTGATCGTCGCCGCGGGTCTGGCAGTGGGGGTCGCGCTGCTGGTGGTACTGATCGGGATCGCCCCCCTGGTAGGTCTCGTCCTGGCCTCCACCGCAGTGGCCACGGTCGAACGCCACCGCCTGCGGCTGGTGGACCTCGACCGGTTGCCGGACCCGCACCGCCGCCCGGACACCCATGGAACCAGGGCCTGGGTCGCCGGCCGGCTCAAAGAACCGGTGACCTGGAGAGAGTTGTTGTTCACCCTGATCTCGGCAGCCGCGCTGTGGTGGCTGGACCTGATCGTGCTGGGCTTCACCTTCGCGCTGCCCGCCGTCTTCCTCAGCTCGTTGGACAGCGAAACCTGGCCCTGGGCAGTCTTCAGCGTAATCGTGCTGCTCGCGTCACCGTACACAGTCACCTCATGGGCCGGAGCACGCGCCGCGATGGCACGCACCTTCCTGGCCCCACGCGACCGGGAACTCGGCGAAGAGCTGCGCGAAGTACGTGCCTCACAGGTCCGTCTGCTCGACTCCTTCGACGCGGAACGCACGCGCATCGAACGTGACCTGCACGACGGAGCACAACAGCGGCTCGTGTCCCTGGGGATGACGCTCGGGATGCTCCACCTGGACACCCCTCCGAACTCCCCCCAGTCCGAACTGCTCACCCAGGCACAGGCCCAGCTCTCCGCCGCCCACCAGGAACTACGGGCCCTGATCCGAGGTCTCAACCCGCCGGTACTGGCCGACCACGGGCTCGTCGCCGCGATCGAAGACTACGCCGCCCGGTTCCCGATCCCCGTCACCGTCGACCTCCGGCTACCCGAGAAACTGCCCAGAAAAGTCGAAACGACCATGTACTACCTCCTCAACGAGGCAATGACGAACATCGCCAGACACAGCGGCGCCGCGACAGCGCAAGTACGCGGCAGATACCATGCCGACCTGCTGATCTTCGACATCACCGACGACGGCCACGGCGGCGTGGACACAGAGGCCGGCACCGGCATGACCGGGCTGGCCGACCGGGTCCGGGCACTCGACGGCCGGATACGGGTATCGAGCCCGGCCGGAGGTCCCACCCTGCTGCACGTGGAGGTTCCATGTCACTACGCCTGATCGTGGCGGAAGACGCCGTACTGCTGCGCGAGGGCCTGGTCGGGCTGCTCCAACGCGTCGGACACGATGTCGTCGCCGCGGTCGGCGACTCCGACGCCCTGATCGAGGCCACACGCGCCGAACGGCCCGACCTGATCATCACCGACGTACGGATGCCACCGACCCACAGCGACGACGGGCTCAGGGCCGCCGTGCAACTCCGTGAAGAATTCCCCGGACTGCCCGTACTCGTACTCAGTCAGTACGTGGAACGTTCCTATGCCCTGGGCCTGCTCGACTCCGGCGGCGGGACCGCGGTCGGCTACCTCCTCAAAGAACGCGTGGCCGCGGTGACCGACTTCACCACCGCGATCGATCAGATCGCCGGCGGCGGCACTGTAGTGGACCCCGAAGTGATCCAGCAACTGGTCCGGATACGGAAAGATCCCCTCGAAGCACTCAGCCCCCGCGAACGCGAAGTACTGGGCCTGATCGCTCAAGGACACACCAACAGCACCATCGCCACCGGACTGTTCGTCAGCCCCGCCGCCGTGAACAAACACATCGGCAACATCTTCACCAAACTCGGCCTCTCCACCACCACCGACGGGCACCGACGAGTCCTCGCCGTACTCACCTACCTGCGAACCTGACCACCCGGCACCAACACCTCTGCCGCAGGCTTCGTCTCCCGTCGCCCGGCCACCCGGAATCCTGGTGCGCATGAAGCGGGGTGACATAGAGTCATCTGTGACGCATGGGGGGCGAGTCGGTGATAACCGGGAGTACGGATCCACAACACATCGGTCCGTACACAGTGCTGCGCAGGCTCGGCGGCGGCGGAATGGGCTTGGTGTATCTCGGCGTCGGCAGTACGGGGGGCGGCCACGGTCTCGCGGCCGTGAAGGTGATCCGCCCCGAGTACGCCGAGGACCGGCAGTTCCGGCGCAGGTTCGCCCACGAGGCGCGGGCCTCGGCACGGGTCTCCGGCCCCGGAATCGCGGCGGTGCTGTCCGACGGGGTGGACGAGAACCCGCCATGGCTGGCTACCGAGTTCGTCCCCGGCCCTTCGCTGGGCGAGGCCGTCCGCGCGTACGGGCCGCTGGAGGTGCGCCGGCTCGGTCTTCTCCTGGCGGCGGCCCTGCGGCGGATCCATGCGTCCGGGCTGGTCCACCGTGACCTCAAGCCGTCCAATGTGATGATGGGTGACGACGGCCCGGTGATCATCGACTTCGGGATCGCCCGCGCCCGCGAGGACACCCGGCTGACCCGGACCGGGGTGATCGGTACGTCCGGATACATCGCTCCGGAGTATCTGCGGCACGGCCAATTCGACGCCCGTTCCGATGTGTTCGCGCTCGGTGCGGTGCTGGCGTTCGCGGCGTCGGGGCAGTCGCCGTACGGCACAGGCCACCCGGCGGCCGTCGATGTCCGGGTCCTGTCCGAGGACCCGGACCTGACCGGGATCGATCCGCCCGTGGCCGACCTGCTGCGCGCTTGTCTGGCCCGGGACCCCGCCGAACGCCCCACGCCGGCAGGGCTGGAGACCGCGCTGGCCGGTCTGCCCGGCGGTGCGCCGCCCTGGCCGCCACCCGCGCTCGCTGCGGAGATCGCCCGCCGGACCAGGGAGGCGGCCGAGCAGGTCCGGTATGAGCCGACGGTGGTGGACCCGGCCGCCGATCCTCTGCACGGAGCCCGGACCCGTACCGCTCCACGGCCCGCGCCGCCGGTGTCGCGACCGCAACCGCAACCGCCGTCGCGGCACGGTCTTCGGCCGGACCCGGCCCTCCTTCAGGGGGCTTCTCCGCCGGGGGGCTCCGCTCGTCGGCGGCTGCCCCGCCGGAAGCTGCTGCTCGGCCTCGCGGCGTTGTCGGCGACCGGAGCCGGGGCCTACACATTGGCCGGAGTCTTCCAGGAGGAGCCACCGGACCCGCGGCAGAACTGGCGCTTCGCACCGGGGAGCGAGATGGGCAACGCGACGATGGCGGGCGGCACGCTCTATCTCGGGAGTTACAAGAACAGCGACCTGTACGCGGTCGACGCGGCCACCGGCCGCCAACGGTGGGCCTACACCGCGGAGAGCCTCATGTCCGAACAACCCGCGGTCCTCGGTGGCACGGTCTTCGCGGCGAGTTCGGAGGGCAGGCTCCATGCGGTCGACATCGCTACCGGCCGCCGCCGCTGGTCCGTACCGCTGCCCAGTTTTGGACAGGTCTCAGTGGCGGCGGGCGGCAAATTCGTCTACGCCCGCGCCACAGACGGCTATCTGTACGGCTTCGACCCCGCCACCGGCCGCCACCGCTGGCGCTTCCAGACGGGGGAGGGCATGCCCACGGGCCGGACCCCCGTCGCGGCGGGCACCGTTTACGCCATGACCAACAAGGGCGTGCTGCACGCCGTGGACTGCTCCACGGGCAGAGCCCGGTGGAAGTTCTCCGGCACCGGCAACACAACCAACGGTTCGCCCGCCGTCCACGGCGGCACGGTCTGCCTGGGCACCGAGGAGCACTGGGTGCACGCCCTGGAAGCCGCGTCGGGCCGGCAGCGCTGGAAGCGCCGGCTCGGGGGCGGCATCAATGACGTCCAGGTGCGGGGCGACACCGTCTACGCCCACTGTCAGGACCGGTTCCTCTACGCCCTGGACGCGAGGACGGGCAAGCAGCGCTGGCGGTGCGAGATCGGTGCGGGCACCGAGGGAGTCGCCGTCGCCCGGGGCACCGTGTACGCGGGGAGGTCCCATCCGAGCAAGCTCCTGGCCCTCGACTCCCGTACGGGGAAGCAACGTTGGGAGGTGCCGCTGAGGGATCCGTCCGCCTTGCCGTGGAGCGAGGGCGAAGCCCGGATCTCCTCGGAGATCCACATCAGCGGCAGCAACGCGTACTTCACCGCACTCGGTCTGTACTCGTTCCGCGTCGATCCCTGACTCGCCGCGGCTTCGCCCCCTCCGGAGCCGCCCCCGTGCCCGCGTTCGGATCAGATCGAGCGGATGCGGTCCAGGAGGTAGTCGAGGAACGCGTCGACGTCCACCGCCGTCGCGATCTGCGCGTTCGCCGCGGGAGCCCCCTCCGAGGTGAGCAGGTCCGCGACCGCCACACCACGTCCTACCTCGTCGGAGGTGATGACGTCGACATGCGCGGGAGCCCAGGTGATCAGGTCCGGCCGGCTGACGGCCGCGGCCGCGAGCGGATCGTGCATCGCACAGGACCGGGCCGCTTCGGGATCCCCCGGGTACCGCTCGGCCGTCGCATCGATCCACGCCAGCGTCATCTCCCCCGCGTACCGCCCGAAGCGTCCGCCTCCGGAGAGCATCTCGGCAGCGTGCTGCCGGGTGAGGCGCACCTGCAGCGTGACAAGGACTCGAACCAGTACAAGGCCGTGACCTTGGTGAACTGACCGCCCCTCCTCTTCGGCATTCCGCCGTCGCGGCTCCGGCCGCGGCGGCGAAATGCCGTCTTCCTGATCTCCCGCGCAGGCTCATCCGCGACAGCTTCAGGTCGCCTGCGGCCTCCGACGGCAGCGGACGGCCGATGCCAAGCCCTCGCTCAGGCCGTTTCGCCCTGCGCGCGGAGGGCCGCCTCCAGACGGGCGATGTCCTCGGCATCCTTGGTCCGCCGGGGCCTGGAAGGATCCCAGACGGGCGTCATCCGCTTGATCTCGATCTGGGCCTGCGGACCGACGATCGCGCATTGCAGACCACCGATACGGCCCGGCCCGGCGTCGAGCATTCCTTCGGGCCAGGGCGCACCGGCCCAGGGGCCTCCGGCAACCACCACACGGCCGGCCGTGTCCCGGTCCAAAAGCGTAAAGCTGCTCTCCAGACCGTTCTTGACGAAGTCGAGCTGCAGGTCGGGCGGCGACCCCGGGACCGGCTCACAGCCGTGCCGCAGCAACTCTCGTGCCAGGTCCCCGGCATCGTCCGCCCAAGCGAACCAGTCGATGTCCTCATGGTCTCGCGTGATCTCGCCGAGGAAGAAGTCCATGGCCCATCCACCGCGAAGCCACACCGGGACCCCGAGGGACTCGGCAACCTCTACGGCCTCGGCGATCAGGCGGAGCTGTTGATCAGCACGTCCCATATCCACAACCGCGGAGATGGAGACCGCCCCGGCGTCCGGTCAGCGGGTGGCGAGGAGTTCGAGGGTGTCGATCACGCGGTTCGAGAAGCCCCACTCGTTGTCGTACCAGGCGACCACCTTGATGTGGCGGCCATCGACGCGGGTGAGGGCCGAGTCGAAGATCGACGAGGCCGGATTGCCCGTGATGTCGGACGACACGAGCGCGTCGTCCGAGTACTCGAGCACGCCGGCCAGCGGCCCGTCCGCCGCCGCTCGGTACGCCGCCAGCACGTCGTCGCGCGTCACGTCGCGGGCAACGGTCGTATTGAGTTCGACGATCGAGCCCACCGGAACCGGCACGCGGATCGAGTCGCCGGACAGCTTGCCGGCGAGGTTCGGGAGCACGAGGCCGATCGCCTTGGCTGCGCCCGTCGTGGTCGGCACGATGTTGACGGCGGCGGCGCGGGCGCGGCGGGCGTCACGGTGCGGACCGTCCTGCAGGTTCTGCTCCTGCGTGTAGGCGTGCACCGTCGTCATGAAGCCGTGCTCGATGCCGGCGAGGTCGTCGAGCACCGAGGCCAGCGGCGCCAGCGCATTGGTCGTGCACGAGGCGTTCGAGACGATGGTGTGCGCGTCCGGGTCGTACGCATCCGTGTTGACCCCGAACGCCAGCGTGACATCGGCGCCGTCCGACGGCGCACTGACGAGCACCTTCTTCGCGCCCGCGTCCAGGTGGCCACGGGCGGCCTCGGCCGACGTGAAACGGCCGGTCGCTTCGAGCACGATGTCCACGCCCAGCTCGGCCCACGGAAGCTGTGCCGGTTCGCGCTCGGCGAGCACCGTGATGCGACGGCCGTCAACGACGAGGACGTTCCCGTCGACGGTCACCGGGCGGCCGAGCCGGCCGGCCGTCGTGTCGTAGGCGAGCAGCCGGGCGAGGGTGGCGGGCTCCGTGAGGTCGTTGACGGCGACGACTTCGAGGGTGCTGTCGCGTTCGAGCAGCGCGCGCAGCACATTGCGTCCGATGCGGCCGAATCCGTTGACGGCGATGCGAGTCATGAGTGGTGTCCCTTCGGTTCGCCACCAGCGTCGCGTGCCGCATCCGCCCGTGACAGCGGCGTGATCGCCACGGTTCAAAAGGATCGCGCCACGTGACGCGGGCCGACCACGTGGCGCGGGCTACTCGCCCTGCGCGAACGTGCGCCGGTACTCGCTCGGCGTGGTGCCGAGGATGCGCTGGAAGTGCAGCCGCAGATTCGCACCGGTGCCCAGACCGACGTCGGCGGCGATCTGCTCGACGCTCCGCTCCGAACGTTCGAGCAGTTCGCGGGCCAGGTCGACGCGGGCGCGCATGACCCACTGCATCGGCGTGTACCCCGTGTCCTCGACGAAGCGCCGTGAGAACGTACGCGGCGAGACCGCCGCGTGCCGGGCGAGCGCTTCGAGGGTGAGGGACTCGCCGAGCCGATGCAGCGCCCATTCGCGGGTGGCGGCGAACCGCTCCCCCAACGACTCGGGCACGCTGCGCGGCACGTACTGCGCCTGACCGCCACTGCGATAGGGGGCCGCGACCAGACGCCGGGCCGCGTGGTTGGACGCGGCCACCCCGAGGTCACCGCGCAGAATGTGCAGGCACAGGTCGATGCCCGAGGCGGCACCGGCCGATGTCAGCACGCTGCCCTCGTCGACGAACAGAACGTTCTCGTCGACCTGAACGAGCGGGTGCTTCGCCGCCAGCGCCCGCGTGTAATGCCAGTGTGTCGTGGCGCGCTTGCCGTCGAGCAGGCCCGTGGCGGCGAGCGCGAAGGCGCCCGTCGAGATCGCGGCGAGCCGTGCGCCCCGGGCATGGGCGCAGGTCAGCGCGTCGAGCACGGAGCGCGGGGGGTCGTCGCGGTCCGGGAACCGGTAGCCGGGGACGAAGACGATGTCGGCCCAGGCGAGCGCGTCGAGGCCGTGGGCGACGTGGTACGACAGGCCGTCGCCGCCCGTCACGAGACCGGGTGCCGCACCGCATACCCGCACCTCGTACGGCATGCTCGCACGGGTCGTGAACACCTGTGCAGGAATGCCGACATCGAGCGGCTTCGCACCCTCAAGCACAAGGACGGCGACACGATGCAAGCGGGAGACCACGGGAAACAGGGTACGTGGGAGTGCAGGGAGCGTAAAAACGCAAGGAGCGTGGGGGTGGAAGGAACGTGGGGTGACCGAGAGTTTGGTGCGTCCGCGCGACTATCGGATGTGAACGACGCGCCGAAACACTTCTTCGCGCCCCGGTACGGCCTACCCCCGTACCTCGCGCTCCTGCCAAAATGGGCACGGCCCCGCCGCACTCGCGGCGGAGCCGCCCTCGAAGGAGGCTCCTCCATGACGTGTGGAAACTGCGGCGCGGCCGCCGGCCAGGGCCCCGACGGGTCCTGGATCTGTTCCAACCAGTGCGGCTGGTC
Source organism: Streptomyces sp. NPDC007164 (assembly GCF_040634135.1). Lineage (NCBI taxonomy): Bacteria > Bacillati > Actinomycetota > Actinomycetes > Kitasatosporales > Streptomycetaceae > Streptomyces > Streptomyces sp. NPDC007164. Next base: position 18,965 of record NZ_JBEYFB010000032.1, read on the forward strand.
CTCCCGCGTCGTCGCGGCAACCCCGGAGATCACGACCACCCGGTGCAGCGGCTGTGACGCGGAAGTCCACGGACTCGACGGACGGTACGCGTGCGGGCTCTGCGGGTGGTCCAACCACTGGGCCGAAGGGCACCGTCCCCTTCCCGGCACAGACCCTGCCGAGGTCACAAACGTCCTGGGCTGAGCATGCGAGGAGCGGCCCGGGCGGAACGTGGGACCCGCCGTGCACGGGTGTGTGAGGGGTGTCCGGCCCGGCCGACCACCCCGCGTGCCGCCGTACCGCCCGGCTTCGCGGATCAGACACCGACAACGCGCCACATGTCACACGCCACATGTCACGCGTCACGCGCCACATGTCACACGTCACGCGTCAGCCGGCAGGCTTCTGGAGAGGGGTCGGTTCGGTGGTGAGCAGCGCGGTGATCTCCTGGGCGAGTTCCGGGCCGAGTTCGCCCCAGCCGTCCTTGTAGCCGTAGACACTCGCCAGGGTGCGGGCGTCGTAGTCGCCGTTCATGATCTCGATGTCGGTGGTGGTGATGAGTGCCGGGTGGGCGACGCCGACCGCTCCCGAGACCTTCAGCAGCTCCTTGCGCAGAGTACGCAGGTAGACAGCTGCCCGGGTGGCCTTCGAGGGTGCGTCGACGCCTCGCACCAGCCACGGGTTCTGAGTGGCGATGCCGGTGGGGCACTTGTCGGTGTGGCATTTCTGCGCCTGGATGCAGCCGATGGACAGCATGGCCTCGCGGGCGACGTTGATCATGTCGACGCCAAGAGCGAAGGCGACGGCGGCGTTCTCGGGCAGGCCCAGCTTGCCGGATCCTATGAAGGTGAGGTCGTCGGTCAGCCCCTGCTCGGCGAACGTGCTGTAGACGCGGGAGAAGCCCATCCGGAACGGCAGCGACACCGAGTCGGTGAAGATCAGCGGAGCCGCCCCGGTGCCGCCCTCGCCTCCGTCGATGGTCACGAAGTCGACCCCGCGGTCACCACGCGCCATCAGCATGGCCAGCTCTTCCCAGAAGCTCATCTCCCCCACGGCGCTCTTGATCCCGACCGGCAGACCGGTCTCGGTGGCGATCAGCTCCACGAAGTCGAGCATCGAGTCGACGTCGTGGAACGCGGTGTGCCGGGACGGGGAGGCGCAGTCCTGGCCGGCCGGGATGCCGCGGATCTCGGCGATCTCGGGGGTCACCTTCGCACCCGGCAGCATCCCGCCGAGCCCCGGCTTGGCGCCCTGGGAAAGCTTGATCTCTATCGCCTTGACCGGGGCGCCTGCGACCACTTCCTTGAGCTTGTCGAGGCTGAAGGTGCCGTCCTCGTTGCGGCAGCCGAAGTACGACGTCCCGATCTGGAGGACGAGGTCACCGCCGTTGCGGTGGTACGGCGAGAGGCCGCCCTCGCCCGTGTTCTGCATCGCGCCGGCCAGCGCCGCGCCCTTGTTGAGCGCCGTGACGGCCGCGCCGGACAGTGATCCGAAGCTCATCGCCGAGATGTTCACGACGCTCGCCGGCCGGAACGCCTTGGCGCGCCCGCGCGGTCCGCCCAGCACCTTGGCCGAGGGCAGCGGGGCCTGCGGGTCGTGCAGATCGGGCAGCGTGCCGGCGAACGTCCGCTGCTTCACGTACGCGTGCCCTTGCACGTGCTCGACGTCCACGTCGGTTCCGAACCCGAAGTAGTTGTTCTCTTCCTTCGCCGACGCGTAGATCCAGGTGCGCTGGTCACGGCTGAACGGGCGCTCTTCCTCGTTGGACGTCACGACGTACTGGCGCAGTTCCGGCCCGATCGTCTCCAGCAGGTACCGGGCGTGGCCGATCACGGGGAAGTTTCTGAGCAGTGCGTGCTTCTTCTGGACGAGGTCCCGGGCAGCCACCAGCGCCAGTGCTGTTGCGGCGGCCGCTCCGATGCTCCGAGCGCGCATGAACGTTCCTCTCCTCGGTTGCTCGATACCCGACTCCGTCGCTGTGCGGCGGACGTCGTGGGCGTTGGGCGGCGGACACGGCCAGCCAGGCAGGCATCAGCGTCCGACGACGAAACGCCACATGATGTTAGAGGTCTCGTGGATGGGCGGACGGGGCAGGGTGTGTGAGTCCGGCCGCACCGCAGGCATCGCCCAGGGCCTGTCCGGAGTGGTGATCAGTGGTGGGGAAGGGCGCTGGAAGGATGCTGATCGGGCTGGTAGCTTGCAGTTGACCGCGACACCGCCCGAGGAGGTGAGACCCATGAACGCTGTATCGATGTGGGTGCTCCCCCTTCCTGTCACGGCCGGCGATTGACGTAGACGTCGCCGGGAGCGCCTCGACAACAAGGCACTCCCGAAAGGCAACACCTGTGCACTCTCCGCAGTTCTCCGCCGAGTCGTCGTCGAACGGCATGGTCGAGAAGGCGAAGCAGATCACCGTCCCGATCGAGTTCGACATGCAGTGGGACAACGAGCGCATCCCGCGCGAGGCCGGCCTCGCGTTGTTCGACGCCTTCGCCTCGAAGGAGAAGTCGTTGCACGCCAACGCGGGCAAGCACTTCGGCTTCCCCAGGTTCGAGGCGGACAGCGCGGTCCGGTTCTTCGCCCGGAATCTCGGCCGGGCGGTCACCTCACCGGCCTGAAGGTGAACGGTGGCGGTGTCCGATCCGCCCATCGGGCGCCGCCACCGCGGCCCGGGTCGGGGCTGCGTATCCAGATGATGGAGCCGCGGAGCCGGAGTGCCGTCGGCCGGGCCACGGGATCGTTGCGGCGCGGAAACGTTCATCGAGCTCATGGAGCCCTGGCTGCCACCTGGATCGGACGCGTGGAGGCAGCAGTGGAGCAGGCAGTGGAGGCAGCAGTGAAGGCGGCAGAGGCCAGGCCCGGTCCGGAGCCCACCTCGTCGCGCTCGTCCGCGCCGGCACCGGGGTTCGAGAACGGCGTCCTCGTCGAATGCCTGGAGAGCACTGCCGCGTGATCGGATTCGCGGCTGGGCTCACCGATCGCTCAGGAAGGTGAGGAAGCGTTCGAAGGCCTCGTCCCCAGCGCGACTGACGGCGAGCTCGGCGCACAGCGCAGGGAAATCAGTCCAGGCCTCGCCCTCGACGGTCCACCTGGCAACGCTGCTGCGCCCGTCACGGATACGTACCTCGTCGACCCACTGGTCGAGGCCGTCGCCCATCGAGTAGACGAAGAAATGTGCGTCCTCAACGGCTGGAGCCAGCAGGTCGACGAGCCGGTAGAGATTGCGCATGTCGATGTAGCAGACGTCCGACAACTGCTCCCAGTAGAGGTAGTTTGCCTCCGGCGGGCCCAGATCGAACTCCCATCCTTTCCCGTCGACCCCCTGGTTGAGCAGATAGACGGGCCAAACCTGACCAGGCACCTCGGTGGCGACCACCGAGAGCATCTCCTCGACCAAGGACCGCCACCCGGGGCGCACCCGAGCGAACGTCCAATGCCGGTCGGGCCACGGCGACACCTGCGGGAAACGCAACCGGAACCGCCCGAACCAGCGATCGTCGCGCCCCGTGACGAACGTCTCCGGCGGTTCAACCGGGTAAGGCCCTCTCATGCGCCGAGCATAACGGGGCTTGAGAAGGGGCCTCTTCGAGCACCCTGAGATGCCGCCACCAGCACACACATCACGGACAGGGCGGACCGGCCAACGGCACCCAGGCATGGAACGGCCCGCCGCCCACGAGGGGCAGCAGGCCGTCGAAACGGGCCAGGTCGAGGTCAGTCGGCGTGGACGGCGTCGAGATGGCGGGTGTCACCAAGGTTGACCACCTGACGGCTGTGGAAGTAGTCGTCTTCGCGCAGCGTGGTGATGCTGCGCGAAGGCGCCCGGAAACTGGCATAGCCGGCCGACTCGACCGGCATCCTGATCCAGGACGTGACGACGAACGTCAGGGAGCCGCCGTGCGTCACGATGATCTGGTGCTCGCAAGGGTGCTGCAGAATCTCGTCCATGGCCGCGTAGATGCGCTGCGCGTACGCCGCCTTGGTCTCCGCGCCCTCCACGCCCTCGTCGTGTTCCATCCGCTCCCCGGCAGCAGGCGGTGGGACGAAGCGCCGGTCCAGCCACTCCTGGGGCCTTCCCCCCCGCCTGCCCGTAGGCTTCTCCCGCAGCCTGCGGTCCAAGTTCGGCTTCACACCGAACAGTTCGGACACTTCCTCGGCCGTCCGCAGGGTGCGCTGCAGATCCGAGGAGAACAGCTCCGCCTCCGCTCCGTCCGGGACCTGGGACCGAAGCGCCCGGGCTATGGAGACGGCCGCACGGACGCCGGTGGGCGTCAGCTGCGAATCGTGCCATCCACCGACGACTCCGTCGACGTGGTGCGTCGCCTCCGGGTGGGTGACGACGTAAAGAGTGCGCATGGATGCCCGGTACGGACTCCGCGAGAGACGTCGAGGTGGTCACACCTCTCCGGGCCGCTGTCGGTCCGTTCGGGATCCGGTGGGGTTCCCGTTGCCGAGGGGCCAGGCCTCGATGTCGCGGTAGTGGATCGGTCCCCGGCTGCGGCCGACGTTGCTGCCGACCAGGTGCAGACGTTCGGCCGGCCACTGACACCCGGCGAATCCGGCGAGCCCCTCGGCGATTTCTCCTGCCGAGGACCGATCCCCTCGGCGGGCACGGGCCAACGTCAGATGGGGGCGCAGGGGGCGATCCTCGAAGGTGACACCGCAGTTCTTGACGGCGGCACGCACATCGGCCGCGAGCATGTGCAGCCCATCGAGGTCTCCGTCGATTCCGCTCCACAGCACCCGGTCGTCGAAGTTCCCGCTGCCGCGCAGTGCCAGACGGATTGGCCGGTGGATCGCCGCGAGGTCGGCGAGCGGCGGGCGCAGGAGCGGAACTGTCTCGACCGGGAGCTCCCCGAGGAACGCCAGGGTGATGTGCCAGTCCTCGATGCGGTTCCATCGCATGCGAGGGTACGTGCCATAGGCGGGGCGCAGTTCCCGGGCGAGTTCTTCTTTCGCGTGGTCGGGCGGGGCGAGCGCGATGAACACGCGAACAGTCGCGGGCTGAGTCTGATCGTTCACACCGGACTTCGTACCGCACCCGGTAGCGGATGCAACGACCCGGGTAGCCACCGCTTTCATGTACCGCCTGTGAAACGCCGCGCCGCAAGGGCCGAAGTGCCGGTTCGGTGTCCTGTCGCAGGGAGCACGGCACAGCGGTCGCCAAGGCGTTCACCTGGGCGAACGGCCCCTGTTCCAGGTGCACGGCTCGGCCCTACTAGAGTCCGATCTCGGACAGCTGATCAGTGAGGCTCCTCGCACCGGCCGCGGTGCCCAGGCGCCGCCGCATCGCACGGCAGCGCACCGCCTCACGCTCAACACGGAAGGCACTGCACCATGGAGGGCAGCAACGCTGTCGTACTGGACGACCCGGTCGGCGCGTCGCTCCGGGGCCACCACGCGCACCTCGCCCGCGGATGCGGCCGGGCCGTCACCTACCTGCCGGAAGTCGCGACCTTCTCCGCGGTGCCCGCCGAACCGGGGCCGGCAGAGTGGGCCGACCTCACCCAACTGCTGGGGCCAGGTGGGTTCGCGGACATGTTCGACTGCCCGTCGATCCCCCCGTCGCACTGGGAACCTGTTTTCGTCCTCGAAGGGCGTCAGATGATCCGGCCTGGCGCCGGCTCTCCCGCCGCTTCCCCGGCCGAGGCCAGAACTGACGTGGTCGAACTGGGCCCGGGCGATGTGCCCGAGATGCTCGATCTGGCCGGGCGAACCCGACCGGGACCGTTCTGGGCGCGCACCCCCGAACTCGGCACCTACCTCGGCATCCGCGACCACGGCACGCTGGTGGCGATGGCTGGGGAACGGCTGCGGCCCTTGGGATGGACCGAGATCAGCGCGGTCTGCACCGCCCCCGAAGCCCGCGGGCGAGGCTACGCCGCCCGTCTGGTCGGCGCACTCGCCGCGCGGATCGTGGCCCGGTACGAGCGTCCCTTCCTGCACGTGGCCGACAGCAACACCGCCGCCATCGCGCTCTACGAACGCCTGGGCTTCGAGACCCGCAGGCCGGTGACGTTCCGCGGGTTCCGCACCCCGGCCGATTCGTAGCGGAGGCTCAGTGAGCGGGGCCGGGGCGAGCACGTATGCAGCAGCTCACCGAGCGGTGAACTGCTGCTGCTCGTACGGTCGGGCGTGGGCGCCCTGACAGGACGGTGCTTCTGGGTCGGTCCTGCGGCCACTTCGCACGTGCCGCAGGGCCGATTGACCGGGTGTACGAGGGCGGCTCCGACGGCGCCGCATGAGATGAGGTCTCCCCCGGGGAAGTGCCGGCCGCCGCGAGCCGGACGGGACTTCGTGGGCACGGCCCGGACGTGCGGATCAGCCCTCGCCCTGGCCGGCGCTGCCCATCGGGCCGACCTCTCTTCTCCTCCTTGCTCCCGCTGCTGTGCCCCTCCCCTGTTCGCAGCCGCCGCCCGCTGCGACAACCTGTAACCGGCGGGCCTTGACTCCAACTGGTGGCACGGCTTCCCGAACCCGCGCCAACCAAGCCCGGGGGCAGCCACCCGGCCGCTTGATCAGGCGATCGGGTTGATGCCCTGGAGGACGTCCCGGGGCTGGAGGTGAAGTTCACTCGCGCCCGTGCCCGTGAGCACGAGGCGAGCGGCGCAGGGCGGGTCCACTTCGGTGACCGTTACCCCGGCGTAGCGTTGGATCTCCGCCAGGGTCAGGTCGACGGCCCGGCCATCTCGGTTCACGCAGTGGAAGTGAGCGCCCAGCCGCGTTGTCGCCAGACATCGCACCACGATGGCGAGCAGATCGGTCCCGAGGATGTCCACCTGCACGATCTGGACCTCGGGTTGCGGCTCAACGAGAGAGGCGGTCATGCTGCCATGGTCCCGGAACGTTCGACCGGCCGGCTCACTTGTCCAGTGCCGCACCCGGCAGCGGGCTCCCGCTGCCGGGTCGAGGGCGTAATTCAGCGGCCGGCCGTTGCGATGAGGCGTCGCAGCGTGGCGTGGGCGGGCGGGCCCCAGGTCGGCTTGCCTCCGGGGCGGCCGTGGACGCCGGCGTCTCCGATGAGGATGCAGGAGAGGGCACGCAGCACCGCCCAGCCGCGGGCGCGGCGCAAGGTCGCGGCGTCCGGGGTCGGCCGGTAGGCCTCGTAGAAGCGGTCGGCGGTACCGTCCGGCAGCAGCACCCAAGGGGCGGCGAGGTCGCAGGCCGGATCGCCCGCGCAGAGGTCGCCGAAGTCGATCACGCCGCAGAAGGTGCCGTCCGCGGTGAGAACGTTGGCCGGGTGCAGGTCACCGTGGAGCCACAGTGCCGGACCGGCCCAGTCGGGCGCGGCGGCGGCGTCCTCCCAGACCGCGCGGACGGCGTCCGGGTCGGGGATCAGCCCCAGCTCGGTGGCCGAGGCGAGCCCGCCGGCGAACCCGTCGGCGTGGTCGGCCAGCGGCCCACCGCGGCCACGGCCGGCAGGCGCCCCGTCGGGGGCCGGGCGGTGAAGAGCCGTCAGGAAGGCGGCCAAGGTGTCGGCAGCCACCTCAGGGCGCGTGGCAGGGGCGCGGTCGGCCGGCTCGCCCGGCACCCAGGTGGTGACGATCCAGGGCCGCGGGAACCGCTCGGAGGGCTCGCCGAGGCGCTGCGGGACGGGGACCGGCAGCGGAAGGTGCGGGGCAAGGGCGGGCAGCCAGGCGTGTTCCTTGCGCAGCAGTTCGTCCGCGGACTGTGTCGCCCAGGGCAACCGGACGGCGAGGTCGTCGCCGAGTCGCCACAGCTGGTTGTCCCAGCCACGCGCGCCGAGCTTCAAGGGCTGATCGGCCAGGTCGGGGTGCTGGTCGCGCAACAGGTCCCGGACCAACTCCGCGGTGATCTCAATCTCGGTGTGGGTCATGCGGAACAACCGTAGTCGGACAGTGATCCACCGTTTATGACGCCCATCACTCTGCGCTGCTCAGACCAAGGGCTGTCCGGTAAATGACCTACGAGTGTGCGCGGGCTCCGTCGGCACGTAACGAGTCGAGTCCAAAAGTGCGACGGCGACTCCTTCTGTAGCCTGTCGATCCATTCGAACGGAGTGAGGGGCTGGGGGTGGACAGGGAGCACCGAAACGGTGGCATCCGGCTTCCTGAGGGGAGCTGGTGGGACTGGGACGTCATCGCCTGGGATCCCGGCCGGCTCAGTCTGGCGGCCGGTTGGGATCTCGCCTATCACCACGGCTTGGAGCTGGTCTTCGACGATCCGGGCTTCGTCAGTTGTCCGGCGACGTTTCAAGATCCGGTCTTCCGGGACCCTACGAGCGAGGAGCGTGCGAGAGTCGCTCGTCAGCTCGGCGAAGAACTGCCGGTCGTCGTCGCCTTCGAAGCGGACGCCGGTGGTCGGGAGCCTGTCTCCTGTCTCGTCGCTGCGGAAAAGCTCAAGATCGTGCGCGGGACCGTTCTGAGGTATTGGCGGGACGACGTTGCCCCTGGTCAGCGCCTCGCACCGTGGGTGCGGCCGCCGAACTAGCCACCGTGACCATCCATCGGCCGATGCTCGAACAGCCCGTGAGCCGCACGCCCCTCACAGCCACCCTTGCCCCTGTCCCTGTCCCTGTCCCTGTCCCTGTCTCTGTCTCTGTCTCTGCACCGGATCAGGACGACTCCGACGCCGTGAACACACCAGGCATATCTGGATCGTTCACGTATTCCTGCCCAAGTCACCGGGGGCGGTCACCCGCTGCCGGCCCGGCCACAGATCGTCATAGGCAGCGTCCATGAACTCGGCCTGCACCCCGCGCAGCGTGGCCGCATCGGCATCGTCGCCCCGGGCCGCTTCGGCAAGCCGGAACGCATAGCGGTAGGTGGCACCACGCAGCGACTCCGTCCTGGCCGCCAGGTCGATCTCGGCCTGCGCGAGCCACAGCTCTTCCGCGAGTTCGTCGAGCCGGCCCTCCTGGACGCCGCCGCCGTCCTGGCCGCCGTCGCCACCCGAGCGGGCAAGCGCCGCCTTCTGCACCCGGGACGCGACGCCCAGGAATTTCAGGATCACGTCCTTGAGCTCGGCGCGATACGCGGCCGACTGCTCGACTTCCAGCTGCCGGGCACTCGCCAGAGTCCCCCAAGATCCCATGTCCGGATTCTCTCAACACCGCCTCGCCCCTCCGCATCGACCTCCGACCGGGCCTGACCGGCGACGACCTCCGAGCACGGAGCCAGCAGTTGCGGAACACCCCACTCTCATCCCCTGGCGCTGGGGACTCCCAAGCTGTCCATGTAGTCGCGGGCCCGCGTGATCAGTCCGTTGTGGACGTGGAGAATCAAAAGGCCGGGGACGGTGAAGTCAGTGGGTCCGGTCGGCAGCGTTCCCACCACAACGTGCTCGGCGATGATCACTTCCGGATCGGCGGTCTCGTAGGCCGCGATCTTCCTGACCTCCTGAACCTGGACGGGGCTTGCACCCCAGGCCGCCCGGTATCCCGCGCGCACCGCCTCGCGTCCCTCGTAGCACGGAGGGAACCCGGTAGAAGTGAACGGGAACTCGTGCACCGCGTCCATGGCATAGAGATCGGCGAGATCGTCCGCGGACTTGTCGAGCATGGCCCGGTAGTAGCGGTTCAGCACCTCGCGAGGGGCGCGAACAGCAGGTGTATCCACATGCGACACAGGGACTCCATTCACTCAACGCTTGTTGACCCGCTCACCGTAGAGTCGGCAGGAAGTTCGGTCAACGGCTGTAAAGTAAATCGGTGTCCACTCCTCGCCAGTCCCGCGCCGACCGCCGCCGAGCGACTGAGGCACGCATCCTCGACAGCGCCCGGGAGCTGTTCGCCGAGAAGGGATTCGATCGCACCACCATCCGCGCCGTGGCGACTGCGTCGACCGTCGACCCGGCTCTGGTCATGCAGTACTTCGGCTCGAAGCGCGAGCTTTTCGACCAAGCCATGCAGGCGTTTCCCGCGCTGCCGGAAACCACTGACACCGACGCGCTCGTCGATCAGCTGCTGGCCACGCTCGGGCTCAAGCTCGGCGGCCTTCCCGAGGGCACGCTGGCGATGATTCGCTCCATGCTCACCGACCCGGCAGCAGCCGATCACGTCCGCGCCGCCCTCGACCGGCAGATCGACAGCGTCAGCACCGCCCTGACCGCGACCGAGGACCCCGAGCTGCGCGCCGCACTGTTCGTCACCGCCTTGCTGGGCATCACCATCGGCCACCAGTTCCTCGGCCTTGCCGCTCTTCGCGAAGTCCCGGCCGACCGCATCGCCGCTCTACTGCGCCCGGCGTTCAAGGCCCTGGCAGGACCTCCGGACTGAAAACGGCGGCGCCTCCGGTGCCTCCTCGTTGCGGGCTACGGCGATCACCGCGTACCCGTGCGGCGAGCCTTCGGGCGAAGGGCCGCCCAATGCCCTCACTGACACCGGTGACCAGGGCTCGGCGCCGCGGGGACTCGGTCACTTCTCGGCCTCGGGCCTGGTGTCGGGGGAGAAGATGAACGAGACACGCTCCATCACCGACTGGCGCTGGGTGTTGTGGAACGCGGCGATGCGCCATTCGCCGTCCGGTTCGCGGACCAGGGTGTAGGTCTGGATCTTGGACAGTTCGTCCGGCTCGTCGCCGGTGTAGGTGTCGCCGCGGCTGGTGACCACGGCGGTGTCCGGGGAGAGGAACCGGACGTCGAGAAAGGAGTCGGCCAGCCTGCTGCCGTCGAGGAACCCGTCGAACAGGGCCCGGTGGGCGTCGGTGATGTCCTTGCGGCCCGTGTAGTGGGTGCCGACGAAGGTGGTGTAGGTGGCGTTCTCGGTGAACTTCTTGCCGTAGGCGTCGGCATCGTTGCGGTCCCAGGCATCGGCCATGGAGTCCAGCACCCCGCAGACCGCCGCGTGGTCCTTCTCGGCCTGCCCCTTCGTCTGTGCGGCCGTGGCCACGGGGGTGACGCGGGTGCATTCGGCCTGGCCGGTGCTGTGCACGTCGGACGTGGCGTCGAGCCAGAGATAGCCGCCGCAGGCGACCCCGGCCAGAGCCAGGGCGGAGTATCCAAGCACGCGCTTGACGCGGCGCCGGCGTGGACGGGGGCCCTTCTCGGGGGCCGGGTCGCTCGCGATCGGGGCGGCAGGTAATTGACGGGTCGTCATGGGTGATCACTCGGGCTTTCCGCGGCCGGCGGCCGCTTCGTGGTGGTGAGCGACGGGGGTTACTTCCGGGCGGCGGCCGGGACCAGGCCCGGGGCGGTCCTGAACGAGATCGCCTCCAGCAGCGGTTTGCGCTTGGTGTTGTGGAAGGCGGCGATGCGCCATTCCCCGTCAGCCTCGCGCACCAGCGTGTAGGACTGGATCTTGGTGAGCTTCTGCGGCCGGCTGCCCTTGTAGGTGTCGCCGCGGCCTGTGACCACGGCCGTGTCCGGCCCGTAGAAGCGGATGTCCAGGACCTCGTCGGCGAGCCGGGTCCCCTTCAGGTGCTTCTCGAACAGCGTGCGGTGGCTCTCCACGATGCCGGCGCGCCCTTGGTAGTAGGTGCCGACGAAGGTGATGTACGCGGCATCGACGGTGAACGGGCGCCGTAAGCCTGCGCGTCATGGCGTTGCCACGCGTCGATCAGCGAGGCGATCACCGCCCTGACCGCGGCCGTCTCCTCGGTGGTAGTCATGCCGCTCCCAGGTGATTAGAATGAAGCAGAATCAGCTTTAAAGCAACATCTGCATGCGTGCAGATATAAATGTAGAGGGAGATGCACCCGATGGCAATCCCGGCACCTGCCGACCCGCATGTGACCTTCCGTCAGTACCTCGACGCTGTGGGGCTGCACGCCTTGGCCGGCGCCGAGGCCGCGGGGCTACAGGCCGGCGAGTGGTACGCGCTGAGCGAGATCACGCTCGCGGGCGGCATGACCTCGGGGGAACTGGCGACCCGCACCGGTCTCACGACGGGTGCCACCACCCGCCTGATCGACCGGCTGGAGCGGGCCGGATACGTACACCGCACCGCCGACCCGGCCGACCGCCGCCGTGTCGTGGTCCAGGCATCGGCCGACAGCCTTCCCGACATCGACGATGTGGTCGGTCCCGCCCGCCGGCGCATCGCCGAGGTCCTCAACCGCTACACACCCGAGCAGCGCGAACTCCTCTTCGACTACTTCGCCCACGCCGCGCCCGCCTACCGTGCGGCCACCGACGAGATCCGCGCAGCGGCCACCCGGCGCCGCAAGCCGGGAAGAAAGCCGAGCGCACCGCCGGCGGCCCCGTAACCGCTCCCCCAGCCGTCCCATGGGGCCCGGATGCTGGACGGAGGCTCCAGCCGGTGTCGCTCAGCGGGCGGTCAGGACCGGGTGCCGGGTGCCGGGTGCGTCCGGGTAGGGCGTCGGCCATCTCTTCAACGACCTGCACACCACGGTGACCTGAGGCGACAACGCGTTGCTGCTGGCCCGCCGCAAGCAACCGCTGTCCCGCAGGACGGCAGGACGGCAGGCGCGGGGCTGGTGCTGACCGAACTGGAGACCCCGGCCTCCACCACCGTGCTGGCCCGTCGTACCGGGCTCTCCGTAGCCGGGGTGTCCCAGTGCCTGACCGCGCTGCGCGACGCGGGTCTGGTCAGCGCCCACCGCGTCGGCCGTTCCGTCCTCTACGCCCGCACCGCCGCCGCCGCCGAAACCCTCCTCGAAGCCGCCTCCACCTGAGAATCGGCGTCGGCCCGAAGGCCACAGGGCGTGTGAGAAACGGCCCGAGGCCCTTCCCCGGCGGGGGAAGGGCCTCGTGAACGAGCGCTGGGCAGGCCTTGCACCTGCATTTCCCCGCAGGAAGCGGGGCGTCTTTCCTTGGACGACCAACGCGAGGTCGTTCGCCGTGTGTTGCGGCGAACTCTCAAGATCAACTATAACGCATGGGGGCGGGCGCCCGCGACCGGTCACCGCCCCCGAAGCCGATGTAGGCATAGGCGAACCCCTCGCCCGAGCGTGGCGCCCGGGTCCAGGAGGTGGTGGTGAGGGTGTGGAGCCTGCCCTGGGTCAGCGCGAAGCGCGGGAGCGCGAGTCCGAGCTCTGCATGCAGGGCCTCCAGCACACGCAGTTCGCGGTCCAGCTCGGTGTCTTCCGGGCGGAACAGCCGTTCGGGGTCCAGGGACCCGGGTATCGCGCCGGAGCGCTGGATCTCCGTGCCCCGCACGGTGAACGCGTAGATCTCCTCGCCCCGTTCGGCCACCGACAGGTGGAACGCGGTCGGATGGTCGCCCGAGGACGTGCGCCTCGGGTCGCGCCACACCACCACCGCGCGGCCGGACGAGGAGGCGGCCGGAGCGGGCGACAGGAACAGATTGTTCAGGTGGCCGGAGTGGCCTGCGAAGGCGAAGGCCCACGCATCCGCGGTGCGGCCGACGGCGACCACGGCCCGGTCCTCCCAGAGTTCCACCCCCTCCCGCTCATGGGGCCTGGGTGCCCGCCAGGACGCCTTGCCCGGATCCGTGGGCGCGCTCAGTCCGGCGCCTTCCTCGCCGATCAGGTCGGGCAGTCGGGAGGGGTCGATTCCCTCGGCCCAGACACAGCGGTATCCGTCGAGCGGCCACCGGTTCGCCGCGGGCTCCGTCAGCCAGGCGAGCCCCGGCGGGTCGAGATCGGGCACCGGCTCGGGAGCGGGGCCCGTCTCCCCGGCCCGCGGGGTCGCGAGGATCTCCCGCCCACGCTCCGGCGTGATCAGCGGACCCAGGACCGGATCGGCGAGCAGGCCGATCGGGGCGATCAGCAAGGGCCCGGGCGCTTCCCACGACGGGAGCGCGTCCCGGAGCACCCGCCATGCGGCGTCGGTCGCCCCCCAGCGGGCCGACTCCCGGGCCTCGGTGACGGCCCGGCCCCATGCGCCGGGAGGCGCGTAGCAGTAAGTACCGTCCCGCATCGTGCTCAGTACAGCTTCGGCGGTCTCCCGGGTGGCCCCGCGGGCGGCCATCATCCCGAGCCAGTGGTCGTCCCCGCCCAGCCGCCATTCGCCACGGGCCGGCGTCATGGCCTCCACGGGCAGAATCTCGGGCAGGTAGCACGGGTCGGACACCAGATGGCCGTAACCCTGGGAGCTGTGCGGAGCCAGCAGATGCCGGATCTGGGTCAGCAGGGCGGCGCTCCGTGGCCGTCCGAAGGACAGCGCTTCCTCCAGCAGGGGCAGGGCCTCCTCGTAACGTCCGCGCAGGGCCAGCAGATGGGCTTCTTCCACGTGGGCGTCCTGGGCGCGCGTGGTCGCGTTCTCGAAGTCGGGTCTCTCCACCCGGACGGAGTGGAATCCCCGGTACATGGCCTCCATGTACGCGCGGAACGACGGATACCGGTCCGGCAGTTCACCGCCCCAGCCCTTGTAGACGTAGAGCGCCCATTCGCCGTCCTGGTCGCTGTCGCCCGGGTCGAGCAGGGCGTACGACATGTCGGAGTCCGTCTCCAGCCGTAGCGCCCGCTGCCACATGCCGGCCAGCAGGACGTCCTCCTCGCGCGGGTTGTCGCCCAGGTTCTCCTCGTACATCGGGGTCATGTCGTACGGATCCTGGAACCAGTCGATGTCCGCGGCGCCGCCGAGCTGATAGACCCCGGCCATCTGGTCCACGTGCCACCCGTCGCTCACGGACAGGAACTCCCGGTACGAGGGCGGCAGCCGCCGCCCCAGCCGCTCCTCGGCCGCAGCGATCGCTGCCTCGTCCGCCCCGGGCCTCCCCAGAGCGGCGACGGCCTGCCCGCCGTCCTCGCTCTCGCCCTCGTACTCGTCCTCGCGCGGAACCCACTCCTCCTGCCAACGTCCCAGGAACTCGTGCCAGTCGAAAGAATCGCCGCTCATGCCCGGATGATGTCATCCGGCACTGACATTGCCCCTGGCCCTTGGGTCCGGTGGTCGTGGCTCGGGTCCACGACGGGATCGGTGCCGCGTCGTACGACGCCCTCCGAGAGCAGGCCGACGAGCTCGCCGGGCATATCGGCTCCGACCGGCCTCGACGCTTCGCTGCGACCGCCACCTCGCACCGGCTCCTAACCCCCTTGAGCCAGGTCCCGGTCTCTCCTAGGTTGGCCCGTGTGACGATCGAGGTGCCCTACCAGCCGCTCCCGATTCATCAGTCGGACGTTCGTTACGTCCATGGCCCCGACTCTGTTGCACAACCCGGAGTGCGCGCCGGTGAGACGATCGAGTTCGACTGGAACGACAGCGTGGTCTATCCCAGGACGTCCCGGAAATTCTGGATCCACGTGCCCGCGCGTTATACCCCTTCCGAGCCGGCGTCGCTCGTGGTGTTCCAGGACGGATGGTGGTACCTCGATCCCGATGGGGAAGTCCGCGGCGCGATCGTCCTGGACAACCTCGTCCAGCATGGAGACATCCCGGTCACCATCGGGGTGTTCGTCGACCCCGGCATCATCCCCGGCGCCGAGAATCCGAAGAACCGCAATGTCGAGTACGACGCATACGACGACCGGTACGTCGGTTTCCTCCTCAGCGAGATCATCCCCGAGGTCACGAAGCGCTACTCGATCACCGAGGACCCCGGTCAGTGGGCCGTCTGCGGTGGCAGCAGCGGCGGCAACTGCGCCTTCACCGCGGCATGGTTGCGCCCCGACAGGTTCAGCCGGGTCATCGCCTTCCTGTCCAGCTTCACGCAGATGCCGGCCGGCAACCCGTACCCCGAACTCATTCCCCGCGTTCCCCGCAAGCCGCTACGAATTCTCCTGCAGGCGGGCCATCGCGACCTGCACTGGAACGAGCGCGAGAGGAATTGGCTGGCCGGCAATCTGCGTGTCGCGACCGCGCTCGCGGAAGCCGGCTACGACTTTCGGCTGGTCCTGGGCGACGGCGGCCACAGCCCCAACCACGGTGGCGTCCTGCTCCCCGATGCCCTTCGCTGGCTGTGGCGGTCCGAGGAGCGCTGAGTGCCGTCCAGGTGTGGGTCGACAAACCCTGAGCACCGGGGAAGCGATCTGCTCGGCCGACCATGAGGTTGTGCCGCAGGACGAGATCGGGAAGGGCTACGAGTCACGGAGGACGAGGCCGCCCGTCACCGGCCCGCCCCATCCCCCATCACCACATCGTCCGACGCCACCGGGCTCGGCCGCGACGGTCTGCGGACCGTACGTGCCGAGGTGCCCCGAACCACCGGAGCGCGGACAGGGGTGAATCCTTTCGCGCCCGCCGCGCCTCTCATATGCGTGCGGACGACCGCGTCCGCCCTGCACCCCACCGGGAGGAACCCATGACCGCCGTCGTCATCGTCGCCGCGGCCGCCGCGCTGCTGCTGTGCGCGTGTACTGTCACGCTGCTGCGCCGCCGGAGGCGTCAGCGTGGCTGACCACATCTGGCCCGGCGCGACCCTGGTCGGCGCGGCGCAACGCGGCGACGTCGAGGCGCTCACCGCGTTGGTGTACGGCTCCTACCCGCACGTTCACCGGTTCGCGCACACGCTGTGCGCCACACCCCAGGACGCCGAGGATGCCGCCCAGGAAGCGCTGATCATCCTCTACCGCAAGATCGGCATGCTGCGCGCCTCCGGGGCGCTGGCATCGTGGATGTTCCGGATCGTCCGTAACGAATGCCTGCGGCGCACCCGCGCCCTGCTCCGTCGCGGACCGGCCGACGAACCCGGCGGGCTCGGAGCATCGGGCCGGTTCGACGCGTTCGACGTGTTCGGCGCGTCAGGCGGCACCGCACGGTCCGCCGAGGAGGACGTCCTGCTGCGCCTGGAGGCCGAACGCGTCGCGGCTGCCGTCGCCGCCCTGCCCGAGGACCAGCGGCAGGTACTGGTCATGCGGGACGTCCAGGGCCTGCCCGGCCGCACCGTCGCCGACCGGCTCGGGCTGAGCACCGCCGCGATGAAGTCCCGCCTGCACCGGGCCCGTTCGGCGGTGCGCGAGGCGCTGCGGGACGATCCGACCGGGACGAGGTGAGCCCACGACGACACCTGACCCGACCACGACGAAACGCACCGCTACGCCCGGTCCCGGACCTGGTTCCATGGCCAGCTCCATTCCCGGTTCCGTGCCCGGCTCCATGCCTGATTCCGGACCCGGCACCGCTGGCGCACGCGGCGCACCGGCGCGCGGTGGCTTCGCCGGCGACACCGTTCCGCGTCATCTGGCCCGCGGCGCCGTCGGATTCGGCGCGCTCGCCGGGTCCCTGGCCCTGTTACCGGTCGTCGGGCCGGCGAGCCTTCTGCTCGCCCCGGTCGGCCTGGTCGCGCTGCGCGGCTGCCCGATGTGCTGGGTGATCGGCCTCGTGGAGACCGTCTCGGCCGGGCGGCTGCGTCGGTCCTGCACGGAGGGGAGGTGCGAACTGAACCGCGCCAGACCTTAGAGGTCGTGTATCGAAGGAGCTGGTCGCTCGACCGCGAGGGCCTCGCGGCGTCCGCCCACCGCGAGCCACCCTGATTCTTGCGGTCGGGGTTCGGGCCGGGCTTCTGCACCGCCCACTCCTGGCTCGGTCGACAGCGCGGTCCGGCCGGGTTCACTTGCTGGAGATGCTCCACGTACTGTCGCCGGCCTCAGTGGCGTTGTTGAGGGCGGTCCACGCGGCGCTGTTGAGCTTGAAGGCGTCGAGGAGGTAGGCGGAGATCGCGTTGGCGACGAGGGCGACGCGGGTGGGGTCCTCGTCGGTGGTCTCGGCGACCATCTCGCCGGCGATGCCACCCAGGGTGTGCTCGCCCTCGGCGATGGTGAGCAGACTCTTCGGGGACGGGCTGAGGTGGTAGGCGTCGGTGAACCACTCCGGCCCGCGCGTGGAGAGCTGGGACTGGTCCTTGCCGCCCGCGACGACCAGGGCCGGGGTGGTCATGCTGGAGTAGTCCGGCCTCATGAACGGAAGGTGCTCGGCGGCGAACGGGGTGAGGGTGTCGCCGGTTCCGGTCGCGGCGATCAGTGCGCCGGCCGCGACCGCAGAGTGGGAGAAATCTTCTCCGGGCACTCCGTCGGCGTCGAGCACGCGTGCGCCGAGGAGCGCGCCGACGGTCTGGGCGCCCCAGGAGTGGCCGACGACCGCGATGCGCTCACGGTCGACGCGGGTCTCCAGGCCGCCGGCCTGGAGGAGGATGTCGTCGAGGCCGTCGAGGACCGCATGGAGGTCGGCGATCCGGACGCGCCAGACGGTGGCGAAGCGCGGGTCGTCCCACCCGAGACCGTTGCGGCGGGAGTCCAGGTGAGTGGGCTGCACGACGACGAACCCGGCTGCGGCCCACCGGTCGACGAGCGGTTCGTATCCGTCCAGGGACCATGCGTTGCCGTGGGAGAACACGATGACGGGCAGGTTCTGGCCCGACAGCGGGGCGGTGACCTTCACCTGTAGGTCGATGCTGCGGTCGGGCACGGGAACGATGATGGGCTTGACCGCGACGATCCGCTGGTCGAGGTGGCTGGAAGACATGCGGGACCTGCCCTTTCTCCACGGGATCGCTCTGCCGTACTTTGGCGGAGCACCGTTCCGCCACTTTAGCGGAACATTGTTCCGCGAACAAAGGGAGGGCCTCGTGCCGGAGACGGTCGGAGTACGCCAAGCACAGGCGCAACGGACCCGCGGTGGCGTGCTGGCGGCCGCGGCAGCCGTCTTCGTGGATCAGGGCGTCCAGGCCCCCATCCGTGACATCGCCGAACGCGCCGGCGTCGGCGTCGGCACGATCTATCGGCACTTCCCGACCCGGGCGGACCTCGTCACCGCCGTCTACCGGCACCAGATCGACACCTGCGCCGCACTCGCGCCCCAACTCCTGGAGGATTCAGCCTCGCCGTTCACCGCGCTGACCCGCTGGGTGGACGCGTTCGTGGAGTTCTTGGTGACCAAGCACGGGCTCGGCGCCGCGCTGGGGTCAGGTGACGCAGGGCTGGAGAACCTCCACAGCCTCATGCTCGACACACTGGTCCCGGCCTGCGCAACGTTGCTCGACGCCTGCGTCGCCGCCGACGAACTCAGCCCCGGCATCACCGCCTACACGCTCATGCGTGCCATCGGAAACCTCTGCATCACGGGCCCCGACTACGAACAGGCCGACGCCAAGCACATGGTCGCCACCCTCCTCGCCGGATGTCGTCGCAGGGTATAGCGACAGGACCCGCCCCGCCCTCACCACCTGCTGTGCGCAACATCGATCTCTGCCTGGGGCATAGAGCCGTGGAGGCGTGGAGCCGTGGAGGCGCGGAACCATGGAGGCGCGGAACCATGGAGGCGCGGAACCATGGAGGCGCGGAACCGGGGAGCCCTCCGCGCGACGGCCGGAGGTCACAGCCAATCGTTGACGGCTACGACAAGGACGACTGCCTCGTAGCGGACCGCGAGCGAGTGACAACGGGCGATCGCCGCCCGGGATTCGCGGTTACACGCTGTCGGGCGGGATGGGGGTGGCCTGGTGGTAATACATCTGCCACGTCGCGGCCGCACCCTGCTTGCGCCAGAGCGAACTCCGGCGTGCCCGGTCTCCGTCCATCGTGGTCTCGTAGGTGAGGTGCACCAGTCCGGGTGCCAGCAGAACACCGGTGAAGTTTGAGGGCTCATAGCGCGGACTGCTTTCTGCCGCACCGTCCAGCTCGGGCAGCGCGGCAAGCATCTCGTCATACGTCCACCGCCGCCCCGAAGCACCGACCTCCACGAAGTCCGGGTCCATCAGCTGTCGGGCAAGCGAGCGTGACATGCGCACACTGGGGTCCATGAGACGCAGCTCGCCTGCGATCGCTTCGCGTACCTCTTCTGTCTCCCGGCTCATGCAGGCATCTTCGCCCAAGTGACCAAGCCCATCGCAACCGAGTTACCACGCGCAGAGCACGGCTCGGCTTCCTGGCCGGCTGGTTGCCACCTATCGCGACACCCCCTTGGGCCGGCACCTTCACATGTTCTTCAGGGGGACATCGCAGCGCGATCGGACTCGCTGCGGAGGACACAGAATTCATTGCCTTCAGGATCGGCGAGGACGGCCCAGCCCGCACCGTCGGGCTCCCTGCGATCAGCGACCAGGGTGGCTCCCAGAGCCAACAGCCGCTCGATCTCCTCCTCGCGCGAGGTCGTCGGGCGCAGGCACAGGTGGATCCGGTTCTTGATTGTCTTCGGTTCCGGCACCTGGTTGAAGTACAGCAGCGGGCCCTCCGGAAGCATCACCTGGGTCTCCCTGCTGCCCCGTCTGTCCTCCGGGTGCAGTGGGCAACCGGTCGCCTCACTCCAAAACCGAGCCAGCTCATAGGCATCCGAACAGTCGATCGCCACGTTCTGCACCACCGAAACCATGCAGCTCAGCCTGCCTGAACACCGCTCGGTCCGCCATCAAATCCGCGACCGAACGCCGCGAAGTGCCCTGAAGTTCCCTGTCGTCTCAGCGGCCGTGCCGGGGAGCTTGTATGCCATCCAGCCCCAGAGGGCGCTTGATGTGATTTCGGGGTGGCCATTTCGACCCGCACTGCAAAATTGCCGCATTACCGCATTACCGAAAGCCCGACTGCGTACCGCTTTGTGGGCGGTACGCAGTCGGGCCACGCCCTTCTCGGCAACCACACCCTGTGCAGGCGCGCAGGATCCAACTGGCCCATGCACCACCGGGCGGATCCGCACACAGCATGCGGATTCAGTCGGTGATGTACCAATTGTTCTTGAGGTACTCCAAGGTGCAGCTGCCGAGTTCTTCTTCGGAGAAGGTGACGGAGGCTCTGACCGATTCGGTCGGCATCTCGATCTTGTCCGGTGTACTCACGACGATGCGCTGCGGGTCGACCGTTGCGGTTTGCAGGGCCTTCTTCTGCGCGGGCGAGATCATCTGGAACACGACGGGGTACGTCGACCTGCACGGGCCGAGCCCCTCGTCCTGTGCCTTCTTCGCGGCAGGCCCGGCCACATCGCAGACCGTGTCGAGGTCCTCATGGCCCACGGCGTGGAGGTACTGCTCGTACCGCTGGATCGCGCCCTGCGTCGTCCGGGGCGCGGGCCGGTCGCCTGTCTGGGCGGCCGGCGGCTTCTCGGTCCGAGCGGATGCGGACGGCGTGGCCGACGGCTCCTTCGCTCCTGTGGACGCGGACGGCTGCGAAGGCCTCGCGTCCGTATCCTCCTTCGCCTTCTCCGGACCGCACGCGCTCGCCACCAGCACCACACAGGCCGATACCGCCACGCTCACAATCGTCCGCGCTCTCATCCGGTCCCCTCGGTCACATCACCAGCCGACAACACATCAAGACATCAAGACGCCACGCAGGATCCGGGCGAACGGTTCCCGAGCCGGTCCGGGTGTCGTGATCGGTGCCGCACTTGTTGCGTCCACGTATGCGCGAATCCGCTGGTCAAGCTCCTGAGCCCCCAGGCTCTTGACTGTCGGGCGGATAGGAAAAGATGCGGCCATGAGCAACAGCTTCGAAGCGCTGGTCCGTCGGGTTGCGGCTGCATCTGCGGCAAGTGACCGCCTCCAGCCGCCGATTTCCGCCGCAGAACTGGCCGAGGCCGAGCGGAATCTGGGCTTTCGCCTGCATCCCCTGCTTGCCGCGCTCTACCGGCAAGTGGGGAACGGTGGCTTCGGCCTCGCAGATTCTCTGCTTCCGCTCTGCGGCGGCCCGGATGAGAACTGGGAGACGTCGGTCGTACAGGAATACCAGGACAGGATTCCTCCGGAAGGAGCGGACACGTGGTGGTCGTGGCCCGAAGGGGTAGTGCCTGTTCTGGACTGGGGCTGCGCAAGGTTCGCCTGCGTGGACTGTCACAGCGATGACGGAACAGTTCTGCTCTTCGAACCCAATGCCATCAGTGGCCAGGACCCGTCCAGGGCGTGGTTCGTGGATGCGGGCAGTCTCGCCGAGTGGCTCGTGACCTGGCTGGACGGCCGAGGCCGGGACGAACAGGACGCCGTCGACGGAGTGTTCGGCAGGGCCCGATGGGCGGACGCCGCCTCACGAATGCAGTCGGACCGGGCAGCCGGCTGACTGAGGAGGTTGGGCCGTCTCCGCCGGGCGCGGACGGTTGCGTCAGTGGAACCAGACCAGGACGGAGACGCGTATCTCCTTGGCTTCCCGCATGATCATGTACTCGATGATGACCGGTTCGCCGGGGACTTCGAGGGAGTATCGGACCTCGAAGTCGTCCATCGCGTCGCCGGGCGGTTTCCTGCCGAGGTTGATCGCGCCACCGGCCTCGATGGCCAGGGCCCGCAGAAAGTTCGCCGTCTTCCTGCGGAGATCGACGGGCATGTCGAGCACGGTCTGTGCCGGGATCGCCTCCGTCCAGACGGTCCAGCTCACCGTGGCTCGTCCACGAGCAGGTCGTCGACGGAGACGAGAGCACGGCCGGCCGCGGCATTGGCCCGGCTCTGGACCGCGGCGGGGGCACGGTGCAGCATCGCCGTCTTCCACCAGCGGCGCATCACGCCCGGTACCTCGCCTTCTTCGGCGGCCAGGACCTCGGTGTAGAACCGGGCACGCTCGGCACCGGTCAGTGCGTCACCGATCGCGTTGATGGTGTGCGGGACAGCGGTGACCCGGGGGCCTGCGGGGTGCTCGGGTTGAGCCGTCACAGATCTCTCCTTCGTTCTGCTGACCCGAGTGTCCTACGCCGGAGCCCGGATCGGGAACCGGGCCGGTGAACTCGCCCCCGGCTTTCGAGGTGGGGAAGGCGACTGCCCGAAGGGCCGGCGGCCCGTCCGTGGGTCGGGCCGGGCGGGTGGCCCGCCTGAACATGCTGCGGGCGATCAACGCCCAGTGAGCCACGCCTGTTCACCGGGACGTACAGCTCGGCCAAGAGGCCGAGGCCCCTTCCAGCAGTTGGGGGAACCAGTCACTGGATCGCTACCTCGAAGCGCTCAGTGCCTGGACCGACGACATGGACGGCTACTTCATCGACCGAGGAGAGCCCGTTCCCGAAAGCCCCGACTGGAGTTTGATCGCCAGCATGTTGAGGGCGGCTTGCTTCTACGAGTAGGCCATCACCGTCCCGGAAATCGTCCGGACAGAACCTCCTGGGCCGCCATCTGTTCAGCATCAAGCCGGCGGTCCCGGTCAGGTCCTTGCCCCCTCCGGGACCCGGAAGCTGGGCTCAGCACCGGCTCAACGACCTCGCGGAGCCCTGAACGGCACCCTCCTGATCGGGATTCAGGGGTTCAGGGGTTCAGGGGTTCAGGGGTTCAGGGATTTCGGGTGATCCGGTTCATCGGCCGGGGCGGCGGCACGCAGCGCCGCCTCGACCCGGCGGTTGCCGGTCATGGTCGACGTGACGGCGGTCATGGTGAGGAGGAGGCCGGCGGCGGTGTAGAGCGGGGTGCGTACGTCGTAGGTGGTGGCCAGCCAGCCGCCGAGGAAGGCGCCGAACGGGGCGGCGCACATGGCGAGCATGCGGGAGGTGGAGGCGACCCGGCCCATGAGGTGGGCGGGGACGATCGTCTGTCGGAGGGAGGGGCCGAGCACCATCGTGGCGCCCATGCCCGCTCCGCAGACGGCGAGCGCGAGGCCGGCGACGTACGGGTTCGGGGCGGCGGCCAGGCCCAGGATGGCGAGTCCCTCGACTGCGGCCGTGCAGGTCAGTGCGGTGCCGGTGCCGAGTCGTCGGCCGAGGAAGGAGGCGATGCCCGCGCCGAGCAGACCGCCGGTGGCCTCCGCCGTGAGGAGCAGGCCGAAACCGAAGGTGTCGATGCCGAGACGATCGTGCGCAAAGAGGGCGAGTACGGTCTCCACGGCGAGGAAGGCGATGTTTCCGACCGCCGGACGCAGCGCGAGCCCGAGCAGCAACTGATCCCGGAATACGTACGAGGCGCCGGCACGCGCCTGCCGCAGCAGTGACTCGCGGGCCTTCGGGAGGGGCCGGGGTGCGACGGGCAGCGACCGTACGAGCAGTGCGGAGAGCGCGAACGACACCGCGTCGGCGAGCAGCGGAACCGCCAGCCCGAGCGCGAGCAGGGCACTGCCCGCAGGCGGCCCCGCGAAGCCGGACGCGGCGGTCTGGGTGCCGCGCAGCCGGGAGTTGGCGCGCTCCAGGAGCGCGGGGTCTCGGCCGAGCAGATCCGGCAGATAGGCCGTGGCGGCCGTGTCGAAGAAGAGGCCGCCGAGGCCGAGCAGGAAGGCGACGGCCGCGAGCAGTGGAATGCTCAGTACGTCGAGCGCGGCCGCTGCCGCCGGTATCGCGAGCAGCACCGCACGCACCGCGTCCGTGACCCACATCGTGCGCCGGCGGTCCCAGCGGTCCACCAGCGCACCGCCGAGCACCCCGAACAGCAGCCACGGCAGCGTTCCGGCAGCCGTGACGACGGCGAGCGCCATCGGATCCCGCGTCAACGTCAGCGCGAGCAGCGGCAGCGCGGCATGCGACACCCCGTCACCGAGCGAGGAGACCGTCTGCGCAGTCCACAGCCGTCCGAACCCGGTCGGCAACTTCCGGATGTCCGAGGTCACTCGGCGTCCCCTTCGGCCTGCTCGCGCGGTGCCGGGTGGAACAGTGCGAAGACCAGTGAAGCGTCGGGCAGCGACGGATCGGACAGCTCCCGGTACTCGTCCGCCAGTGCCTCCAGCCGCGCCCCCAGCTCCGCGAACCGCTCCTCGGTGAGCCGCAGATGCGCCATCCGTACGTGCCGCTCGCCGTCCACCGGCGCTGCCTCCAGGTCCGCCACCGCATGCCGCATCAGCACATCCGGCCCTCCCTCGCCCGGATCCGGCAGCACGATCGCCCGCGCGGCCATCGCGTAGTACCGCTCGGTGACCCCCCGGACCTTCCGCGTCCGTACCACCTTCACCAGGCCGGCCCGCTCCAGCAGCCGTACGTGGTAGCTGGAGCTCCCTTTCGCAAGGCCCACGCGCTCGGCGATCTGCGTAATCGTCGCGGGCTCGAAGCGGAGCACGGCCATGATCCGGTGACGCGTGAGATTGGAAACGGCGCGCAGTTGCTCGTCAGTGGTGACGTGGAACGCCTCGGGAAGATCATCGGTAGGCATGCCCTCAATGGTCAACACTTCTTGACCATTTGACAAGGGGCCCCGGCGCCGGAAGTCATTTACCTAAAAGCTTTAGGCAAATCGATAATGGTTATCGCCAAGAAGGAGGAAGATTATGGTCAGAGTGGGGTTGACCCCGGAGCGTCTGACGTTGGCGGGGGCAGAGCTGGCCGACGAGGTCGGCTTCGACCAGGTGACCGTTTCGGCGCTCGCCCGGCGGTTCGACGTGAAGGTCGCGAGTCTGTACTCACATCTGAAGAACTCCCAGGAACTCAAGACCAGGATCGCCCTGTTCGCCCTGGAGGAGCTCGCCGACCGGGTCGCCGATGCCGTGGCCGGGCGGGCCGGCAAGGACGCCCTGTCCGCCTTCGCGGACGCCTACCGCGATTACGCCCGGGAGCACCCTGGCCGGTACGCCGCCGCACGGCTCCGGCTCGATCCCGAGACGGCGGCCGCCAGCGCCGGGGTGCGGCACGCACAGATGACGCGGGCGATCCTGCGTGGCTACGACCTGACGGGGCCGGACCAGACGCACGCGGTCCGGATGCTGGGCAGCGTCTTCCACGGTTACGTCAGCCTGGAGCTGGCCGGAGGCTTCGAGCACAGCTCCCCGGACTCTCAGGAGTCCTGGCTCTGGATCGTGGATTCCCTCGACGCCCTGCTGCGGAACCGGGCCACACCCTGACCAGCAGGGGTGCCGCACCGGCTCATCCACAACATTCCGAGAATCTTGATCAACAGGCCGAGGCACTGAGGCAGCGAGGCACTGGCAATGAACAGCGAACACAACACGATCACCACACCTGTCACCACGGACCTCCTGCGCGGCTTCCTCGATGTGGAGACGACCGCGCACGGTCTGCTGCCGCATCGGCTGCCCGCCCGGGCACGCCGGCAGATCCCCGACGACCAGCTGGCCGTGGCCGAGGCCCAGCCCTCCGGCGTACGGCTGGCCTTCCGCACCCGGGCCACCACGATCGAGCTGGACACACTGCCCACCAAGCGGGTCTACCGAGGTCTCCCGGCCCCGGCGGACGGCGTGTACGACCTGCTG
Source organism: Streptomyces sp. NPDC007164 (assembly GCF_040634135.1). Lineage (NCBI taxonomy): Bacteria > Bacillati > Actinomycetota > Actinomycetes > Kitasatosporales > Streptomycetaceae > Streptomyces > Streptomyces sp. NPDC007164. Next base: position 44,789 of record NZ_JBEYFB010000032.1, read on the forward strand.
GTCGATGGCCGTCTCGTCGCCCAGGCCACGGTGACCGGCGGCAACGTACGCACGATCACCGACATGGTCACCCAGTCCTCCGAGCTGTCGGAGGGGCCGGCCGGCACCGCCCGGTTCGCCGGTCTCCCGGCCGGTGACAAGGACATCGAGATCTGGCTCCCGCACACGGAGATCACCGAGCTGATCGCCCTGCGCACCGACGCCCCCGTCGAGCGGGCGCCGGACAACGGGCGCAGGGTCTGGCTGCACCACGGCAGTTCCGTCAGCCACGGCTCGAACGCCACTCATCCGACCGCCATCTGGCCGGCCCTGGCAGCCGCCCGGGGCGGGGTGGAGCTGGTCAACATGGGGTTCGGCGGCGGCGCGCTGCTGGATCCGTTCACGGCCCGAGCGATGCGGGACGCGCCCGCGGACCTGATCAGCGTCAAGGTCGGGATCAATGTCGTCAACGCCGACGCGATGCGTCTGCGCGCCTTCGGCCCCGCGGTCCACGGCTTCCTCGACACCATCCGCGAGGGGCACCCGACCGAGCCGCTGCTGGTCGTGTCCCCCGTCCTGTGTCCGGTCCAGGAGGACACTCCCGGCCCTCTCGCCCCCGACTTCGACGGCGGCACCCTGCGGTTCAAGGCGACCGGCGATCCCGCCGAAATCGCCGCCGGACGCCTGACGCTCAACGTCATCCGGGAGGAACTCGTCCGGATCGTCGAACAACGGGCGGCCGACGACCCGAACCTGTACTACCTGGACGGCCGTGACCTGTACGGCGAGCAGGACTACGCCGAATTCCCGCTGCCCGACGAGGTCCACCCCGACCCGGCAGGACACCGCCGCATCGGCGAGAACTTCGCCCGGCTCGCGTTCGGCGACGGCGGCCCGTTCGGCGTCAGTACCGGCTGACGCTGCCGGCAGTTCTCGCCGGTGCTGCGTCGCCACCGACACGTGGTACCCGGGAAGCCTCTGGACGGGCTTCCCGGGCACCACGGACGGAGCACTGACGCAGGGTCAGTTCACCACGTACATCTTCTTCGGCCAGCCGACCCGGTCCAGGCGCTTGAACAGGTCCTTGATGTTGGTCGGGTTGAGCTTGATGCAGCCGTTGGAGTAGTAGTCGTTGGGGCCGTTGTTGGTCCACCGCTCGGACTCGATGGTGCCCTGCTTGCCGTTCGGCTTCATCTCGCTGTGGATGAACAGTTCGGTGCGCTTGGTGCCGTTGTGGCACTTGCGGTCGGAGATCTTGATGACGAAGCCGTTGATGATGCCGTCGAAGTTCTTGCGGTGCCACTGAACGGCGTACGGCTTGCTCGCCCCGGCGTTGGGCAGCCAGCCCTTGCCGACGGCACAGGTGTTCTTGACCTGGCCCGAGCCCGCCTTGTAGGTCTTGATCACCTTGTCCCGGCCGGGCGTGCGCTTGACCAGTTCGAGGCGGGAGTTGGTGACCGAACCCTTGTTGAAGCGCAGGTAGTAGGCGTCGGTCACCCGGGCGGACGCCTGGGCGGATGTCTGGGCGGGCGCCTTGGTCTCGGTGCGCGCCTGGGCCGGGGCGGCCGTGGTGGCGCTCAGGCCACCGACGAAGACCGCGGCGAGCGCGAGGGGGACGATGCGTGCGGACCATACGTTCTTGCGCATGTGGGCACTCCTGTCTGATGTGTCGTTGTACGTGACTGTTTCGCCGGCAACACCGACCCTGCTGGCCGCGCGCCCTGTGCAGCAAGGGATGCCCGCTGTCCCGGACAGTCCGCCGCTGTCCTGGCTGGTCACCACCGTTTCCCGGACAGGGACCGGGGCGGTCGTGAGCCTGCGCGACCCCCATAGGCCCTGGCGCTTTGCGGTCGCTTAAGCCCGATGGCGGAAGCTGAGACCATGTCTGATCCCATAGTCATCGTCGGTAGTGGCGCCGCCGGTCTGACGCTTGCGTGCGAGCTGGGGCTGGCCGGGGTTCCCACGGTCGTGCTGGAACGTCGGTCCGAGCTCCTGGAGCGTTCCGGCGGCATGCTCCTCAACGCACACATCGCGGACTTCCTGCGCAAGAGAGGCCTGGAGGAACGCTTCCGGACGCCGGACACGCCTACCTGGGGGCGAAGTCACTTCGGTCTCGTCTACCGGGACATCGACGGCGAACTGGCCGAGACCGACTACGACTTGATCGTTCCGCAGTGGCGCAGTGAGCAGTTGCTGCGGGAACGAGCGGTCGAGCTGGGTGTCGAGGTGCGGCTCGGCCAGGAAGTCATCGATATCGAGCAGGACGCGGACGGCGTGACGCTCACGGTGGTCTCGCCGGAGGGTTCCGGCACTCTGCGTGCCTCCTACGTAGTCGGGTGCGACGGTCCGCGCAGTCTTGTGGCCGAGGCGGCCGGCTTCGAGTTCGAATCCCTCGCCCCTGCGTACTACGGGGTCATCGCCGATGTCGTCGTGGACGACGAGGCGCAGGCGCTGTTCAGGGCCGGCTCGTATCCGAGTGGTCAGTTCGGTGCGCTGCCGGTGAATCCGGCCGATCCGACCGAAGTCCGGTTGATGACGGTCGAGTTCTACCGTGAGCCTCCGTCCGACGGGGAGCCGCTCACCGTCGACGAGATCCGCTCCACGATCGAGCGGGTCACCGGGCAGGCGCCGGATCTGCGCGCGGTGCGCTGGATGACGCGGTACGGAAGCCCTACGCGGCTGGCCCGGAGCTATCGCACGGGCAGGGTGTTCCTTGCCGGTGACGCCGCCCATCCGCATCCACCGTCCTCCGGGCACGGGATGAACACCGCCGTGCACGATGCGGTGAACCTCGGCTGGAAGCTGGCCGGCGCCGTGCACGGCTGGGCCCCTTCCGGGCTGCTCGACTCCTACCACGGCGAGCGGCACCCCGTGGGGAGGCGTGCGTGTCGGCGGGCCCTGGCACAGCTCCCCTTGCAGGCGCCGCTCGACCGAGCCGTTCCGCTGCGCGAGGTCTTCGCGGAGCTGCTGGAGTTCGACGTGGTCAACAAGTTCCTTTCGCAGTACGTCACTCGGGTGCGTTATCCCCTGTCCGCCGATGATTCGACGGATCACGAGCTGCTCGGTGCCGTCCTCCCCGATACGGCGCTGGTGACGTCGGCCGGTGCGGTGGCGACCCCGGAGCTGTTCCATTCCGGTCGAGGGGTCGTACTGGATCTGTCCGGTGGCGGGGGCGCAAGTTCCAACCGGTCGCCGCTGCCTCGGAGTTCGGCGACCGCCCGGGTCAGCAGGCGGGTCCGTTCACGGGGCACCTCGGTGGCCGCGCGGAGGCGTAGCGCGACACCACGCAGCCGGGCCCCCGTCGCGTCGGGCAGGGCCAGTTGCTCGGCGATCAGTGCCGTGGCTTCCTGGTGTCTGCCCAGTCGCAGCAGCGCCTCGGCTGCGTCGGTGCGCCAAGGGTGCTGGCGGGGCCGGTCCAGGTCCCACCGCCGGGCGAGGCGGCCCAGATCGAGGAATTCGCCCAGCGCCGCCTCGGCGCGGTGTGTTGCCAGGAAGTACTGTCCGCGGGCGCGCAGCAGCGGCAGTGCGTGGACCGTCGCCAGGGTCCGTTCCGGTACGAGGGGTTCGAGGTGCCGTGCCGCTTCGTCGTACCGGCCCATGTTGGTGAGTGCCATGACGAGGACGGCGACGGGCGCGGAGCGGAAGTGGCCTCCTCGGCCGGCGACTGCCCGGATCGCCGTGGACGCCTCGCGTTCGGCGCCCGCGAGGTCACCGAGACGCAGGAGTGCCTCGGCGTGCAGCGTGCCGTACGTCGCCCGGAGCCCGGGGGCCCGGTGCCGGGCGGCCTTTTCCTGAAGGCGCCGGCACCATTCGGCGGCCCTGCGCGGCTGGTCGGTGTGGATGAGTGTCCGCACGGCCTGGGCCAGGGCTTCGTGGGTGCCCTGTGCGGCCGGGGCGCCGTCGAGGAATCGCTCGGCGTCCTTCGCGTCGTCCTGGTGGCCCGGGTGGGTCCACAGCGCAGCACAGGGGCTCAGGTGTTCTCCGCCGGGCGGGGTGGGGTGACTCCCGCCCGGCGGAAGCGCGAACAGTTCCCGCAGCGCGTCGGTGCCTGTCGTACGGCTCAGGGCTTCGGCGCCTTCCTCGATGCGCCCCTGGGCGACGAGGAGTCTCGCGAGATGTCCCGCGGTGGCGGCGCCGAGCCGTCCGGCGCGCAGGGCGGCGAGCGGTTCTTCCAGATGCTGCTCTGCCGCAGCCGGGCTCAACCGCCGGGTGAGGGCCGCGAGTTGGAGCATGATTTCGCCGCGTGCGTGCTCGTCAGCGGCGGTCGCGCAGGACGCGTGGGCGAGTTGCAGACAGGCGGCGGCGCGCTCGGGTTCGTCGACGGCCATGGCTTGCTGTGCCGCCTCGCGCAGCACGGGCACGACCCAGTCGCTGCCGGAGCTGCCGCAGTTGTCGGAGCTGCACGAACTGCACGAGCTGCACGAGCTGCACGAGCTGCCGGATTCATCGGAGTCGTCGATGCCGCCGCAGGCCCGCAGGCTGTCGGCGATGACGGCGGCCTCGGCCCGGGACGCGTGAAGGACGCGGGCCACCCGCCGGTGCAGTTCCTCGCGTTCCGTCGGGTCCATGCCGTCCAGCACCGCCGCCGCTGTCGCGGCGTGCCGCAGCCGGTCGCCGAGGGCGAGGCCCGTGGCCCGGAGCGCGGTCAGGGTGCGGGCGGCCTCGGTGGGTGTCATGCGGAGCACGCTCGCGATGCGCTCCGTGGTCGCACTGTCCCCGAGGGCGGCGAGCGCCCGGGCCAGGCGCGGGGCGGCCGCACCGCAGCGCTCCAGGCAGGTGAGCACCGCGCGCGAGAAGGGGCCGCCCGGCTCGGGTACGTGTCCGGGCTCGGAGAGCAGGGCGCGGAGCAGCAATGGGTTCCCGCCACTGATGCGGTGCAGGCCGTCGGCCACGGCGCGGGCGGCCGGTGTGCCGGTGTGCTGACGTACCAGTGCCGCGGTCGCGGTGCGGTCCAGAAGACCGATCCGGATCCTTGTGTAGGCGGGGTGCTTCAGCAGTTCGGTGTCCAGGCCCGCGTCGCGGGACGGGGCGTCGGCCGTGGTGAGCACGAGCAGCAGACCGCCGGCGCGGGCGGTGTGGGACGTGGTGCGCACCCATGCGGTGAGCCGGCCCAGGGAAGCGGCGTCCGCCTGGTCGATGTCGTCGAGGCAGACGACCACGGGGGTTCGCTCGGGGATGTCGCCGACCGCGGTGGTGAGGTCCGTGGCGCAGTCCGGGTACGCGGCGCGCACGGTCGCGGCTCCGTGGCGGTGCGCGGCGTCGGCGCAGTGCCGCAACAGGGCGGACTTGCCGCAGCCCACGGCGCCCTCCACCAGCACGATTCCGGTGTCGCCCCGCATGCAGGCGGCCAGCGCGCCGTCGAGCTGTGTCCGTTCGGCGTCTCGGCTCAACAGCGTCATGAGCAGCAGGTTATGTACGTTCCGGGTGGGCAGGAGCCGGGGAACGGTGGCCACAACCTGCGGGACAGCAAGTTCTCCCCGGGCCCGTTCCCGAGGCCGGAACGACGGGAAGTGGGGAGAGCCGGAGCTGCCTCTCGGGCGGGGAGGATCCGGGCAGCCTCTCAGGCGGGGAGGATGGTGCGCGGAACGGTACGGGGATGGCCCGGGGTTCGCCACTCGCGGGGGTAGCCGACCGACACCTCCTCGAAGCGCACGCCGTCGTACCAGCTGGTGCGGGGGATGTGCAGATGGCCGTAGACGACCGTCCGGGCGCGGAAGCGCAGATGCCAGTCGGAGGTGCGCACGGTGCCGCACCACTGGGCGAATTCGGGATGGCGCAGGATCCTGGTCGGCTCGCGGACCAGTGGGAAGTGGTTGACCAGTACGGTCGGCAGCTCGGGGTCGATGTCCCGGAGCCGCCGTTCGGTGTCGATGACACGTTCCCGGCACCACGCCTCGCGGCTCGGGTACGGATCGGGGTGCAGCAGGAATTCGTCCGAGCAGACGACGCCGCTCCGATACGCCTGGGCCAGCGATTCCTCCTTGTTCCGGGCCGTACCGGTGCGGAAGGTGTAGTCGTACAGCAGGAACAGCGGGGCGACGAGCACGGGTCCGCCGGGGCCGTGCCACACGGGGTAGGGGTCTTCCGGGGTGACGACGCCCGCGGCCCGGCAGAGCGACACCAGGTGCTGGTACCGCTCCTCGCCCCGCAGCTGTACCGGGTCGTCGGGTGGGGTCCACAGTTCGTGGTTCCCCGGTGTCCACACCACTTTGGCGAAGCGTTCGCCCAGCAGCCGCACGGCCCATTCGACGTCCGACACCAGCTCGCCGATGTCACCGGCGATGATCAGCCAGTCCTGATCGGTCGTGCCCCGCAGCCCTTCGACGACGAGGCGGTTCTCGGGGTATCCGACGTGCAGGTCACTGATGGCCAGCAGCTTCCCGTGCGCCACGGGTTCAGTGGTCGGCGGGCTGGGAGATCAGGGCCATGTCCTGGGCGATCGCCGCGGTGACGGCGTCCTGCTGCGGGGTCAGGAAGAAGTGGCCGCCCGGGAAGCTGCGGAAGGTGAAGGGGCCGCTGGTGAACTCCCGCCATGCCTTGGCCTGTTCCAGGCTGACGCGCGGGTCGGACTCCCCGGTGAGCACGCTCAGCGGGCAGCCGAGGGCGGGCTGCGACCCGTCCGGCCGGTAGCGGTAGGTCTCGATCGCCTTGAAGTCGGCGCGCATGGCGGGCAGCACCATCCGCAGGATCTCCTCGTCGGCGAGGACCCCCGGGTCGGTGCCCGAGAGGGTGCTCATCTCCGCGATCAGCGCCTCGTCCCCGCGGGTGTGCACATTGTCCGCGGCGTAGATGTCGGGGGCGCGCCGCCCGGAGACGATGAGGCCGCTGGGCGGCCGGCCCTCGCGCTCCATCCTGCGGGCCAGTTCGAAGCCGAGGACGCCGCCCATGCTGTGGCCGAAGAGGAACAGCGGACGGTCGTGGTAGGGCGCGATCACCCGGTGGATCCGGTCCGCCAGGGCGCTCACCGTCGTCAGGGGCGGTTCGTGCCGCCGGTCCTGGCGCCCCGGGTACTGGATCGTGAGCACGTCCGCGGTCGCCGCGAGGACCTGCGAGTAGCGGAAGAAGGAGGAGGCGGTGCCGCCCGCGTGCGGCAGGCAGACGAGCCTGATCGGCTTCTCGGGAGCCGGGTGGAAGCGCCGGATCCACAGTTCTGCTTCGGTCTCGTGGATGCTCATGTGCCGGAAAGCTAGCTCTTCCCGGTTAAGCGGGGCTTGTGCGCGCCGGGGCCGGGCGGGGTGCGGCGGGGCCGTCGGGATCGTCCGAAGCGGCGGTTGCGTCCGCCCCGGGTGCGGTTGCGTCCGCCCCAGGTGCGTGTTCGTCAGGACTGTTTGCGGGATCTGGCCTGCGGGGACAGGTGGCGGGCGAGCACGTCCAGGGCCTCGGTGACTTCCTTGAGCCGCTCGGGATCGTCGCCGAGCGCGTGGGCCAGTGCGCCCTCGATGGATGTCGCTCTGACCTGGGCCATCCGGTCGGAGGGGCGGGCGGACTGCCGGACCAGTAGGCGGCGGCGGTCTGCGGGGTCGGGGTTGGTGACCACGACGCCGGCTTCCTTCAGCCGGGCCACCGCGGTGGAAACCTGGCTCTGCGGAAGGCCGGTACGGGCCGCGATCTCACCGACCGCGCTGTCGGGGTGGGTGGCCAGGTCGCTCACCACGATGAGGACCGAACGCACACCGCCGCCGTAGCGGGCCGCGCCGCCCTCCGGCTCGGGCATCGCGCCCTCCCCGATCTTCATCAAGGTTCGCCCCAGCAGGAAAAGCTCGACTCCATCCATGCCACCAGGTTACATCGCTTTCGATGCATCTTCCAGAGATGCATCTTCCAGAGATGCATCTTCTGAAGATGTATCTCTCGGAGATGCAACTACTTTGATACATCTATCTTGATACATCTAAGAAGATGAGTTAGCTTCGAAGCAGACGCCGGGACACCGGCCATCGACGGACGAAGGAGACGGTCGTGCTCAAGTGGCGCGGGAACCCCTGGGCAGTCCTGGTGACGCTCTCGCTCGGGTTCTTCATGACCCTGCTGGACCTGACGATCGTGAACATCGCGATCCCCGACATGATCAACGGCCTGGGAGCCTCGCTCGACCAGACCCTGTGGGTGGTCAGCGCCTACGCGCTGACGCTCTCCGTGCTGCTGATCACCGCGAGCCGGCTCGGCGACATGCGCGGCCCGCGCAACCTGTTCGCCGCGGGCCTGGTCGTCTTCACCCTGGCAAGCGTCGCCTGCGGATTCGCCCCGAACGCAGCGGCCCTGATCGCCGCCCGCGGAGTACAGGGGCTGGGCGCCGCCCTCCTCGTGCCGCAGACGATGACCCTGATCGTGTCCGTCTTCCCGGCCTCCCGGCGCGGCTCCGCACTGGGCATCTGGGGCACGGTCGCGGGCCTGGCCACCCTGTCCGGGCCGACCCTCGGGGGCATCCTGGTCTCGGCCGTGGGCTGGCGCTGGATCTTCCTGGTAAACGTACCGATCGGGATCGCCGCGCTCGCCCTCACGTTCCTGCTCGTCCCCGACATCCGCCCCGCCCGCGCCCACCGCTTCGACCTGATGGGCGTTCTTCTCGCCACCGCCACCCTGTTCTGCCTGGCGTTCGGTCTCCAGGAGGGCGAGCGCTACCAGTGGGGTCCGGGCATCTGGACGCTGCTCGCCGCCGGCGCGGCCCTGGCTGTCGGGTTCCTGCTGCACCAGCGCGGCCGGCAGGACCGTGAGCCGCTCGTCCCCTTCGCGCTCTTCAAGGACCGCAACTTCACCGTGATGACCGTGCTGGTCGGACTCGTCTCGATCGCCATGCTGGGGCTGGTGCTGCCCTTCAACCTCTACCTCCAGTCCGTCCTGCACATGAGCGCGATGAAGGCGGGTCTGGTGCTGGCCCCGTCCTCCCTGGTATCGATGGCACTCGGCCCGTTCGCCGGGCGCATGTCCGACCGGATCGGCGGCAAGTACCTGATGGTCACCGGACTGGCCCTGTACGCGTCCGGCATCCTCGCCATCGCCCTGATCGCGGGCCCCGCCACCTCCTGGTACGCCTTCGTCCCCGCCACCCTGCTCACCGGGCTCGGCGTCGGATGCATCGTCGCCCCGATGTCCACCGAGGCCATGCGCAATATCCCGCCGCAGCTCGCCGGAGCCGCCTCCGGTGTCAACAACACCGTCCGCCAGATCGGTTCGGTCATCGGTGCAGCCGCTGTCGGCGCCCTCGTACAGGGACAGCTCTCCGCCGGGATCTCGGCCGGCCAGACCTACTCGGCCGCGTTCCTCTCCACTCTGCACAGCACTGTGGCCCTGCCCATCTCGGTCCTGATGGTCGGCCTGCTCGCCTGCCTCCTGATCCGCAACCACACCAAGTCCCGCACACCGGGCACCGCCCCGGCCGCCGCCCCGGCCGCACCCCCTGTCGTTCCTCCGGCCGGGGCCGGCCCCCAGACCGGTCGGGCCGTCGGCGCCACGACGGGGCCGGCGGACGGGAAAACGCTTTAGACGAGCTTTAGAGCAACCGCCGATCCTGCGCGCAGCGAAGCACCCCTACTGCCAAGCCGAAGCAATGAGGACTTCCGAACAATCCGCACCTGCGCCGAAGGAGACGGCAGTCATGGAGAATCCCAACGTCATTCTCACTGGTGGTCCTACGTTCCTCATCCATGAGGAGGACCGCGTGCGCTACATCGCGAACACGAACTCCAAGGTGAAGGTACTTTCGGGCAACCGGCACGAGCACTTCGAGCCGACCGACGAGACCGTCGTCGAAGGCAACCGAGAGCTCCAGGTGTTCGCCTGGAGCGGCTGCACCTACGTCGCCGAGTAGACCCGACAGGACGGACAGGACGAACGCCGACCGGACCCGGTCGGCGTCGGCCGACAACACGGAACGATCCATGAGGCAGCGGCCCGGCAGCGTCCCGGACCGCTGCCCTCCGCTGTCCGCACCCGCGCGGGAACGGGCACCCCGAGTTCCGCGCGGACCCGCCTTCCCGGGCGGACCGGCCTTCCCGGGCGGACCGGCCTTCCCGGGCAGGGCTGAGAGACTGGGTCCATGGATGCGACAGAGCGGTTCTGTACGGCAGTTGTGGAATGGGCGGCCGGCGGTAGCGGGGCTCCGGCGGCCGCCGAGGTCGCACGCGAACTGGCGGCCGGTTCCGCGTTGCGTACGGCGGTGCTCGTGGAAGGGGTCAGCGACCGGGTCGCGCTCGAAGCGCTGGCTGCCCGCCACGGGCGGGACCTCGGTGCGGAGGGCATCGCGGTCGTCCCGCTCGGAGGTGCGACCAGCATCGGCAGGTTCCTGGATCTGCTGGGTCCTCAGGGGCTCGGCATCGGGCTGGCGGGCCTGTGCGACGCCGGAGAGGAGAGCCACTTCTCACGCGCGCTGGAGCGGGCAGGTCTCGGGGGCGGCCTCTCTCGCGCCGACATGGAGCCGCTCGGTTTCTATGTGTGCGTCGCCGACCTGGAGGAGGAGCTGATCCGCTCTCTGGGCACCACCTCCGTGCAACAGGTCATCGACGCCCAGGGCGACCTGCGGGCGTTCCACATCTTCCAGAAGCAGCCCGCCCAGCGGGAGCGGATGGTCGAGCACCAGCTGCGGCGCTTCATGGGAACCATCAGCGGCCGGAAGAGCCAGTACGCGCGGTCACTCATCGATGCCCTGGAACTCACCCAGGTACCAAGGCCGTTGGACCGCCTGCTCGCGCACGTGTCCGCGAACTGAGCGGCCGACCGACCGGCCGGTGGCGGGCGGAGATCCTTCGAGTGCGAGGGCCGGGCGGGCCGCCGCCCCCAGGAGCTACGCGACGAGTGCGGCGGGCTCGCGCAGGTGGGCGGCGGCCGTACGCCACGCGGTGGTCACCGCGGTCCGGGCCCGTGCCGTCCGGATGGCGCGGTCGCCGGTCAACTCCAGTGGCGCGCCCACGTGTACGTGTAGGTCCGGTCGGCGCAGCGGGGCCGTGACCAGGCCGGCGAGTTGCTTGGCGGTGCTGCCCGAGGTGATCCGGCGGGCTCCGGCCTGGCCCACGGGTACGACGGGGGCGCCGGTGCGTTCGACGAGCCGGGCCAGGCCGCTGCGGAAGGTACCGGGTACCGCTTCCGCGGCGTCCCTGCGGCGGGGCAGGCCCCCTTCGGCGTAGATCAGGACCAGCCGCCCCTGTTCCAGGGCCTCCGCCGCAGCGTCCAGCGCGGCCGCGGCGCGCCGGTCTCCGCGGATGACGGGTATGTGTCCTTCGCGGGCGAGCGCACGGCCGAGCACCGGGACGCGCCAGAGCCCCGCGGCCGCCATGATGACCGGCTCGGCGCCGAGCCGGTGCAGGGCTGCGGTCACGATCGCGGGATCGGCCAAGGACGTGTGGTTCGCGGCGACGATGCTGCCGGGCGCGAGTTCGGCGCCGGGGTCGGTGGTCACCGTCAGACGGCCGACAGCGGGTATCAGGACGTCGGCGATGCGGCTGAGCATGAACGGTCTCCCGGTCTCGACGATGTTGGTCCTCATCGTCGGGGGCGGGCGCCGGCCGGGGCGTGAGTCGTCGTACTCATCTTCCCGGCAGGGCCGCCGGTGGCCGCGAGCACCCGGTCCGGACTGCTGCGGTCCTCGATCGTGGCACCGAGGCCCGGAGTGTTCATCCGAACGGGCGATATGGCCGAGGCGTCCGCCCCTCAACAGGCGCTTCGGTCCTGCCTCTTGGCCGGTCGGACAGGCCGGCCGGGTCGCACAGATCAGTCAGGTCGGGCAGATCAAACAGGTAGGGCAGGTCGGGCCGGGCGGGTGGCGCCGTTCTCGGCGAGTGCCCAGATGACGAGCGCGAGGCCGCTGAATCCGGCGCCCAGCACACACACCGCGCTCCAGCCCGCCGTGGCGTACAGGGTTGTCGAGGCAAGGGCCCCGACGGCGCTTCCGATCGAGTAGAAGACCATGTAGCCGCCGATGAGCCGGCTGCCCGCCTCGGGGTGCAGCGCGTGGATCAGGCTCTGGTTGGTGACGTGCACGGCCTGTACGGCGAGGTCGAGGAGGACCACTCCGGCCGCGAGGGCCCACAGCGAGTGCCGGGTGAGAGCGAGGGGCAGCCACGAGAGGGTCAGCAGGGCCAGACCGAAGCCGGTGGTCCGGTTCGCGTGGCCGCGGTCGTTGAGCCGGCCCGCGACGTTCGCGGCGAGCGCTCCGGCGGCGCCGAGCAGTCCGAACGCGCCGATCGCGGTGGACGGCAGGGACATCGGGGGATCGCTGAGGACCAGGGTGACGCTGCTCCACAGGGTGCTGAACGCGGCGAAGACGAGGAGCGCGAACAGCGCGCGCAGTCGTGGCAGGCGTTCACGCGTGAACAGGCGGACGGTGGAGGCGAGCAGGCGCCCGTATCCCGGCGCGGGCGCCGGTGTGTCGCGCCGGGGTATGACGCGGTGCAGAGCGAGCGCCACCGCGCAGGTCAGTACCGCCGAGGTGAGGTAGACCGAGCGCCAGCCCGCGAGGTCGCCGAGCAGCCCGGAGACGGTGCGGGCGAGCAGGATTCCGGTGACGACGCCGCTGGTGACGATCCCGACGACGCGGCCGCGCCGGGCGGGCTCGGCGAAGGAGGCGGCGCAGGCGACGAGGGACTGCGTCACGACCGCGAGCAGCCCCACGGAGGCCATCCCGGCGAGGAGTGCCGCGCCGGTGGTCGCGGTCGCGACGAAGAGGAGCGCGGCGGCCAGCAGGACCAGTTGTGCCGTGATCAGGCGCCGGGGGTCGAGCCGGTCGCCGAGCGGAACGATGAGGAAGAGGCCGAGGCCGTACCCGACCTGCGTGAGGGTGACGATCGCCCCGAGCGCCGCCGGGGCGATCGCGAACTCGTCGCCGAGGGCCACCAGGAGCGGCTGGGCGAAGTAGACGTTGGCGACCGCGATTCCGCAGGCGACCGCGAACAGTGCGGTGGCACCGCGGGGCAGTACGGCGGCGGGTGTCGCCTGGTGCATGGTGGACCCTTCAGCAGTTCGGTTGCATGTTGCCACCAGTGAGCCTAGAGGTGGCTGGTAGCATGTTGCAACCGACATGGGGCGGGCGATCGGCCACAGAGGAGAGCGTCGTGGTGAAACGGACCAGGTTCGACGACAGCGACTGCCCGGTCGCGCGATCGGTCGACGCGATCGGCGACTGGTGGTCGCTGCTGATCGTGCGCGACGCCTTCGACGGCAGCCGGCGCTTCGGCGAGTTCCAGCGCAGTCTCGGGGTGGCGAAAAACATCCTGAGCGCCCGGCTGCGCACCCTCGTCGCGGGCGGGATCCTGGAGTCGGTACCGGCGCACGACGGCGGCGCACACAACGAGTACGAGCTGACGGACAAGGGCCGGGAGCTCTTCCCCGTCATCGTCGCGCTGCGTCAGTGGGGCGAGGCGCGGTTCTTCGAACCCGGCGAGCCCCATTCGGAACTGACCGATCGCCGCCAGGGCCTCCCCCTGCTCCCGCTGGAGGTCCGCGCGCACGACGGCCGGCCTCTCACACCGGACGAGACAGTCGTCACCAAACTCGACGGCACCACCACACCCCACCGTCCGCCGGGCCGGTAGGCGTACTCGGACACAGCCGGTAGGCGTACTGGGCACAGCGCACAGCCGATGCGGATGTCTGCGCTCGGCAGCTCCGGCTCGAACGGTGCCGGAAGCGGGGTGCCGGGCCGTGGGTGCCGGGTGTCAGGCATCGGGTCACGGGTCACGGGATGAGCACGGGATCCGACTCGGTCGCCCTGGCGGGCGAGCGGCGGCTGCGGGGCCTCACCCGTACTTCCGCTCGCGGAGCCATGCGGTGTGGACGACCAGGGCACCGGCGGTCAGGACAGCGGCGAACACGTACGACAGCGTCCCCAGGCCGCTGCCGATCACTGCTCCGGCGACAACCGGGCCGAGGCTCGCACCGACGAAGAACCAGAACATCGCCAGGGACACGGCAGTGGGGTGAGCCTCTCCGGCGCGCGCACCGACGGCTTCGATCATGGCGGGGGACGAGGAGCCGATGCCGAGGACGAACACCATGAGCAGGGCGGCCAGCCCCACGGCTCCAGGGGTGAGTGCGCCGATCAAGGCGATGGCCGCGGCGGCGAGCAGCAGGGCGGCGACAAGGCGGACGAGGGCGGGGACCCGGCGCAGCCAGGGTGTCAGGAACGGGATCAGCACCATGACCGGGAGTGCGCCGGCGCGCAGGGCCAGCAGGCCGGAGGCGCTGCCGATGGTGCCGGCCAGCTGGATGCCGGTGTAGACGGCGACGAAGGCGCCGTAGACGACGGGGGTGGCGGCGTACAGCAGGCGGAGCCGCGGCGCGCGCAGCAGGGACGGGATCTGCGCGTAGGAACTGCGGAGCGACTGTTCGGCGGTGTGGTTGTCGGGGAGCATCACGCGGTGCAGGGCGACGGCCATGACGAGGATGGCGACGGCCCAGACCAGGAATACCGTCCGCCACCCGAAGGCGTCGCCGATGAACTGGGCGACGATCTGGCCCACCACTGCGGCGGCCAGGAAGGAGGTGGTCAGGCAGGACGTCATCAGGGAGCGGTGACGCGGGGCTCCGTGGTGGGTGATGTAGGCGAAGGCGCACGGCGGGAAGGCGGCCATGGTGAGCCCCTCCAGGCCTCGGACCGCGAGAGCTGCCGGCAGGCTCGGCACCACCGTCATCGCGAGAGAGGTCAGGACGCCGGCCAGCAGGCCGATCACAGCGACCTTGCGGGGTCCGAAACGGTCAGCCAGCGGGCCGAAGAGGACAAATCCGACGGCATAGCCGAGGCCGAAGCCGGTGGTCGTCCAGGTTGCGGCGTTCCTGGGGATACCCCAGTCGGAGGCCATGCCGCCCATCAGCGGAATGACGGCGTACATCAGGCCGGAGACCAGCAGGCCGGTCAAGGCGAAGACCACCATGGTGGGCATCAGGGGCGCGTGGGCGTGGCCGTCGTGCGGGGCGACAAGGGTCCGGGGTGTCGGTTTTGGTGCGGTGCGTGGGGGTTGCGTGCTCATGTCGTCGAACCGTAGGGCGGATGACGCGAAATCGCAAACCAACTAGTTGGGCCAAATTCTTGTTATCGTGGAGCCATGAGCAAGAAGTCGAACGCCACCCGGACGGCGATCCTGGAGGCCGCGCGCGCCGAGTTCGCCGAGCACGGCCTCGCCGGCGCACGCGTGGACCGCGTCGCCGAGCGGGCCGGGGTCAACAAGGAACGCCTCTACCGACACTTCGGCAGCAAGGACGGCCTGTTCGACGTGGTGATGGCCCAGATGCTGCAGGAGTTCGCCGCCGTCGCGGGCCCACCCGCACAGACCGGGGATCCCGGCGATTACGTGGCCCGCCTGTACGACTACTACAGCGATCACCCCGAGAAGCTGCGCCTGCTGCTGTGGGAGGGGCTGGGCGGCCACACCCCCGAGGCCGGCCACCGGGAGCACTACGGGCAGCGGGTCGCAGCCTTCGCCGAGGCGCTCGGCCTCCCGCCGGGGGCGGAGGCCGCCCGGCTGCTGTTCACCCTCTGCGGCATCGCCGGCTGGCCGCTGGCCGTTCCTCAGGTGGCCGCGCTGATGCTGGGCGAGGAGAGCCCCGCCACGCCCGAGGGGCGCGCCCGGATGCGCGACTTCCTGATCCGGTTCGCGCGGGCCCATTCGCCCGCCACGGAGCCAACTGGTCAAAGCATTGACCATGATGGTCCGGTCAACATGCTGACCGGTGGCGGTGCAGTGGATGTCGCGGAGGCGGCCGAAGGGCTCCGGCAGGCCCGGAGCAAGGCCGACGCCGCCGGCGAGGTGCTGGCCGAGGCGCTGCGCACCGAGCACGCCGCGGGGGTCAGCGCCAACCGGCTCGCCCGCCAGGTCAGCGGAGTGATGTCCCGCCCCGTCGTGCTACGTGTTCTCGCCGACCGCCCGGCAGCGGGCTGACCGCCGGCCACGGCGTCGGGCCCGGTGTCCGTGGACGCCCTGGTCCCGGCGCCACGCCTCGGCGGGATCGGGCCGGGGCGGCGGATCGCCGGGCTGCGCGATCCGTTCGGGACCGTCGTCGGCATCGAGGGCCGTGGGCGCGTCGGCGCGTGTCACTCCGGATCGTTCCGGATGCCTCGTCCGGCGCTCCCGCCATTACCTTTTCGACGGCGCCCGCCAGAACGACCAGCCCGGAGCCCGGGGAGCAGCGATGCCGACGACCGTCACGACCCGCCGGCCGACCGCCGCAGCGCTGGGGCGGCAGGAGCGCAGAGTGCTCCACGCGGTCGGCTGCGGTCTGCGGGACGACGAGATCGCTGCCGCTCTCGCCGTCTCCGAGGACGTCGTGGCCGGGCACCTGGCGCGGATCCTCGTGAAGCTCGGGCTGCGCGACCGGGCCGCCGCCGTCGTCCATGCCTTCGACTGCGGCCTGGTCGTGCCCGGTTGCGGTCCCCGTCCGCAGGCGGCGGGCCCGGTGGTGCGGTCGGCGGGCGGGCCGAGGGTGGAGATCTCCGTGCTCGGGCCGCTGGAGGTGCGGCTGGGTGGGCGGGCCCTGGATCCGGGGCATCTGCGCCAGCAGGCCGTGCTGGCGGCACTTGCGCTGTGCGCGGGGCGGACGGTCAGTCAGCAGGAGCTGCTCGACGGGGTGTGGGGGACGGAGCCGCCGGTCACGAATGTGGTGCCGGTGTACATCTACCGGTTGCGCAAGAGGCTGCGCCCCGGGGGCGGCCCGGAGCCGGTGATCGAGCACGACCGGTGCGGCTACCGGCTGGCCGCCGGCGGGGTCGAGGTGGACGTGGCGCGGATGGAGGCGCTGGTCACCGATGCCTCGGCGGCCGATCGGGCGGGCGAGACGGCGGAGGCGGTCCGGCTGTGCTCCCGGGCGTTGGGGCTGTTCCGCGGGGAGCTGCTGGCCGGTCTGCCCGGTCCGTTCGCCGAGCTGGAGCGGCTGCGGCTCACCGAGCGCAGGATCGCCGTCGTACAGCGGAAGTCGGAGTGGCAGTTGCGGCTGGGCCGGCACTGCGAAGCGATCGCCGAGCTGTCCGCCTTCTCCGCGGCGCATCCCTTGAACGAATCGGTGGCGGTGATGCTGATGCGCGCGCTCTACCGCGGTGGCCGGCAGGCCGACGCGCTGACCGTGTTCGATCGTGCCCGCCGCCGGCTGGCCGACGACCTGGGGGTTCGTCCCGGCCGGATGCTGCGGCTGACGTACCGGATGATTCTGTGCGGGGACGAGGCCGGGCTCAGAGGTATCACGCCGTGATAAGTCCCGGGGAGTTGGCGGGAGATCGCCGTCTGCCGGTGGCCGGTCGTCCCTTGGCCACCGGCAGACGGCGAAGCGCGTCGGTGGTTACGCGGGGTACCAGGCGCCGTTGTACCACTGCTCGTTGGCGCCGTCGTCGTGGTGGTCCATGTTGAAGTCTTCGGGGTAGTTGTTGACGTGGTTGGCCGGGTACGTCCAGATGCCGGCGGACTCGTCGCAGACGTAGTCCCAGTGGCAGATGGTCTTGACCGGCACGTTGCCGAAGAACTTGTCGGCACCGGCGAGCGGTGCGCCGACGATCCCGCCGAACGGCACGGATCCGCCGTTGGCGCCGGGGTTGCCCTGGCGCTTGGGGTCCGCGATGAGGATGGCGTTGACGTTGCCGAACGTCTGCCAGTTCTCGGTGACCCAGACGTGCACCACCGCGGCGCCCAGGGAGTATCCGGCCATCTTGACGTGCTGGCCGGGGCAGGCCGCCCGCTGGTCGCGGACCAGCCTGTTCAGCTCATTGACGCCCGCCCGGGCGCTCGCGCCGTTGGGGATCTGGGTGGGGTACCCGACGTGCTGCTGGATGTTGCCGTAGAAACCGTCGTTGTTCCAGGAGCTGCCCGTGCCCCCGACGACGATCGTGTAGGTGCCCTCGCACGGCGCCGCCGCCTGTGCCGCGGTCCCCTGTGCCACCGAAAGCCCGGTGGTCAGCAGCAGACCGGCTGCCGCGGCCGCGATCCTTCTTGTTCGCATTCCGTCCTCCCCATGTGGTTGGCCGACGCGGCCGCATTCCGGTGCGGTACGCGGTCGGCCCGGGTCACCGAAGACAGTGGCAGCAGTCGATGACATCGCGATGAAACCCGGCTCCGGCGGGCCGTATCGGCGGGCGGTATCGGCGTCCGGCCGTCGGCGATAACCCATGGATAAGGGTGCCGCCTAACTTCGGAGTTCATGCAGGAGGCTCAGACCTGAAAGGGGTTTGCCGCATGGACTTCCGGATTCTCGGGCCGGTGGAGGCCCGGCGTGACGGGGACTGGATCGCGTTGTCCGGTTCCAAGGTGCATACGGTCCTTGCCGCGATGCTGCTCGCACACGGGCGGGTCGTCTCGGACTCCAGACTCGGCGCGCTGCTGTGGGGGTGGGACCCGCCGGTCACAGCGAGCGCGCAGATCTATACGTACATGTCGCGGCTGCGCAAGCTGCTCGGTGAGGAGGTCGAGATCGTGCGGCGGCAGCCCGGTTACGTGCTGCGGGCGCCCGGGGCCCGGATCGACGTCGTCGAGTTCGAGCGGCTCGACCGGCTCGGCCGTGAGGCGCTGCGGGAGCGGCGTTTCGCCGACGCGCAGGCGCTGCTGACCGAGGCGCTCGGGTGGTGGCGCGGTCCGGCCCTGTCGAACGTGACCGAGTTCCTTCTGGAGGCGGAGCTGCCGCAGCTGGAGGAGGCGCGGATGCTGGCGCTGGAGAACCGTATCGAGGCGGATCTCGCGCTGGGGATGCACGAGCAGGTGACGGCCGAGCTGACGGGTCTGGTCGCCGAGCACCCGGTGCGGGAGCGGCTGCGCGCCCAGCTGATGACCGCGCTGTACCGGTGCGGGCGACAGGCCGATGCCCTTCAGACGTACTACGAGGGGCGCAAGGTGCTCGTCGATCAGCTGGGGGTGGACCCGGGCGAGGCGCTCGGGGCGACGTACCAGGCCGTGCTGGGCGGGGAGTTGGGGTTGCGAGGTGCAGGGGCAGCGCGGGGGCGGTCCGATGTACCCACCATGCTCCCGGCGGCGGAGGACGGCTTCGTCGGCCGGTCCGCGGAACTGTCCCTGCTGACCGCGCGGTTGGCGGCCGGGACGAACCGGCCCCGGCGGCTGCTGGTGACCGGGATGGCCGGGGTGGGCAAGACCGCGCTCGCCGTGCGCGCCGCCGAGAAGAGCGCCGGCCACTTCCCCGACGGTCAGCTCTTCGCCGAGCTGTGCGATCAGGACGGCACGCCCAAGGACGCCGGCGAGGTGCTGGTGCGGTTGCTGCGGGCGCTGGGCGAGCCCGGTCTCGACGGCGGCTCCCCGCGCGCCGCCGACCGCGACGAGCTGGTCCGGCTCTACCGTGCGCGGACCTCCGGCAAGCGGCTCCTCGTCGTCCTCGACGACGCGGTCGGCGACCTCCAGGTGGCGCCGCTGCTGCCCGCGAGCCCGCAGGCGGCCGTGCTGATCACCAGCCGGGCCCGGCTGGCCCGGGTGACCGGGGCGGACACCGTGGCCCTCGCACCGCTGGACGACGACGAGTCCCTGGCGGTGCTGGCGGCGGCGGCCGGTGCGGAACGGCTGAGGGACGACCCGGATTCCGCCGACGACCTGGTCGCGTACTGCGGGGGGCTGCCGTTGGCACTGGCCGTGGTGGGAGCCCGGCTCGCGGCGCGGCCGTCGTGGCCGGCCCGCCGGTTCGCGGCCCGGCTCGCGGATCCGGCGGAGCGGCTCGCCGAGCTGTCGTTCGGTGATCTGGATGTGCGCGGGGCGCTGCTGCCGTCGGTGCGGCGCATGGCGGCCGGGGGCCCGTTGGCGCTCAGGGCGCTGTCCGGTGCCGGTACGGAGCCGTTCTCGGCCCGGGACGCCTCGGTGCGTCTCGCGGTGTCGGAGGACGAGGCCGAGCGGGTGCTGGAGTCGCTGGTGGACACCGCGCTGCTCGACCTCTCGGGCCTCGATCCGCAGGGGCTGCCGCTGTACCGGTGCCATGAGCTGGTCCTGCTGTACGCGGCGTCGCTGGACGGCGCTTCGCTCGACGGGGCTTCGCTCGACGCGGCGGACCCGGCCGCCGCGCACGACAGCGCCACCGCGGTCGGGTGACCGCGGTGGCCGGGGAGTCGCCGTCGTCCGTGCCGTCACCACGTTCCGCGGGTCCAGGAGTACGTGGGGATCTCGGGGACGAGCGCGGGGGCGATGGTCTCGCGGACCACGGTCCACGCGTCGGCGACGACGCGTTCGCGGGGCGGCCGGGCGGCGGGGCCGAAGGCGGTCGCGGTGACCGCCCACATCGCGGCGACCGCGGCGACGGCCCGCACCTCGGCGGAGGGCTTGGCCGGTACGGCGCGACCCCTGCCGACGTCGATCCGGAAGCCGAGCTCGGCGGCCTGGCCGGCCCGCACCTCATGGGCGACCGGGCCGGCCGGCCGACCGAACACGGCGGCGGACAGGGGGTGTTCGTAGGCGGTGCGGACCCAGACGGAGACCCGGACCCGTTCGCGCTCCTCCCAGCCGCCGCGGGCGGCGGGCCCGGGGTCCGCCTCCTCGACGGCGGCGGCGAGCTCGGCGAAGTACCCGGTCAGCGCGGTGTCGTCGAGCTGTCCGGTGATGCCGGTCCGGGGAGCCGGAACGGCCGGGGTCATCGGGGCGGTCTCCAGGGGCTGCGTCGTCATGACGGTCGGCTTCCTTCGGTGTCGGGTGCGTCGGCGTCCTCGGGCGGGCCGAGTACGGAGTGGACGTGAACAGGACCGGGCGGGGCGCCGCCGGGCGGGCGGGCGATGGCGGCGGCCACCCGGTCGTCGAGCCGCAGGTCCTGGACCGACCAGACGGTGGTGCGGCCGGAGTGCGTGTGCAGTACGCGGACCGGTCCGCGCCGGGCCGGCCAGGTCTCCAGTCGGTTCAGCGCGGTGCCCACCAGTCCCAGCCCGGCCGCCTTCACGACGGCTTCCTTGCGCGTCCAGATGCGGTGGAACCCCACGTCGCGTACCGGTCCGGGCGGCAGCGACACCAGATGGGTGCGTTCGTTGTCGGTCAGCACCGAGTCGTACAGCGAGGCCTGGCGCATGGGCCGTACGGCTTCGACGTCGACCCCGATGGCGGGTCCGTCACCGAGCGCGAAGACCCCGCAGCCCGCGGTGCGGGAGAGGCTGATCGCCCACGGCACCTCGGGGTGCTCGATCAATGGCGGGCCGTGGCCGAAGTCCCCGCAGCCGGGGCACTGCCGCCGCCCCAGCTCGATGGACTGCGGTGCCACGTGCAGTAGTTCGGACAGGGCGCGGCGCGCCCCGGCCCTGGTGTGCACGAAGGCGGCCACGTCCCGCTCGGCCAGCAGGGTGAGCGCGCGGTGGAACTCGTCGGTGCCGAGCAGCGCGAGGTCGTCGGGGACGACCCGCTGCGGCGGCTGCCACCACCAGACGTGGGCCGCACCAGCGAGATCCGGTGTCCCGGGCGCTGCCCGGGAAGGCTGCTGTGTCCCGGTGCTCTTCGGTGTTCCGGGTACGAACGCCATGGACTGCCCCCATTCCTTGTTCCTTGACGGTCCTTGTCGACCTCTCGTGGTTTCCCGTGGCCTCCGTTTCCTCCGCACGGCCGGCCGTGCGGACAGAAATGCCACGGTGCGATCGTCCGCCCGGCGGCTACGGGCCGTCTATATGCGCCTGGGTGAGAATTCCCCGTAGGGTCGCGATAGCACTTCCCCGGAGACTTGGCCGGTAATTTCCGACCGACCCGAGGATGTTCACATGTCCAAGACCCATACGCTTTCGCTGCCGCTTTCGGCAGCAGCGGCCGGCACTGTCGTGGAATTGACCGAGGCCGAGCAGAACGCGCTCGTCGCGGTGGCCGAGCAGCTGACTCCGAAGGGGGTCGCGGACGGCAGGATCGATGATCTCCGCTGGCTGGACGCCGCGCGTGACGCCTCCGTACAGCTTCCGCGCAGGCTGCTCTCGGCGCTGCGCGCGTTCCGTCACGACGCGGGCCCCGACGGGGTCCTGCTGCTGCGCAACCTGCCGGTGGTGGCGGACGACCCGCTGCTTCCGACGCCGGCCGTGAAGGGGTCGGTGGAGCGTGTTCCCACGGTCGCCGCTTCGGTCGTCACCACCGCGATGCTGAATCTCGGGGAGGTCATAGCATTCCGTAACGAAAAGGCTGGTGCGCTGGTTCAGAATGTCGTTCCGGTCCCGGGGAGCGAGGCGTCGCAGAGCAATGCGGGTTCTGTTCTTCTGGAACTCCACATCGAAAACGCATTCCATGACAACCGCCCGGATTTCGTGGGTCTGCTGTGTGTGCGGGAGGACCCGACGGGCGATGCGAAGCTGTGCACGTCGTCCATCCGCCGGGCGCTTCCGCTGCTCTCCGGGAAGGCGCGGACGGTGCTCTGCGAGCCGCGGTTCCTGACCGAGCCGCCGCCGTCCTTCGGTGCCCTGGAGAGCGTGACGCCCGCTCACGCGGTGCTGAACGGCGATCCGGAGGACCCCAATGTGCTGGTGGACTTCTCCGCCACGCATCCGCTGGACGACGAGGCCCGGCAGGCCATGGCGGAGCTGCGGAGCGCGTTCATGGAGACGATGTCGGCGCTGTCGCTGCGCGTCGGTGACCTGGCCGTGGTCGACAACCGCCTCGCGGTGCACGGCCGTACGTCGTTCACCCCGTCCTACGACGGTGCGGACCGCTGGCTGCATCGGGTGTACGCGCACCTGGACCACCGGCGCAGCCGGGTGGACCGGGCGGGCGACGGCGCGGTCCTCGGCTGAGCGGGACCACGCACGCGACATCCGTATCAGCCAGGCAGGCCGAGGGGCCGGCCCCCGCTCACGGGGGCCGGCCCCTCGGCCGTTCGCAGGCACCGCGTGCAGGCAGCGATCAGGGGTGTACGGGAGCTGAACTCCCGTACACCCCTGGGGCGTTGGTGTGGTGCGTGTGCCTACTGGCGGGCGCTGATGACGTCCGCCGGGCGGCCGCCGAGTGCGACGCGGCCGGGGACCAGCGTCGCCACCGCGGTGAGCACCGCGGCGAAGCCGAGTACCCCGAGGAACATCGGCAGGTCGACGGACGGCTGGGCGGCGCCCGTCATCCCGACGCTAAAGGCGGTCAGCACCGCGAGCGAGATGGCCGTGCCGAGCACCGCGGCGACCAGGACGATCAGGGCGGACTCGATCCTGAGCATCGACATCACCTGGCGGCGGGTCGTGCCGACGAGCCGCAGCAGGGCGAACTCCCGGGTGCGGTCCGAGACCGACATGGCCAGGGTGTTGACCACGGCGATCGCGGTGAACGCGATGATCAGGCCCATCGCGAGGTAGTTGACCTCGGCATTGGACTGCTGGACGTCGGCCTGGACGTCGTCGACCTGGGTGCGGTCGAGGACGCCGATGCCCGGGAAGCGCTTGAGGGCGCCGGTCAGCTGCTCCCGGCCCGCCTTGCCGTCGCCGGCCGTCTTGACGAGTACGGAGGAGGCGAGCGGGTTGTCGACGTGCTGGGCGACCAGGTCGTGCGACATGGTCAGGTCACCGAAGCCGAGGCCCCGTTCATAGACGGCGGCGACCCTCAGCTGGACCACGGTGGCGTCGCCGAGCGTCACCTTGAGCGTGTCGCCGGGCTTCTTGCCGAGGTGGTCGGCGGAGACGTCGCTCATCGCGATGCTCTTGTCCCCGAAGCCCTTGAGGCTGCCCCGGGAGACGTCCGGATCCCAGTTGGTGGTGAGACCCTGCGCGGAGATGCCCTGTGCCGGGTACTTGTCGAGGCCGACGCGGACCTGGGTCCGGACGATCTCGGTGACCTGGGTGACGCCCGGTACGGCGCGCAGCGCTTCCGTCGCCTCGGCGGGGACGCCGGGGCCGTTCGAGGCGACCACCCAGTCGGCCTTGTTGCCCGCCTTGGCCTGGGCCGAGGCGGCGTCGCCCATGGTGGTCTGCACGAACAGGACGGTGCAGGCCATGCCGATGAGCAGGACCAGCGGGGTGACGGCCGCGGCCATCCGCTTGGCGTTGGCGCGGGCGTTGGCGGTCGCGAGGTGGCCGCCGACACGGGAGAACTTCAGCGGGATCCCGAGGATCGCGACGGCGATCCGGGCGATGACCGGGCCGAGCAGCGAGACCGCGACGGCGAGGACCACGACGGACAGGAACGTGACGGGCTGCGAGGCGGGTTCGGTGCGCAGGAAGCCCAGCAGGACGACCACACCGATGCCGAGGGCCAGGACGAGCATCCCCACGCCGAGCCGGCCCCACGCGAAGTGGCGCTGTTCCATGGATGCCTCGGACAGCGCCTCGGCCGGGCGGATGCGGGCGGTGCGGCGGGCGGAGATGCGGGCCGCGACCCATGCCCCGAGCAGTGCGGCACCGACGGCCGCGGCGAACGGCACGAAGCTGAAGGTGAGTTCGAGGGTGTCGGGGATGGCCTTGAAGTCGATGAACTTGCTGTGCAGCCAGTACGCGATGGGCAGGCCCGCGACCGAGCCGAGGCCGCCCGCGAGGCCGCCGATGATCAGGGCCTCGCGGCCGATCAGCTGACGGACCTGCTTGGGGGTCGCGGCGATGGCGCGCAGCAGCGCGAGCTCGCGGTAGCGCTGCTGGATGGAGAGCGCGAAGGTGCCGACCACGACGAGGATCGCGACGAGCAGTGACGTACCGCCCATCGCGCCGCCCATGGAGACGAGCTTGACCCGGGCCTTGCCGGCGTCGAGGAACTCGATGGGTCCGCGCTCTCCGCCGGTGGCGACGGCGTACTTGCGGCCGTCGCCGGCGAGGGCCTTCTCGGCCTGGTCGGCGAGCTCGTCCGCGGAGACGCCGGCCTTGGGCAGCAGGCCGACGGTCGTGACCTGGCCGGGCCGGCCGGAGAGGTTGCGGGCGGTCTCGTCGGAGAAGAACAGCGAGGTCTGCTGGTGCAGGTCGCCGTCCTTCGCCGCGGCGATGCCGCTGACCTTGTACGTCGTGGGGGCGCCGGTCGACTGGACGACGAGGCTGCTGCCGGTCTTGAGGCCGGTGCGGTCCGCGAGTTCCCGGTCGAGGACGACCTCGGTGGCGCCCGTGGGTGCCTTGCCGTCGGTCAGTTCGAACGGGGTCAGTGCGGCGGAGGACCAGGCGTGGCCGTAGGACGGCTTGCCGTCGATGCCGGGCACGATCCGGCCCTGGGGGCCGACCGCGTACGCCGGGAAGTTCGTCTCCGGGACCGCCTTGCGGACCCCGGGTAAGGCGGCGAGTTTCGCGGTGGTGCCCTCGGGCAGCCAGACCCGCTCGGCCAGTGGCTTCGCCTTGTGCTTCTCCTTGACCTTGCCCTTCTTCTTCTTGATGGTCGTCTGGTGGACGTTCTGGTCGGCGCCGACGATGACCGGGGCGGCGGCGTAGCGCTCGGTGGCGATGGTGCCGCGCAGTCCGGTCTCCAGGAGGATGCCGCAGGCGGTGACCAGTGCGGCGGCGCAGAACAGGGCGAGGAAGGCGCCGATGAATCCGCCCTTCCTGGCCTTGAGGGTCTGCAGTGCATAGCGCAGCATCAGGCCCACGCTCCCAGGTGTGTCATGCGCTCGGCGACGAGGTCGGCGGTCGGGGATTCCATCTGTCCGGCGATCTTGCCGTCGGCCAGGAAGAGGACGGTGTCGGCGTACGAGGCGGCCACCGGGTCGTGGGTGACCATGACGACGGTCTGGCCGGTCTCGTCCACACAGGAGCGCAGCAGGGAGAGGATCTCCTTGGCAGTCACGGTGTCGAGGGCGCCGGTCGGCTCGTCGCCGAAGATGACGTCGGGCCGGGTGATGAGGGCGCGGGCGATAGCGACGCGCTGCTGCTGGCCGCCGGAGAGCTCGGCGGGACGGTGGGTGGCCCGGCCGCCGAGGCCGACGCGGCCGAGGATCTCTTCGAGCCAGTTCTTGTCGAGGCTCTCGCCCGCGAGTCGCAGGGGCAGCTCGACGTTCTGACGCACCGACAGGGACGGAATGAGGTTGAACGCCTGGAAGACGAAGCCGATGCGCTGGCGGCGCAGCTTCGTCAGCTGGGTCTCGTTCATGTCGTTGAGCTGGGTGTCCCCGATGTAGGACTGGCCGGTGGTCGGCTTGTCGAGGCCGGCCGCGCAGTGCAGGAACGTCGACTTGCCGGAGCCCGACGGACCCATCACCGCGGTGAAGGAGCCGCGCTCGATCCCCACGGAGACCCCGTCCAGGGCACGCACGCCGCGGCCGTTCCTGCCGTACACCTTGGTCACGTCGGCCAGACGAAGGGCGTGCCCCCGGTTGACCGTGTTGTAGCCGTTGTCGAGGGAAGGGCGGCTCGTCTCGGTCACCATGTTGCGACCTGTCCTCTCCATAGTGCGGTTCCGGGTCTCAAGGGGATGATTTTCGAGCGTATATGGCATCGGGTCGAGCGTGGTCCGTACTTCTATATTCGATCTACTTCGGGTCTTTTCGGTGCAGTTGACCAGGCAATCACTGTCGTGCCGCCGCGGTGGCCCGCGGTGTCGGTGTGAGTGTGTTGTGTTCGGTGACGGCCACCGGGGCTCCAGGGGGCACCGGGGCTCCAAGGGGTGGGGTGTGTCCGGGGTCCGGGCATGGCTTCGCGCCGCAAGAAGGGGTTTCTTGCGGCGCGAAGTTCGCTGTCACGCCGGGGCGTGGGTGTGGACCGGGCCCAATGGGCCGGTCTCCGGGCGGGCCAGCGAGGCCGCCCAGCGGTCGCCGATATCGACGTCCATCACCTGCCAGCGCGATTCCTCACCGCGGTAGCGGTGCACCACCCGCACGGGCCCGTCCTGCGCCGGACTGACGTCCAGTGTGTTGAGCGGCATGCCCAGCAGGCCGAGGCCGACGGCCTTGACCACCGCCTCCTTGCGGGTCCAGGCCCGGTGGAAGGCGGCGTCCCTGGCCGGGCCCGGTGGCAGGCCGAGGACGTGTGCGCCCTCCGAGGCGGTGAGGACCACCTCGGCCAGGCCGGCCGGTTCGACCGGTCTGAGTGCCTCCACGTCGACGCCCACCCAGTCGCCCGCCCGTACCGCGAGGGCTCCGGCCCCCGCCGTGCGGGACAGGCTGACCGCGAGCGGGACCGGCGGTTCCAGGACGGCCGGCGGACCGTGCTCCGGGTCGCCGCAGCCGGGGCAGATCCGCCGGCCGAAGCCGACCTCCCCGGGTTCGACGCCGAGCAGCCCGGCCACGGCCCGCCGGGCACCGGCCCTGGTGGCGGTGAACGCGGCGGCGTCCGCCTCGGCGTGGAAGCGCTGGGCACGGCCCCGCTCCACCTCGTCGAGAACGGCGTAGTCCGCCGGGTCGGTCCGTGCGCCGAGCGGCCACCACCACACGTGGATCTCGCCCGACTCCTGCATCCGGCCGACCGTTTCGAGCGCCGGTCGGGGTATGCGCACCTCGCTGATCGCGGTGTTCCGCCGAGGTGTCATCTGGCCTCCTCTCGATCCTTTCGATACGGCCGGTCTCAGGCCAGTCCGTTGAGGCGGAGGAGCAGGTCCTTCACCTCGGTGGCGTGGTAGCGGTCCCGTTCCTGCCCCGGGTCGGAGCACAGCAGCAGCGGCCCGTCCCGGTGGTCCTGGGGCAGCCGTCCGTGGCTGCCCTTGACGTGGGCCGGGTCGAGCGGCACCACGGTGAGCGGTGCGCGCATCCCGGCCTTCTTGCGCAACAGGGTGAGTGCTGCCTTCGCCTTCACCGCCTTGTCGGCGGGGTCGAAGAAGAGTTCGGCCGGGTCGTAGCCCGGTTTGCGGTGGATCTCGACGCCGCGCGCGAAGTCGGGGGCGCGGGTGTCGTCGAGCCAGTAGTAGTACGTGAACCAGGCGTCCGGTTCGGCGACGGCGACCAGCTCGCCCGCGTTGGGGTGGTCGATGCCGTACGTGGCCTGTTCGGTGCGGTCCCAGATCTCGTCGACGCCCTCGGTGTGCTTCAGGACGTCGCGGACGCGCGGGATGTCGGCGGGGTCGGCGACGTACACATGGGCGGCCTGGTGGTCGGCCACGGCGAACGCACGGGAGGTGCAGGGGTCCAGGTACTCCATGCCGCGCTGGCTGTACACCGAGAGGAGTCCCTCGCGGCGCAGTGCGCGGTTGATGTCGACGGGCCGGGAGACGGGGCTGATGCCGTACTCGCTGAGGGCGACGACGGTGGTGCCGCGGTCGCGCAGGTCGTCGAGGAGCGGGGCGAGCGCGGCATCGGCCTCGCGGGCGGCGCGCACCGCCTGGGGGCTGTCGGGTCCGTAGCGCTGGAGGTCGTAGTCGAGGTGGGGCACGTAGATGAACGACAGGTCGGGGCGGCGGGTGTCGACGACATGGCGGGCGGCGCCGGCGATCCACCGGGTGGAGGCGATGGAGGCGGTCGGCCCCCAGTAGTTGAAGAGGGGGAACTCGCCCTGGCGGGCGGTGAGTTCATCACGCAGCCCGGCGGGCTTGGTGTAGCAGTCGGGGGATTTGCGGCCGTCGTAGTGGTAGACGGGTCGCGGCGTCAGTACGGTGTCGACGTCCGCGCCCATGGCCCACCACCAGCACAGGTACGCGGTGGTGTGGCCGGGGTCCTGTTCGCGGGCGGCCTGCCACACCTTCTCGCCCCGGACGAGGGCGTTGTGCTGGCGCCACATCATGACCTCGCCGTGGTCGCGGTGGTACCAGCCGTTGGCGACGGCCCCGTGGTCGCGAGGCAGCAGGCCGGTGGTGAGGGTGGCCTGGACGGTGGCGGTGACGGCGGGGAAGACGGTGTCGAGGCGGGCGGTGAAGCCCTGCTGCCCGATGGCCGCGATGTGCGGCATCTCGCCGAGCAGGCGTGGGGTGAGGCCGACGGTGCACAGGACCGCGACCTGGTGGTCGGTCATGGTGTCGCTCCGGCCTGCTCGGTGAGGCCGAGACGGATCAACTCGCCGTGCGTCCACTCCAGTTCGGTGGCGATCCCGGCGGCGATGCCGGCCGCCCCGGTGGGCCGGAGCCCGGTGGGCAGGACGTCCCAGGTGTACGTCTCGACCTCGACGTGGTCGGTGAGGGCGCGCTCCCCGCCGAGTGTCGCCCGCAGGGTCTCCTGGAGGGAGTCGCTGGTGTTGCGCAGCGGCGGCTCGGGCTGGTCGTGCAGGGGTACGTGGTAGTGGATGCGCCAGGGCGCTTCGCCGGGCAGGGCGCCCGCGAGGGCCGGGGCGAGGTCGTCGGAGCCGTGCAGGGTGCCGTCGGGGCCCTGCTCGCGGACCTGGTGCAGGAAGCGGGGTTCGGCGAAGGGGCGCAGCGCCTCGCGGGACTCGGCGTCGGCGGGGGTGTCGGCGACGAGGGCGGAGGACGCCTGGAGCTTGACGATGGGCACGCCTTCGGCGACGAGGGCGGCGACGGCGCTCGACGGGTCCTCGTGCTGGACGGCGAGGTGGCAGGCGTCCAGGCACAGGCCGATCCAGTCGTGGTCGGCGCCGGCGATGGCCCGGGCGGCCTGGGCGGTGGTCTCGGCGACGCAGCCGGGTTCGGGTTCCAGGCCGACGCGGATGGTGCGGCCGGTCTCGGCCTCGATCTGCTTGAGTCCGGCGGCCAGGTCGTCGAGGTGCCGGGCGGCGGTGGAGCGCTGCACGCCGGTCCAGGGGGTCCGCCAGGCCAGTGGCAGGGTGGATATGGAGCCGCGGGCGGCGTCCTCGGGGAGCAGTCCGGCGAGCACCTTGGCGAGGTTGAGGGTGTAGGTCAGGCGGGACGGCTCGGACCAGTCGGGGAAGTACACGCCGCGTTTGACGACGGGGGTGTGGAAGCCGCGGTAGGGGAATCCGTTGAGGGTGACGGTCTCCAGGCCCCGGGCGGTCAGGGCCCGGCGCAGTTCGGCGGTGTCGGCCGGGTGGTCGGCGAGGTGGTGGGCCACTTCGGCGGGGAGCCAGAGGCCGAGGCCGACGAGGTCGGTGCCGAGGTGCTGGCGTACCTGTTCCGCGTGGTCGGCGAGCTGGGCCGTGATCCCGTCGAGGGTCTCCGCCGGATGCACGTTGGTGCAGTAGGCGAGGTGGATGGTGGTGGAGTCCGAGTGGTGCAGACGCATGATGTATCGACCTCAACTGCCGCCGCGGGCGATCGAATTTCCGGCGTACAGCCCCGCGGCCTGCACATCGTTGTAACCGTCCAGGTCAAGCCTGCCCGACTGCCCGTAGAACGTGAGCGGGTTGCGCCACATGACGCGGTCGACATCATCCTCGTCGAAACCGGATTCGAGCATGGTTTCCGCGGTGATCCTGGTGAGCAGCGGATCGCTGTGTCCCCAGTCCGCCGCCGAGTTGACGAGCATGTGCTCCGTTCCATACTTTTTGAGGATGTCGACCATCCGCCGCGGGGTCATCTTGGTGTCCGGATAGATGGAGAACCCCATCCAGCAGCCGGTTCCGATCACCTCGGTGACGGTTACCTCATTGAGATGGTCGAGGACGACGTGGCCGGGGTCGATGCCGGATTCCTCGATGACGGCCAGGGAGCGGGCGGTGCCGCCGGCCTTGTCGCGGTGCGGGGTGTGGACCAGTGCGGGCAGCCCGAACTCGACGGCGAGACCGAGCTGTGCGGCGAAGGCGTGCTCCTCCGCTTCGGTCATGGTGTCGTAGCCGATCTCCCCGACCGCTACGACGGAGTCCTTGGCGAGGTAGCGCGGCAGCAGGTCGAGCACGGGGGTGCAGCGCGGGTCGTTGGCCTCCTTCGGGTTGAGCCCGATGGTGCAGTGGTGCCGGATGCCGAACTGGGCGGCGCGGTAGGGCTCCCAGCCGAGCAGGGCGTCGAAGTAGTCGGCGAAGCTGGCCGGGTGGGTACGTGGCTGGCCGAGCCAGAAAGCCGGTTCCACCAGGGCGCGTACACCTGCGTCGTACATGGCCCGGTAGTCGTCGGTGGTCCGGGACGTCATGTGGATGTGCGGGTCGAATATACGCATGGCCGATCTCCGTCGGGTGGGTGGCCCGGCTCCGTTGCGGGCCGGGGGGGCGGTGCTCAGCTGTCGTGGGTGGCGACCAGCCACAGATCGGCGGGTACGGTACGGCCCGCCGCCCGGCGCTCGGTCGCGAAGCCGACGGCCATCCGGGCCAGCTCGGCGTCCCGGCGTTCGTGCAGGCCGGCCACCTTGGCCAGCGGGATCCCGGTGAAGAGGCACTTGAGGACGGCCTGGCGCCAGCGGTACTGGTCGAGGTGGGTCCGTGCGTAGGGGCCGAGTGCGGCGGCGATGAGCCGGTTGTCGTTGGTGCGCAGCGCGTCGTCGGTGAGGTGGACGGCGTGCGGTCCGAGCGGCAGGAAGGGCAGGGCGCACAGGACGCCGCGCCGCTCCGCCGCGTCGCCGTCGCGGTAGCGCTCCGTGGCCTCCTGCGCCAACTCCGTTCCTTCGAGCTCCAGTTGGCCGAGGAGTCTGGTGCGTACGCCGTCCTCGACGCTCCAGCCCGCCCAGCCGGGCAGCCTGCCCCGGCCGTAGACGCGGCCGGCGGCGGGGAAGCGGCTGTCGAGGGCGGCCGGGCCCTGTTCGGCGACGGCCGCGAGGTCCTGGGCGAGGCGGACGCGGTGCTCGTGGTCGAGGGCCGAGCCCAGTCCCTCGGTGAGGGCGCGCAGGGTGAGGGTGTGGTGCACGGTGGTCGGTGCCGCCGTGATCGTCGGTGCTGTCATACCGGTTCGGCCTCCTTCGACAGGGCTGCGGTGCGCAGGAATTCGATGCTGTGGCGGGCGGTCGCGGTCGCCGCGTGGCTGTGTCTGGGCAGCTCCACCGAGACCAGTCCCCGGTATCCGTTGGCGGCGAGGGCACGCAGTACCGGCGGGAAGTGGATCTCGCCCTCACCGAACGGCAGGTGTTCGTGGACGCCGCGTCGCATGTCCTCGATCTGGACGTGGGCGAGGCGATCGGATGCCAGTTCGACGCAGCGGGGAACGCTGTGGGGTTCGAGGCACCGGCAGTGGCCGATGTCGAGGGTGAGGCGGAAGCGGTCGGGGAGACCGAGATCGCTGTGCAGCCTGCGGTAGCCGGCGAGGTCGGCGACGAGCATGCCGGGCTCGGGCTCGAAGGCGAGGTCGATCCCGGTGGCGTCGGCGTGCGCGACGGTCTCCGCGCAGCCGTCGACGAGCCGCTGCCAGGCCTGTTCCGGGGTGGTGCCGGGGTCCGGGGTGCCGCTCCAGAAGTGGACTGCTCCGGCGCCGAGTTCGGCGGCGATGCCGATCGCGCGGCGCATCAGTCCGAGGCGCAGGTCACGGCCCTCGGGTTCGGCGGAGAGCAGGGTGGGCCGGTGCTTGCGCCAGGGGTCGAGGAGGTAGCGGGCACCGGTCTCGACGACGACGGCGAGGCCGGTGGCGTCGAGGGCGCGCCGGGTCTCGGCGATCCGCCGGGGCAGGTCGTGGGCGTAGGGGTCGAGGTGCTGGTGGTCCAGGGTGAGGGAGACGCCCCGGTAGCCGAGGTCGGCGAGGACGCGCAGCGCGTCGGGCAGCCGGTGGTCGGCGAAGCCGTTGGTGCCGTACGCGAAGCGCAGGTCCGAGGGGTCCGGGCGGTGGCTCATGTCGAGGACACCTTCCGGGCGAGCCGGCCCACCAGGGGCAGGGCGGCGACGAGCGGCAGGGCGAGCAGGGGCGCTCCGGCGCGGGCGACCAGGGTGGCCTGGAGCGGCAGCAGGGCGTGGATGCCCGCGCCGACGGCGGCGCGGACGCGCGGGGCGGAGGGGTCGCGGACGACGGCGCTCTGGGCGCGGGCGCAGGTGCCCGCGTAGGTGGCGAGGGCCGCGCCGGTGACCAGGGCGTCGACGGGATTGCGGGCGGCGGGGGCGGCGGGGGTTCCGTCGGCGGCGAGCAGTGCGGCGACGGATCCCGCCGCGGGGGCGCCGAGGTGGGCGCCGTCCGCCGCGATGGAGAACAGCCGGGCGGCGGTGGGTGGTTGGGCCGCGTGCGTGGTTGCGGCGCGCGGGCCGGTGGTGGCCAGCAGGTGGGCCGCGCCCGCTCCGGCGATCGCGGTGGTCGTTGCCAGGGACAGCTTCGGCTCGCTCGTGGGTGCTCCGTCGACCTCGTGGCGGCTGAGCCGGGTCACCGCGAAGGTGTGCGCGGCGACGGCGGTGGCGGCCGGGAGTGCGGCGGCCGCGCGGCCGGGACCCGTGCCGTGCAGGACGTCGAGGGCGCGGGCGGCGGCCATGGCGGCCGGGCCGAGCGGGGTCGACTTGAGGCCGAGGTCGTACGCCCAGACGGCGGCGGCCAGCGGCAGGGTGCGGCGCAGCAGGGTGCGGCGGCCGCCGGCGAGGGCGGCGAGGCCGAGGCCCGCGCCGGTGAGGCCGATGGCGGTGGCGAGGGCGGCGCTCGGGGTGAGCCGGCCGGACGGGATGGGGCGTTCGGGGCGTTCGATGGCGTCCTCGGCGCGGTCCGCCCAGTCGTTGAGGGCCATGCCCGCCCAGTAAAGGGCGACGGAGGACGCGGCGAGGCCGGTGGCTCGGCGGATGCCGGGGCGGCCGGCCGCGAGTGCCCCGGCGACGACGTCGCCGGGGACCGTGATCGCGGCGGGGGCCCGGACCAGTTCCGCGTAGGTGCGCAGTGCGGTGTTCATCGGAGGCTGCCCGTCGCGACCGGGACCGGGGCGTTCGCCCAGGCGGTCAGGGCCTCGTACTGGAGGGTGAGGTTGTGCTCGCGGGAGCCTGCCGGGTCCTTGAAGAAGAAGCCGAGTGCGGTGAGCGCGCCGGATTCGCCGCGACGGCGGCCGTGGGCGGCCAGCCGTACGAGGTCCAGGACGAGCGGGGCGGCGAGGGCCGAGTCGCAGCCCTGCCAGGTGAACTGCATGGACATCCGGACGCCGAGGAAGCCCTCGAAGGAGATGTGGTCCCAGGCGGTCTTCCACTCCCCCATCTCGGGGACGTTGTCGATGTGGACCTGGCCCTGGACGGGGTGGCCGACGGTCTCCTCCAGGCTGCGCTGCTTGGACTCGGTCTTGCTGCGGGCGGCCTCGGGGTCCTGGAGGGTGGCGCCGTCGCCGCCGCCGAGCAGGTTGGTGCCGGACCAGGAGCGCAGGCGCAGGGCGCGCTGGGTGAACATCGGGGCGAGCGCGCTCTTGACGAGGGTCTCGCCGGTCTTGCCGTCGCGCCCGGCGTGCGGGACGCCGCAGGCGCGGGCGAGCTGCTCCAGGGCGGGCAGCGAAGCGCCCGCGGACGGGGTGAAGTTGACGTAGGCGCAGCCGGCGCGGAAGGCGGCGTACGCGTACAGGGAGCTGGGCGGCAGCAGGTCGGTGCTGGTGGCGAGGACCTCGTCGAGCTCCGCGAGGTCGAGGAAGGCCGGGTCGGGGTCGGGCAGCGGCTCGGTGGAGGAGACGTTGACGACGACGACCTGTTCCAGGGCGTGCCGTTCGCGGAAGGAGACGAGGTCCGCCGCGAAGCGCGCGGCGGCCTCGGCCTGGGGCTCGCCGGACCGCTGCGAGCCGTCGCGGATCTCGCGGTCGGCGGCCTCCAGGGCGCCGCGCACGCCGTCGAGGAGGTTGGCGGGCAGGACGCCCGCCAGGGCGAGTTGCCCGGCCCTCGCCGTCAGTGGGACGGACACGAGGTCGTGCCCGCCGAACACGAGGTCGGCGAGGGCCGGGAGCGATGCGTCGCGGAACGGGGGAAGGTCCGTGACGCATCCGTCACAGGAGGCGCTGCCCGCGGCGATCGCGGCGGCGCCGACGGTCGCGGCCGTGGCGACCGAGCCTCGTGCGCCGATCATCCAGACGCCGATGCGGGGTGAAGTTCCGGTCGTGGCTGGCATGGTGGGCTGTGCCTCCTGAGTCGTACGGGGGTGGGCTGCGGACTAGAACTTGCCCAGGTCGACGGGGTACGGGTAGGTGTCGAAGGCCGTGTCGAGCTGGTCCGGGCTGCGGTGCAGCCACTTGCGGGTGACACCGTGCACGGTCCGCCGGGGCAGCCGCTTGTTGTCGTTCGCGTCGATGGCCGGCTGTCCGATGGACTGGAGCTCCCAGGCGACGCCCGCGAGCCGGTTGATGTGCGTCCACCACTTCACGTCGATGTCCAGGAGCCGGAAGCCGGCCAGGAAGGGGTGCCAGCGGTGGTAGGCGTGGGTGAAGTCCGGCGGCGTGAAGTTCATCATGTGGACCTTGTTGCCGGCCGATCGGCGCGGGTCGAACAGGACGCCCTGGCCGAAGTCCTGGAAGGAGCGGACCAGCCCCTCCGGGTCGTTCCCGTAGAACTCGCGGTAGACGTCGCGCTGGGCGCCGGAGAGCAGCACGAAGGCGTCGCGGTTGGGGCGGATGAGCTCCAGGTAGCTGCGCGGGTAGCGTCCGCCGGAACGGGTGGCGGCCCACGCCGAGTCGACCTTGGTGAAGTCGCCGAACGGCTTGACGATGACGTCCACGGCCTCGACGAGTTCGGGCGTCGGGCTGAAGTAGAAGCGCTCGTCGTACTCGTACCAGAACTCGTTGGCGCGACGGTCGCCGACCATGCCCGGGATCTCGGGGAACTCGCTGCGGGACCGGCCGTGTGCGGAGGCCGGCAGTGCGCCGGCCACCGTCACCGCGGCCGCCGCCCCGGCGATGCCGGCGGCGGCCCTGAGGACGCCCCGGCGGTCCATGGTGTTCTGCGGCATCGGTTGATCTCCTTCGTCGGTGAGCAGTGCGGGGATTGCGGGGATTGCGGTGATGGGACGACTCTCGCGGGCCGGACTATGTGCGTCCTATAACCGCTCCGACAGGGCGTATTGCCTGGTCACAGGGGGTGCCATCGCTTCCGAAGCCGCTGCGATGCCGGGACGATATGGCAACGGACTACGTTCTTCCGGAAACGGATGCACGAATCCCTACATCGTTTTTCGGCCATGCAAGCGGCCAGTACCGGTCACTGCCCCCACCAGTGAAGGAGTCACTGTGGTCACGCTCACGAGCGCCCGGATCCAACGGAAGGACACCGACGACAACGGGGGCATCCCCCGATTACACGGCCCCCTCGCCTGGTGCGCGGCGGCCATGGCACTGCTCGCGGTGACAGCCGCGGGTGGCCTGTTCCTCGACGGACGCACCGTGCTGGGTGAGGGGGTGTGGCTCAAACCCTTGAAGTTCGCGGTCTCCTTCGGCCTCTACACGATCACCCTGGCGTGGATGATCGGCCGGACGGATCGCTGGCGGCGCACCTTGCGCAGACTCGGCACCGTCACCGTGGTGCTGTTCATCGTCCCGGAGATATCGATCATCACGTTCCAGGCCGTACGGGGCGAACGCAGCCACTTCAATGTGTCGTCCACGCTCAACGACGTGCTGGTCAAGGCGATGGGCGGCGCGGCGTACATCGGCTGGACCATGACACTGCTGCTCGGGATCTTCCTGTTGTGGCAGCGCAAGGTGGACCGGCCGCTGGCCTGGGCCATCCCGATCGGAATGTTCGTCTCGCTGGCGGGCATGTCGATCGGCTATCTGATGACCACCCCCACGGCCGCGCAGCAGCGGGCCCTGGACGCCGGGGAGCATCCGGCCACGCTCGGCGCGCACAGCGTCGGGGTGCTGGACGGCGGTGCCGGTCTGCCGCTGACCGACTGGGCGACCGGTGGCGGGGACCTGCGGGTGGCGCACTTCGTGGGTCTGCACGCGCTGCAGCTGCTGCCACTGGCCGCCGTGGGCCTCGGGATGCTCGCGGGACGGCTGCCGCTGCTGCGCGGCGAGGGTACCCGTACAGCCCTGATCGTCGTGGGCGGGGCCGGCCATGCCGGGCTCACCGCACTGCTGTTGTGGCAGGCGGAGCGGGGTCAGCCGCTGCTCGAACCCGACCGGCTCACACTCACCACCGGCGCCTGGCTCGTCGGCGCGGTCGTGGTGGCGGTCGCCGTGGTGCTCGCGACGGCGTCGCGCGACCGGCGCGACTCGCCCGGGGGCTGACGCTCCCGGCGCGTACGGAGGAGGGGGTCACCGCGGCTGCGGTGACCCCCTCCTCCGTCTTCGTGATCCACCGGGCGTCCGGTCAGTCGGCCGCCGCGAACGGGCCCCGGCGCAGGGCCGGGGAGATCAGCGCGGCAAGGGCCGTCACGGCCATCGCGAGGCTGAGTCCCAGGATCGTCCGGGTCGGGCCGAGGCCCTCCAGGGCGAAGCCGGCCGCGACCGGTCCCGCGGCCATCGCGCCGCCACCGACCAGCATGGCCAGGGAGTTGGCCCGTCCCCGCATGCTGTCCGGTGCGATCCGGACGAGATACACCCCGCCCGCCACGTTGAACACACCGCCCACGTAGCCGCTCAGCGCGAAGATCGCACCCAGTGCGTAGGGGTCGCGGAGCACGGCGACGGGCACCATCAGCAGCGCCCACACCGCCAGCCCGCCGATCACCAGGGCGCGCATCGAAAGCCGTTCGGTCCAGCGGCCACCGCTGAGCGCGCCGACCAGACCGCCCGCCCCGCTGAGCGAGAGTACGACGCCCACCTGGAACTCGGTGCCGCCCGCCGACTGGATGCCGGACATCACCGCCAGGTTGAGGCCCTGGAAGAGGATGTTGGAGACGGCGACGGCGGCCATCACGGCCCGCAGGAAGTGCTGGCGCCACATCCAGACGAGGCCGGCCCGGACCTCGGCGGCGAGCGCCGCCCGGGGCGCGTCATTCCGTTCCTGCTGAAGCTTCCCGCGTACCCCGAACAGGCAGACCACGGCGGCCAGTTGACCGGCCGCCGCCGCCACGAACGGCAGCGCGGAGCCGAGCGTGACCAGTCCGCTGCCCAGTGGCTGGCCCGCGATGGCGGCCCCCCGGGTGCGGGCCTCGTTGCCGGTCATGGCGGCGCCGATCTGCTCGGGCGGCACCACGGCGGGCACGGCGGCCCGCTCGGCCAGCTGGAACAGCACACCGAGGGTGCCCTCGACGAACGCGGCGGCCAGCAGCGCCCACAGCAGGACGTGCCCGCTCAGCAGGAGCGCGGCGACCACACCGGCCACCACCGCCTGGCCGATTCCGGCCACCAGCATGATGCGCCGCCGGTCCCAGCGGTCGACGAGCGCACCGCCCGGCAACTGCACCACGAGCTGCGGGAGCAGCAGCGCGGTCCCCACGAGCCCGGCGTCGCTGGGCGACCTGGTCGCCCACAGGACGGCGAGCGGATAGGCGACGGCGGTGGCCCGCCCGGCGAGCAGCGAGAGGCCGGCGCCGCCCCACAACAGGCGGTAGTCGCGGTTGCGCCGCAACGGCACGGGCGGCGCGGCGGTCTCCCCGTCCGGTTCCGTCACCGGTTCGGCCACCGGTTCGCGTTGCGCGGTCGTCCGGTGTTTCTTCTCCGGCACCGCGTCGTCCCGTTGCCCGGCCAGGAGCCACGGCAGCACCGCCGGGTCGGTCAGTTCGGTCGGTTCGGTCAGTTCGGTCGGTTCGGCCAGGTCGGCCAGGTCGGCCAGGTCGGCCAGGTCGGTCGGTTCGGTCGGGGAGTCGGTCGCGGGTTTCATCGCGCGGCCACCAGATCGCGGTCCGCGGCCCGAATCGCCCCGGGCGCCGGCTCCCCGGCCTTCGGCGAGGTCCCGGCCGTGCGGACGAACTCCAGTACCGCCATCGCGCTGTGCATCTTGTTGGTGGCCTGGGCGAAGGCGATGCTGTGCGGTCCGTCCAGCACCTCGGCCACGACCTCCTCGCCCCGGTGGGCGGGCAGGTCGTGCATGAACACGGCGGCCGGGCTGGTCTCCCAGAGGGCGGGGGTGACCCGGAACGGGGCGAAGACGTTCCGCCAGTCGGGGTCGGGCTTGCTGGTGCCGGTGGTCTGCCAGCGGGTCGTGTAGATCACGTCGTAGCCGCCGGTCAGTCCGTCCATGTCGGACCGCTCGACCAGGGTGGCGCCGGTGCGGGCGGCCTGGGCACGGGCCCGGTGCGCGACCGCCTCGTCGAGGCCGTAGCCGGGCGGGGTGCGGACCTCGAAGTGGACGGCGGGGAAGCGGGTGAGGGCGAGCGCGAGAGCCGCCGCCGTGTTGTTGCCCTCGCCCGCGTACAGGATCCGCAGACCGTCGACGTGGCCGAAGTGGCGTACCAGTGTGGTGAGGTCGGTGAGCGCCTGGGTGGGGTGTTCCTCGGCGGTCATGGCATTGACGACGGACATCGTCCCCTGCTGTGCCCAGCCGCGCAGTTCGGCCTCGGGACCGGCGGTCCGGGCGACGAGGACGTCGAGCATCCCGGACAGCACCCGGCCGGTGTCCTCGGTGGTCTCGCCGGTATTGAGCTGGAGGTCGCCGGGCCCGTAGGCGATGAGGGAGCCGCCCAGCCGCAGCGATCCGGAGGAGAAGGCGGTACGGGTGCGGGTGGAGGTCTTGGCGAAGTAGACGCCGACCACCTGGCCGTCCAGCGGTGCGGGCCGCCGGGCGAGACCGGCGGAGAACTCGGCGCCGCGGTCCACGATCCGTCGCAGCTCCGCGTCGGTGAGGTCGTCGATGGAGATCAGATGACGCATGGGGTCAGCCTTCCTGGGCCGGGTCGTGGGCCGTGCGGACGTCGAGTGCGGCGGCGAGGTGCTCCACCGTGTGGTGGCGCAGTGCGGTCGCGAGGTCGAGGGGGAGCCCGGCCCTGCGGGCGGCGAGCAGCAGGGGCGGTACGAGCAGGGAGTCGCCGCCGAGGTCCCTGAAGTCGTCGTGCACACCGACCTGTTCGAGGCCGAGCACCTCGGCCCAGACGGCGGCGAGCCGTCGCTCGGTGTCGGTGCGCGGCTCCTCGTAGGGGGCGTCGGCGGCGGTGGCGGCACGGGCCACCAGGGCGAACCGGTCGCGTTTGCCGTTCTCGCCGAGCGGGAGCGCGGGCAGCGCCGTGACGGTCGCCGGGACGACGGCGGCGGGCAGCACCGCGCGCAGCCTCTCGCGCAGGGCGGGCACGGAGACGGTGTGCCCCTCGGCGGGCACCACCCAGGCCGCGAGGCGCTTGCCACCGTCGGCAGCGTCGACCGCCGCGACGAGGGCCTCGTGCACGGAGGGGTCGGCGGCGAGCGCGGCCTCGGCCTCGCCGGGCTCGACGCGGTGCCCCCGGATCTTGACCTGGTCGTCGGCGCGGCCGAGGAACTCCAGGGCGCCGCCGGGGAGCCGGCGGGCGAGGTCTCCGGTGCGGTAGAGGCGGGTGCCCGGCAGTCCGTAGGGGTCGGGCAGGAACGCGGCGGCGGTCGGGCCGGGGCGTCCGGCGTAGCCGCGGGCGAGCCCGTCGCCGCCGAGGTACACCTCACCGGTGATGCCGTCGGGGACCGGCCGCAGCGCACTGTCCAGGAGCCGCAGGGTGACGCCCGGGAGCGGGGAGCCGAGGGCCACGAGGGTGCGCGGGGCGCGGGGCCGTTCGGGGGCGTGCAGGGTGTCGGCGTGCTGGAGCCCGGCCCGGACGCCGGTCGCTGCCGCGACGGGGCGCGGCGTGCTCCGCTGCCGGGGCAGGACGCGCAGCGCGGTGGCGGCGACGGTGGCCTCGGTGGGTCCGTACTCGGCGGCGAGGACCATGCCGCCGGCCGGGATGCGGGCGGCGACCCGGTCGGCCTGGGCGGCCGGGTAGGCGTCGCCCGCGCAGACGGCGAGCGCGGCCAGGGAGCCGAGTTCGGCGTCGGTCAACTGGGCTTCCAGGAGCGTCAGATGGCCGGGGGTGAGCCCGACGAAGGAGTAGGGCGCGCCCTTGAGGAGTTCGGCGCCGAACTCCCCCGGCCCGTACGCCTGCGGGAGCAGCCGTACGGTCTGACCGGTCATCAGGGGTGCGTACAGCGCGGGGATCCCGAGGTCGAAGCCGACGGAGGTGAACCACGGCGCGCCGCCGGTGCCCGCCGCCGCGTACTGCTCGACCGCCCAGTGCAGGTAGTGGGCGAGGGAGCGGTGGCTGATCTCGACGCCCTTGGGGGTGCCGGTGGAGCCGGAGGTGTGCAGGACGTAAGCGAGCCGGTCCGGGTCGTGGGCGATGGCGGGCCCGGCGGGTACGGGGGTGTCGGTGAGGTCCTCGGTGACCAGGAGTGGGATGTCGCCCAGGCGGGCGGCGTGGCGGCGTTCGGTGACCGCGAGCGCGAACTCGGCGCCGGCGATCCGGGCGTCGGGGGTGCAGGGGTCCACGGGCACCTGCGCGGCGCCCGCCTTCCAGACGCCCAGGAGTGCGGCCACCAGGTCGGGGCCCCGGTCCAGGAGCACCGCGACGCGGGTCTCGGGCCCGGCGCCGAGGGCCCGCAGCCGGTGGGCGACGGCCTCGGCGCGGGCGTCGAGCGCGGCGTAGGAAAGGGTGGCTTGCGGGGAGGCGGCCTGCGGGAGGACGGCGTGCGGGAGGGTGGCGGACCCGAAGGAGAGGGCGGGGGCGTCCGGGGTCCGGGCGGCCTGCGCCTCGAACGCGCCGAGCACGTCGGCGGGGGTGTCGGAGTGCGGCAGGGCGGGTGCGGCCAGGGCGGCCCGCTCGTAGCTGTCGGGGTAGGAACCGCGGGCGTCGCCGTCGGCGCCGGTGCGCGCCATGTCGGCGAAGACGGCGGTGTACAGCGCGGCGAGGCGCTTGGCGCGGCCCCGGGAGAGGGTGCGGGTGCGGGAGGCGATGGACAGGTGGCCGCGCACCGGGGTGCCGACGACGAGCCGGAACTCGTTGGGGCTGTCGTCGCGGCTGGCCATGATGTCGATGAGTTCGGTGTCGACCTGGTGGAAGTCCAGGTAGTGGAAGAGGACGTCGATGAGGTGGGACTCGCCGCCGGGTCTGCGCATGGCGGGCATCGGGTAGCGGCGGTGCGGCCACAGCTCGACCTCGCGGGCGAAGACCTGCTGGGCGAGTTCGCCCCAGGTCGCGGCGGTCCGCTCGTACGGGAAGGGCACCGAGTTGAGGTACATGCCGGAGACGCGCTCGGCGCCCGCCTCCTCGGGGCGCGCGTCGGCGACCATGCCGCCGCGGAACCGCTCGGCGCGGGTGAGCAGCGAGAGGACCTTGCTGTGCGCGGCGTGCAGGACGCTCTTGTAGGGGACTTCGGCGGCGGTGGCGAGGGCGCGCAGGCCCGGTTCGACGTCGCCGAGCGGGACATCGATGCGGTAGCGCTCGTCGCCCTCGTCGTCGCCCTGCCAGCCGGCCGGGACGCTGAACCGCTCGTACGTGTCGACGATGTGGCGCCAGTGGTCGCGGTCGGCCGGGTCGTCCAGGGAGCGCAGTTCGCCCGCGACGAAGTCGGCGTAGCGGACGGCGGGCACCGGCGGGGCGGGCTCGGGCCCGGCGCCGGAGCGCAGTGCGCGGTAGGCCCGGAGCATCTCCATCAGCTGGGAGTGGTAGCTCCAGCCCTCGATGACGGGGTGGCACTCGGTGATGGACAGCCACCAGCTCTCGTCGTCCAGGAGGTGGACGGCCATCCGCATGAGCGGTGCGCGGGTGAGGTCGAAGAGCTCTTCGCGGTCGCGGTCGGCGAACTCCCAGAGGGCCAGTTCGCGGCGGGCGGCGGGCAGGTGGCGCAGGTCGTCGAAGACGCAGGGCATCCGTGCGGCGGCGTGGACGAGCTGGAGCGGCCGGGAGTAGCCGTCGAGGGCGAAGGAGGTCCGCATGACCTCGTGGCGTTCGACGATCAGGTCGGCGGCCCGCTGGAACGCCTCGGGGTCGAAGGGGAGTTCGTCGCGGATCCGGAAGGAGGTGATGTTGTGGTAGCGGTTCTCGGTGCTCTCGCCGTACATCTCGACGAGCATCCCGGCCTGGGTGAGCGAGACGGGGTAGGCGTCGGTGACGTCGGCGGGAAGCGCGGCCCGGTCCTGTTCGCCGATGAGGGCGAACCGGGCGACGGTGGCGCCCGGCCCGGCCCCGTCCGCGTCGCCGAGGGCGGCGCGCAGCCGGGCCACGGTGCGGTGGGCGAAGATGTCGCGGACGCTGGTCTCCCAGCCGGCCTCGCGCAGCGCGCCGACGAGGGTGACGGCGCGGATGGAGTCGCCGCCGAGCTCGAAGAAGTTGTCGTGGACGCCGACGGTGTCCCGGCCCAGGACGGTGGCCCAGATCCCGGCGATGGCGCCTTCGGTGGCGTCGCGGGCCTCGACGTAGTCGCCGACGGCCGTGGCGGCGCGGCCCGGGGCGGGCAGCGCGCGCCGGTCGAGCTTGCCGTTGGCGGTCAGCGGCAGGGCGTCGAGGGTCAGGTAGGCGGCGGGCACCATGTA
Organism: Streptomyces sp. NPDC007164; assembly: GCF_040634135.1. NCBI lineage: Bacteria > Bacillati > Actinomycetota > Actinomycetes > Kitasatosporales > Streptomycetaceae > Streptomyces > Streptomyces sp. NPDC007164. The sequence continues at coordinate 87,585 of NZ_JBEYFB010000032.1, forward strand.
CGGCGGGAGGGCCTCGCCGACGCGGGCGCGCAGCGCGGCCGGGGCGATGTCGTCGGGGTCGGCGCCCTCGGCGGGGACGACGTAGGCGACGAGTTCCCTGGCGCCGGGGCTGTCCTCGCGGACCAGGACGACGGCTTCGGCGACGGCCGGGTCCGCGGTGAGCGCGGCCTCGATCTCGCCGGGCTCGATGCGGTAGCCGCGGAGTTTGACCTGGTGGTCGGCGCGGGCGACGAAGTCGAGGTTGCCGTCGGGCAGCACGCGGGCGATGTCGCCGGTGCGGTAGAGCCGGGTGCCGGCCGGGCCGTAGGGGTCGGGCACGAAGCGTTCGGCGGTCAGGTCGGGTCGGCCCGCGTAGCCGCGGGCGACGCCGATGCCGCCGATCCACACCTCGCCGGGCACGCCGACGGGCAGCGGTCGCAGGTGCTCGTCGAGGACGTACATGGTGGTGTGCGGGACGGCGCGGCCGATGGGGACGAGTTCGGTGGTGACGGGCCCGTCGAGGAAGTACGCGGAGTTGCCGACGGTGATCTCGGTGGGGCCGTACTCGGCGGCGAGGCGGGTGCCGTCGGTGCCCGCCGAGGTGGTCCAGCGCTCGGCGAGCCGGGCGGTGAAGGAGTCGCCGGCGGCGATGACGAGACCCGCCAGGTTTCTGATCTGGTCATCCGTCAATTGCTGCTGGAGCAGGTCGAGATGGCCGGGGGTGAGCTTGATGAAGGCGTACGGGGCGCCTGCGGCGAGCAGGGTGCCGAGGTCGGCGGTGTCGAAGTCCTGCGGGAGCAGGTGGACGTCGCGGCCGGTCATCAGCGGCGCGTAGAGATCGGGTACGCCGAGGTCGAAGGCGACCGACGAGAAGAGCGGTGCGCCGCCGGGGCCGGCGCCCGCGTAGGCCTGGACGGTCCAGCCGAGGTAGTTGGCCAGGCCTCGGTGGGTGACGAGGACGCCCTTGGGGCGGCCGGTGGAGCCGGAGGTGTAGATGACGTAGGCGAGTGCGTCGAGGTCGTACCCGGTGGGCAGGGCGGCGGTGGCAGCCGCTCGGGCGGTCTGCTCGGCCGGGTCGTCGGCGACCAGGACGGTGAGGCCGTCGTCTGCGGCGGCCGGGACGGCAAGGCCACCCTCACCGCTGACCGGGACGGTGAGGCCGTCGAAGCGGTCGGCGTAGCGGGTCTCGGTGAGGACGGTCCGGGTGCCGGTGGTGGCCAGCATGTGGCCGACGCGCTCGTCCGGGTAGCCGGGGTCGACGGGTACGTACGCGGCGCCCGCGCGCCAGATGCCGAGCAGGGCGGCGACCAGTTGTGGCGAGCGGTCCAGGAGTACGGCGACGGTGTCCTCGGGGCCGACGCCGAGCCCGGCGAGCCGGCGGGCGTACTGCTCCGATTCCTCGGCGAGCCGGCGGTAGGTGAACGTGGTGTCGCCGTGGCGCAGGGCGGTGGCGTCGGGGGTGGCCGCGGCCTGTTCCAGGATGGTTTCCAGGACGGGGCGCAGTGCGGTGGCGTCGAGGGCGTGGTCGGTGCCGACGGGGGTGGCCGGTCCGTCCAGGAGCAGGGCGCGCTCCTCGGGGCCGATCGGGTCGAGAGCGGACAGCGGGGCGTCCGGGGCGGCGGCGATCCGGTCGAGGACCCGGGTGTAGTGCCCGGCGATCCGGGCGGCGGTGGCCGCGTCGAAGAGGGCCGTGGCGTATTCGAGGCTGCCGTGCAGGGTGCCGTCGGCGCGTTCGGTGAGGTGCAGTGTCAGGTCGAAGCGGGCGATGGAACTGGCGGCGGGGACGGGCTCGGCGGTGATGCCGGGCAGGTCGGGGCCGTCGGCTCCCTCGCCGGACGCGAGGTCGAACATGACCTGGAAGAGTGGTGTGGTGGACAGGTCGCGCTCGGGCTCCAGCTCGTCGGCGATCCGGTCGAACGGCGTCTCCTGGTGGTCGAAGGCGTCCAGCACGGTGGTTCGGTTGTGGGCGAGGACGTCCCGGAAGGCCGGATCGGCACCCCAACGCGCCCGTAGCACCAGGGTGTTGTACGCGTACCCGGCCATCTGCCGCAGTTCCGGGCGGGTACGTCCGGAGACGGCGGTGCCGACCGCGACGTCCCGCTTGCCGGTGTAGCGGCCGAGCAGGGTCTGGTAGGCGGTGAGCAGCACCATGAAGAGGGTGGCGTCGCCGTCGCGGGCGACCTTGCGCAGCGCGGTGGCGGTGGTGGCGGGGACGTCGAAGCCGTGCGTGGCGCCGCCCCAGGTGCGCACGGCGGGGCGGGGCCGGTCGGTGGGCAGGGCGAGCGGTTCGACGCCGGCGAGTTCCCGGCGCCACCGGTCGAGGCCGCGGTCGGCGTCGGGGCCGCTCTGCCTGCGGGCGGCCCAGGCCGCGTAGTCGGCGTACTGGACGGGCAGTTCGGGCAGTTCCTCGCCGCGGTGGAGGGCGGCGAGGTCGGCCAGGAGCAGTGGGCGGGTCAGCGCGTCGCAGGCGATGTGGTGCATGACGACGAGCAGGACATGGTCGTCGGGGGCGAAGCGCAGCAGCCGTACCCGCAGTGGGTGGTCGGCGGCCAGGTCGAAGGTCTCGGCGGCGCGGGCCTCGGTGAAGGCGACGGCGGCCGTGTCCCGGGCGGCGGCGTCCAGGCCGGGCCGGTCGGTGACGGCGAAGTCGACGGGCCCGGCCGGGTCGACGACCTGCCGGGGGTCGGCCGCGTCCAGGACGTAGCGGGTGCGCAGGATCTCGTGGCGGGCGGCGAGCGCGTCGAACGCCCGCTGGAGGGTGCCCGGCGAGAGCGGGCCGCGCAGCCGGTACGCCATCGGCAGCAGGTACTCGGGGCTCTCCGGGTCGAGCTGGTGCAGGAACCACAACTGGCGCTGCCCGGCCGAGAGTTCGAGGGGCTTCGTACGGTCGGCGCGCGGGATCGCGGCGGTGCGGGCGGGGGTGTCGGCGCCGCGCCCGGCGCGCCCGGCGAGGCGGCGGCGCAGGAGCTCGGCGCGCAGCTCCTGCTGCGTGGGCTGCGTCGGCGCGGTGGGTGCGGTCACGGCTGGTACTCCCTGTGGGCGAGGGCGAGTTCGGCTTCGGTGAGCGTCTCTATCTCGGCCGTCACTGCCTCTTCCACGGCTTCGGCGAGCCGGGCGACGGTGGGGCGTTCGAAGACGGCGCGCAGGGGCAGTTCGACGTCGAACTCCTCCTGGATGCGGGCGACGACCTGGGCGGCGCGCACGGAGTTGCCGCCGCTGCGGAAGAACCCCTGGCGGGCGCCGATCCGGTGGCCCGCGACGGCGTCCGGGCCGTGCAGCACCTCGGCCCAGATCCCGGCGATGATCTCCTCGACGGGTCCTTCGGGCGCGGTGTACGGCTCGTCGGCGAGCGCGGCGGCGAGGTCGGGCGTGGGCAGGGCCGCGGTGTCGACCTTGCCGTGCCGGGTGAGCGGCACCGCGGTGATCGGCACGAGCAGCGCGGGGACCATGTAGTCGGGCAGCCTGCGGGCGCAGTGGTCCAGGAGCTCGCTGTCGCCGGGCACGAGGGTGTCGTCGGCGGCCACCCAGTAGCCGATGAGCGCGGCGTCGGATCCGGTGCCGTGGACGGTGACCACGGTCCGGGCGACTCCGGGGTGCTCGGCCAAGACACCCTGGACCTCGCCGGTCTCCACCCGTCGGCCACGGATCTTGACCTGGCCGTCGGCGCGCCCGGCGAACTCCAGCGTGCCGTCGGGCAGCATGCGGGCCATGTCGCCGCTGCGGTAGAGGCGGGCGCCGGGCTCGCCGTACGGATCGGGCACGAACACGGCGGCGGTCAGGTCGGGCCTGCCGTGGTAGCCGCGGGCGAGGGCGGTCCCGCCGATGCACAGCTCGCCGGTCACCCCGTACGGCACGGGGGTGAGGTTCTCGTCCAGGACCCGGACCGTGCAGTGCGGGTAGGGGCGGCCGATCGGGGTGGACCGCGCGGTGTCGTGCGCGTCCCACCGGGTGGAGGCGATGGTCGTCTCGGTGAGCCCGTACTCGTTGATGAACCGCCGCAGCCTGCGGGAGAGGTCGCGGGCGAGGGCGGGCGGGCAATCCTCGCCGCCGGTCTTGCCGACCAGTGGGCGGCGGCCGAAGCCGGCGTCGATCAGCATCTGCCAGTGCGCGGGGGCGGCCTGGAGGTGGCTGACGCCGTGCCGGTCGAGCAGTGCCAACTGGGCGCGGTGGTCGCGCAGTTCGTGGTCCTGGGCGAGGACCACCCGGCCGCCCGCGACGAGCGGCATGACGAGTTCGGTCCAGGAGATGTCGAACGTGGGCTGGGCCAGGGCGAGGTAGGCGTCGTCGGGACCCTGCCCGAAGTCCAGGTGGGCCTGGAAGGCGCGCAGGGTGGGCAGCAGGGTGCGGTGCTCGACGGCGACGCCCTTGGGGCGGCCGGTGGAGCCGGAGGTGTACATCAGGTAGGCGAGGCGGGTGCCGTCCCCGGCGGGCAGCGGCTCGGCGTCGGCCGGCGGTGCGGCGTCCGGTTCCGTGTCCAGGGTGAGGACGGCGCCGCGGTGGATCCCGGCGAGGCGGGCGGCGCCCACCGTGTCGGTGACGAGGACGCCCGCCCCCGAGTCGGCGAGCAGATGGGCGATCCGGTCGTCGGGCGCGCCCGGGTCGAGCGGCACATGGGCGGCGCCGGCGTGCCAGCTGCCGAGGATCGTGGCGAGCAGGTCGGGGGTGCGGCCGAGCAGCACGGCGACGGTGGTCTCCGGGCCGGCCCCGAGGCCGCGCAGCCGGTGGCCGAGGAATTCGGCGCGCCGGGTCAGCCGCTCGTACGTCCAGGTCTCGTCGCCGCAGACGACGGCCGGGTCCTGCGGGGAGCGCCGGGCCACCTCCGCGACCGCGGTGTGCACGCCGCCGCCGGACGTTCCGTTGATCGTGTCCCCCGCCCCGGCCCGGCCGGGGCCGTGGGCGACGAGTTCGGCGCGTAGCGCTGCGGGCAGGATGTCGGCGGTGCCCAGCCGTACCCACGGGTCGTCGGCGACCGCCTCCAGCAGTCGGGTCCAGCAGTCGGCGAACCGTTCGACGGTGGCCGGGTCGAACAGGGCGGTGGCGTACTCGGCCATGCCGAGCAGGGAGCCGTCGTCCCGGCGCTGCACGACGAACGTGAGGTCGGTGCGGGCGGCCTGCCAGGCACCCCGGAAGGCGTCGAGGTCGCCGGCCGAGGTCGCGGTGCCGGTGCGGCCCTCCTCGTGCAGGTCGAACATCACCTGGTAGAGGGGGGTGCGGGCGGCGTCGCGGCTCTCGTCGAGCTCGGCGACGAGCCGGTCGAAGGGCAGTGCCTGGTGGGCGAAGGCCTCGCGGGCGGTGTCGCGGACCCGGACGACGGCGTCGCGGAAGGTGTCGTCGGCCGCGGCATCGCAGCGCAGCACGAGGGTGTTGAGGAAGAACCCGGCGACGTCGGCGGTCTCGGGCCGCTCGCGGCCGGCCACCGGGATGCCGACCGGGACGTCCCAGCGGCCGGTGAGGCGGGCGACGAGCGCGGAGAAGGCGGTGAGCAGGGTCTGCTGGAGGGTCGCCCCGCAGCTGCGGCCGAGGGCCGCGACGCGCTCGGTGAGCGCGGCCGGGACGCCGAAGAGGTGGACGGCGCCGTGTGCGTCGCGCACCGGGGGCCGGGGCCGGTCGGTGGGCAGGTCGAGCGGGGCGATGCCGTCCAGCACCCGCTTCCAGTGGTCGAGTTCGCGCGAGAGATACGTGTCGGTGAGCCGGGCGCGCCGGTGGGCGGCGTGGTCGGCGTACTGCACCGGGAGCTCGGGCAGCCGGGCGTCGGTGCCGGTGTGGGCGGCCTCGGCGAGGGCCTTGAGGTCGCGTTCCAGGACGACGGAGGACCAGCCGTCGCAGGCGATGTGGTGCAGCGAGAGGATCACGTGTAGTTGCTCGGTCCCCCGGCGTACGGTCAGGGCCCGCCAGACGGGGCCGTTCTCCAGGTCGAAGGGGCGGGCGAACTCCTCCTGCACCAGGGCGTTCAGCTCGTCGGCGCTCCCGGCGAGCGCGGTGCGCAGCAGGGGTGGGCGGGTGCCGGGCGGATCGGCGATCTGGACGGGCTCGGTGCCGTTCAGCGCGTACCGGGTGCGCAGGATCTCGTGCCGGTCGGCGAGTGCGCCGAGGGCGGCGGCGACGGTGGCGTCGCTGTACTCGGCGGGCAGGGTGAGGAAGGCGGGGGCGTTCCACTCGCTGCTGCCGGGACGCAGTCGGTCGAGCAGCCACATGCCCTGCTGGCCGGGCGAGAGCGGCAGCCCCTCGGGCCTACGGGGCACGGGAAGGACCGTTTCCTCAAGGTGCTCGTCGCCGGTCGGGTCGACGGGACGGCCGATCAATGCGGCCTGGGTCTCGACGGTGGTCGCGGTGAACAGGGCACGCAGCGGTACGCGGGTGCCCGCCGACGCGGACAGCAGCTCGGAGAGCCGGGTCAGCATCAGTGAGGAGCCGCCGAGCTGGAAGAAGTCGTGGGTGGCGCCGATCTCCCCGGCGGGGACGCCGGTCAGCTGGGCCCAGATCTCGGCGACGGCCCGCTCGGTGGCGTCGCGCACCGGTACGTACGCGGTCTCGGCGCGGCTGACGGCCGGGTCGGGCAGCGCGCCCCGGTCGATCTTCCCGCTGGCGGTGAGCGGCCACTCGTCGACGGTGACGAAGACGGAGGGCACCAGGACGTCGGGCAGAGTTCGGCGCAGGAAGGCGCGCAGCTCGTCGGGGCGGGGGGCCTCGCCGCGCGGCTGCACCCAGGCGGCGAGCCGGTGGCCCCCGCCTGTGGTGTCGGGCACGGCGGCGGCGACGGCGGTGCGCACCCAGGGGTGGGCGGCGAGCGCGGCCTCGACCTCGCCGGGCTCGATCCGTACGCCGTTGACCTTGACCTGCTGGTCGAGGCGGCCGAGGTATTCGAGGACGCCGTCGGCACGCCAGCGCACCTTGTCGCCGGTGCGGTAGAGCCGCTGTCCCTCGTTGTGCGGGTCGGGCACGAAGCGTTCGGCGGTCAGGTCCGGGCGGCCGAGGTAGCCGAGGGCGAGCCCGATGCCGCCCGCATGGAGTTCGCCGGGGACGCCGACCGGCACGGGCCGTCCGGCCGGGTCGAGGACGACCACGCGCATGTTGCCGATGGGCCGCCCGATGGGGACGGCGCCGGTGTCCCGGTCCGGGTCCCACAGGTGCTCGGTGATGTCGACGGACGCCTCGGTGGGTCCGTAGGTGTTCCAGATCCGTACGCCGGGCGCGCGTTCGAGGATGCGGCGGCACAGGTCGGCGTGGAGGGGTTCACCGGCGCTGAACACCAGGCGCAGGGCGGTGGCGCGCTCCCAGCCGGGTTCGTCGACGAGGCGCCGGTAGACGGAGGGGACGCCCTGGAGAACGGTGACGCCGTGGTCGGCGACGGCGGCGAGCAGAGTCGCGGGGTCGCGCTCGGCGCCGTCGGGGGCGAGCACGAGGGCGGCGCCGCTGATGAGCGGGGAGAACAGCTCCAGCCCGGCGGCGTCGAAACCGACGGTCGTCTTGAGCAGCACCCGGTCGGCGGGGCCGAGACGGTGACGGTGGGCCAGCCAGCGCACCCGGTTGGCGATGCCCTCGTGCGGGACGAGGACGCCCTTGGGGCGGCCGGTGGAGCCGGAGGTGTGCAGCACGTAGGCGGGCCGGGCCGGCTCGGCGACGAACTCCGGTGCCGCTGCGGGCTGGTCACCGGAGTCGTCCTGGTGCTGTTCGCCGGTGACGTCTTCGGTGAGCAGTACCCGGGTGCCGGTGGGCAGCTTGTCGGCGGTGGACCGCTCGGCGAGGGCCACCGGTGCCTGCGCGTCGTCGAGGACGAGGGCGATGCGGCTCTCGGGGTGGTTGGGGTCGAGCGGTACGTAGGCACCGCCCGCCAGCCAGACACCGAGGAGCCCGGCGACCAGGTCGGGCCCGCGGCGCAGGCACACGCCCACGAAGTCGCCGGGGCGCACACCCAGGGCGTGCAGCCGGTCGGCGAACAGGGCGGCGCGCGCGCCGAGTCCGGCGTACGTGATCACGCTTCCGTCGGCGCCGATCACGGCGGGCGCGTCGGGGGTACGGGTGCGCTGGGCGGCGAACAGCGCGGGCAGCAAGGGGGCGGTCCTGGGCCGGGCAGTGGTTGCACCGGTGTACGAACCCGACAGCGTGCGGTCGTTCACAGTCTCTCCTCCATCGGGATCGGGCGGCGCGGTGGGGGTCGGGCCCGGCCTCGGATCCGGCGGCCAGTTCGGTCAGGCGGCGGTGGCGTCCATGCGGCGGCGCAGGCTCAGCGGCCGCAGGTCGGTCCAGAGCTCGGTGATGCGCGCGAGGCACTCCTCGCGGGTGCCCTCGCTGCCCTCGGCGTGCCAGCCGGCCGGCAGGGCGCGGTCGGCCCACCAGATCGAGTACTGCTCCTCGTCGTTGAGCACGACGCGGTACAGGGTCTCTTCGGTCTGCTGCTGCTGCTCGCTCATCAGTTCGACGCCCCTTTGTGTGGTCGGTTTTGGCCATGGTTGAAGGGCGCCCTATCCGGGCCCTATGCCGGCCATGTATTCACCCGGTCCGGGGCATGGCGGGCCAATGCAGATGCGCTGGAGGTTGTCTCACGTGGCGAGTTCCGCGCCCGCCGACCTTTGACAGCGACCGGGACCGACTTCCTCGGCCTGGTCAAACACGTGGCCACCGTCGAGGCCGGGTACTTCGGCGAGGTCTTCGACGGCCCTTCCCCGGAACCGCTGCCCCGGTGGCAGGACCACAACGGCAACGATCTGTGGGCGACCGAGGACGAGACTCGCGATCAGATCATCGGGTTCTACCGACGCACATGCGAACACTCGGACGCGACGGTCAACGGGCTTCCCCTCGACGCCCCCGGCCACGTGCCGTGGTGGCCGGAGCCTGGCCCCAACACGAACCTGTTCGCCGTCCTGGTCCATGTCCTCGGCGAGACCAACCGGCATGCCGGGCACGCCGACATCCTGCGCGAGAGCCTCGACGGCCGGACCGGGGTGCGCCCCGAACACGAGCAGCAGATCGACGAGGAAGCCCGTGCGGCCTACTGCGCGAAGATCGAGCAGGCCGCCAGGCCGGATGCACGGCCGGGTCAGCCCGGCTTGACCGCCAGCGTCGCGAAATAGTGCGACATGTATTGAGCGGATGCGTCGGATTGGTGCGGCGCTTCCGCGAAGGCGGTGAGGGCGAACCCCGCGGCGAGTTGCCCGCCGATCTGGTCGGTGAGGGTGTGGCTGTATTCAAGAGCGGCATCCGCGCCGAACTTCGTGGCGCGTTCCTCGGCGGAGTACTGCGTGACATCGCTGTAGGGCAGCTTGTGCACGACGATCAGTTCGCCGCGCTCGTCGAGCGCCTCGTGGTCGAACAAGTACACATCAGGGTTGAGGAAGCCCACGAGCAGAGTTCCGCCCGGTCGCAGGACACGGAAGCACTCACGCCACACCGCTGCCAAGTCCGGTACGAACAGGTTGGCGACCGGCTGGAATACGACGTCGAATGTTGCGTCTCCGAAGGCGCTGAGGTCGCGCATGTCGCCCAGGACGGTGCGCAGTTCCAGTCCGTCGCGCGCCGCCACCATCCGGTCCTGGCCGAGCTGGCGGGGTGAGTTGTCGAATACGGTGACCCGCGCCCCTGCGGCGGCGAGGATCGGACCCTGCTGGCCACCTCCGGAGGCCAGGCACAACACGTCCTTGCCGGTCAGGTCCGTCGGCAGCCAGGAGCGGTCGACCGGCTCACGCCCGATGAGAACGATCGACCAGTCGCCCCTGCGGGCGCGCTCGACATCCTCAGCACTCACCGGCGTCGACCACTCGTTGCCTTCTTGGACATACTTGTCCCAGGCTGCCCGATTGTGGGCAACCGGGTCGACAACAATGTCCTGCACGTTGAACTCCCTGCTACAGCCAAGCGGACACCCGTGCGGCATCCGCGTCCCAGCCTCTCACCGGGGCAATCTGTCCGGGCATCGGACAGTCCATGCTCCATGTGCAGTCTGCACCTGATGAGACGGACCGCCGGGCAGGGTGAGCCGCGCTGGACCGGCAGCCGATGCGGAACGGGGTCAGCCCCAGAACTCCCGCAGGGCGGCGTTGACGGCGGCGGGCTCCTGGGTGTGCGGGTAGTAGCCGGGCACCCGCACAAGGCTGCCCCCGAGGGAGTCCGTGAGGGACTCGGCCACGGCCATGAGAGGGAGCCCCACGTGCTCGCGGTACGCGGCCGGCGCGTGCTCCCAGGTTCCGCAGATCACCAGAACCGGCAGGGCGGCACTCCGGAGCACCTCCATTGGGATCTCCGCCTCCCAGATGGGCCGCTCCCCCATGGACGTGGCAACGGCACGGAGCCGGCGCGACGTGGGCTCGGGCATGGCCATCCCCAGCCCCTCGGTGGACGCACGGAGATACTGCTCCGGCGTGACGCCGTCTGGAATGCCCGGGGCGCCGTCGCGCACCCGGTCGAGGAGGCCGGCGACGACTGGGTGGTGCGCGGCGGCGGTGAAGGCGGAGGGCTGGATGAGAGCAAGGGAGTGGACGAGGTCGGGTCGGCGCGCGGCGGCGATGAGCGCGGCGACGGCGCCGTTCCCGTGCCCCACGAGGTGGGCGCCGCCGAGCCCCACGGCTGAGGCCCCGTCACCGAGAACCTCCACGATGTCCTCGGCGTCGACGTCGAAGTCGCTGCGCGCGGTGTCCGGGCTGTCTCCGTAGCCCCGGCGATCCATCATGAGAAGCCGCCGACTGTCCGCGAGGGGCCGCTGCCCGGCAAACCCGTACGTGGAGTCGCTGCCCCAGGTGAAGATGTTGTGGATGAAGAGGGCGGGGGCAGCAGCGGCAGCCGGGGCCACCGAAACTGTCGGGGCCCGGCCTCCCCTGGCCCGATCGCGGTCGTCCCACACGGTCACGTGCACGGCTGCCATAGGTCATCCTCCCGAGGCTGAAGTACATCAACTCCTGTGAGACTAAAACTCGATCCCCGGCTGATGCCTGTGGCTGACGTTTGGGAATATGGAGGAGTGCCTTGTGACCAGCGATGACGGGAGTTCTTCACGCTTTTGGCACGCGCAATCAGCGAGGCACTGCCGAGATGCAAGTTTCCATACGCAGGCGGCGGTCTCCGCGGCGTTCGTTGACCCGACTTCCTGGGTGCGCCGACGGCGCACACCCAGCTGTCGGCCACGATCTGCACTCCACAGTCCCGGTCGCTGATAGCCGGGGCGCGGATGCGTCGCGGCAAAGCAGCCGACTCCCGCGGTGCCTCGAAGTTCGTCGGTGAACCTCTGCCCACCGCCGAGGAGGCCGGGCGCGCCAGCACCCTCATCCCCCGCAACCAGCCAGCACGGGGGACCAGTTGTAAGGCGGTCAAGGCGGTTGAGCGCGAGGTACGGGTCTGCCTGCGCCCCGGTGTTTGCGCTGTTCGGTGGTCTGGTTGCGCGCGCCCATCGCCCCGGCTCGACCTTGCTGTGGCCACTCTGGTGGTTCGCGTTCTTGCCAGTGGGTCTGCCCAGCCTTGAGCAAGGCGTCGGCCTTGGTCGCGACACCTCTAACGACTCGGTACGCAATTGAGGTTGGGGCATGCTGGCCTGGCGGTTCGGCTGGTGGGTGATCAGCAGGTGGTCTGCCAGACGAACACGAGTTCGGTGCTCGTGCGCCGCCGGGTGGGCCTGCGGGCCGCGCGGTCGGAGACCAGTGCGGCGATGGCGGCGTGTGTTTCGGCGTAGGCCTCGCGGAAGCCGAGGTACCGCTGGAGCGGTCGCCACTTCTTTTCCTCGCCGATGGTGTGCTCCACGCAGATCCGCGCGGAGGACTGCCGTCGGCGTGCCTCGCGCCAGGCGTACTTCTCGCCCAGCGGCGCTTTGTCCTTCGGCTTGCGCGGCGGCGCCTGGACCTGCTGGGGGAAGTCGTTGGCCAGACCCCGGTAGCCCTCGTCGACCTTCGCCCTGACGTCCGGGTGGAGCCGCAGTTGCTCGGCGATGCCCTCGGTGCGCATCGCGGTCTGGTCGTGCATCCGGCCGGGCCGGTCGGCCCCGGACCACAGCAGGCGCCCCGAGCCGTCGCTGATGGTGGTGGTCTTGGCGGTGTTCTGCTTCTTCTTGCCGGAGACGAACGCCTTGCGGCCCGGGCAACCGGCCTTGGGACGGCGGACCTGGGTCTCGGTGCCATCGATGCGCAGCTCGACACCCTCGGCCTCGGCGTAGGCGAAGACGTCGGCCAGGGTGCGCAGGCGCAGGCCGGGCCGGTCGGGAACGGCGAAGCCCCGGGCGGCGAGCAGCGGGCGGACCTCGTGGATGGCCCGGGTGACGGTGGGGCGGGTCACACCGTACAACTCGGCCAGTGCCGCGTGCGGCAGCTGCAGGCGCAGGTGAACCAGGGTGACCAGGACTCGGTCGGTAAAGACCAGCTTGTGATCCGGCCCAGCTCCGGCGGCCCGCTTGCGCTCTCCTCCACGACGCTCACGCAACTCGGACTCGCACCGCCCCAGCCACGGGTCGGCCAACTCCTCGATCAAAACGCCGAGATGTGCACGATCAAGGCCGCAGAAGGCAGGATGGGACAAGGCCGCACGGGCTCGGTAATGCGTCACAGCATCACCAACCCGTGCGGCCGCCGTCACGTCACGGTTCTCCGGCGGCCCGAGCGGCGTAGGACTTCGCAACCAGTTCCTCTACCAGAGCGCCCTTCGCCGTCGAGTACTCCTGCCTGCCCTCGCCGTCGGCGTGGAACCGCTGTGCGAGGGCCACCTTCAACGCGCTGTAGCGCCGGACTTCATCGGGCCGCTGACGCAGGTAGTCACGGAGCAAGATGTGATCAAGGTAGGGCTTGGAACCTGCGACCACGCCGTACAGGTGATGTTCGGGAGCCGCAGAAGGGGCTTGAAAGGCATCCCGCCCCGGAATCCCCAGATCACCTTCGTGCCGGTAACCCTGCCCAGTAAGAGGCCACGCGGATAGGCACGGTTGGGGACACCGGCAGCAGAACGGGCGCAAGTCCCGGTGATCATGGGGTTGCGACGCTCTGTGATTACTGAGGAGACCTGTGCCTGTGCTGCCGTCGTGGCTCACTGAACCGCTCTGGGACCAGTTCGCGCTCCTGCTGCCCGCGCGGCCGGTCTATCACCCGGACCATCCGCTGGGCTGCCACCGTCGGCGCATCAGTGACCGGGTCGTCTTCGACAAGGTGCTGCAACTGCTGCGTTTCGGCTGTTCTTACGAGGCGATAGCGGATACGACGTGCTCGGCCACCACGATCCGCAGCCGCCGCGATGAGTGGATACGACTGGGCATCTTCGCCGAGTTCAAGCGGATCGCGCTGGAGTGCTACGACCGGATCGTCGGCCTCGTCCTGGACCGGATCGGCGTCGACGGCGCTATCACCAAGGCTCCCGGAGGCGGCGAAGCAGCCGGGCGTTCGCCGGTCGACCGCGGCAAACAGGGCCTGAAACGTTCTGGCATGACGGATGGTTACGGCATTCGACTGGGCCGCGTCCTGGCCGGAGCCAACCGCCACGACTCCCCGCTGCTCGCCCCGACCCTGGACCTCCTGGACGACCTCGGACCCCTGCCCGAGGACATCACCGTCCATCTGGACGCCGGCTACGACTCCGGCAAGACCCGCGCCCTGCTCGCCGAACGCGGCCTGCACGGCAAAATCGCTCACAAGGGTGAGAAGGCGCCGATCCAGGCAGGTCAGAGGTGGCACGTGGAGCGTACCCACGCCTGGCAGAACGCCTTCCAGCGCCTCGCCCGCTGCTACGAGCGCCGGACCACCGTCATCAACGCGTTCTTCGATCTCGCCGACACCATCATCACCGTACGCAGCCTCATCCGCCGGGCATGGACAACCCACCGCTGGGACGAACGCCCGCACCGCCGCCCATGAACCAATGGCTACCCGGGCACGATCGATCCATCCGGCCGGATCCTGGTCCACGGGCCGGTGTGGCTGGTGTCCTTCGAGGCCACGATGACCTCGGCGACGCCGCCGCGGAATGGCCGTACGGCTCTGAACTCGGCGCCGTACGGGATTCGCCAGGTGCCCGACCCGTCTATCAGGCCGTACGCGCCGTGATCACCGCCCCACATGCCAGGCCCCACCCAGACCAGGTCGAGGTCTTCGGCCGTGTACGCGGCCTGGTCGTAGGAGCCGCCCAGCGATGTTTCGAGCAGACGGTAAGGATCTGGCTCGTCAATGCTGGCCATGCGCGACCGCCCGTCCGGCTTGCTGTAAGCCATTCGCAGTTCGGTTACCTTCGCATCATCCAGCCCAAGGATGTTCTGCTCATGCCGACCCAGCTCCGCGCTGAGCCATTCCGTGAACGTGCCCACCGTCTCCACGGGCCCGCCGTCCTCGACGACCCACACGGCGATCTCATCCTCGTCATTGGCCGGACCGAGCGAGTAGCCCTGGTAGTCGGGTAGGTCGTAGCCGGCGAAGAACGCGTGCAGACACCGGGTTGGCTGGTCCTTGACCGGGGTGGGGAAGGTTCCGTCGGAATCCGGCTGGTCGACCGACTGGTTGGCCATGGCCTCGGGCGGAAGGAACGCAAACCCTTCAACGTCGTCGCAATAGTCGAGCATGGGATAGCCGACCTCCGCCACGAAGGCGCGGTAGTCGACGGGCAACAAGTGCTCAAGATCAGCCCCCCGCGGGTGCTCAACCGTGCGTGCGTAGCGCAGCTGGGCCGGGGCGTAATGCAACCCCCACCCGAGCCCCCTGCCGACAAGCAGCCTCTCGAACTCCCTCCAACGGGCCACGGCACTCATGGCACCGCCAGCCAACTCATTCACCACGGTCGGCCCAGCCCCGGCCCCATCAATGTGCAGATCATCAGACATGCCCGCATCCAACCAGCTCCCCGCCGACAAATCTTCCCGAACCGACCCCCTCACCACACACTTACGCAGACAGTTACGTGCTTTCACTGAGGAAGCCCCCAGCAGCCCCGCAGACAAGATCCGTCAATCGCACGCCCCCGCCGCTGTCTCACCATGTCCGTATGCGCCCCGGGCGGCTCCACACGGTTCGCCGTCACCGGCAGCGACGACGGTACGGTGCGGGTGTGGGACCTCACCACCCGTGAGCAGGTCGGTGAACCCCTCACCGGCCACGACGACGAGGTGGGTGCGGTGGCGACGGGGGTGGTGGACGGCCGCCCCGTAGCCGTCACTGGCAGCGACGACGGAACAGTACGCGTATGGGACCTGAGCACCTACCGGCAGACAGGACCGGCACTGACCTTCCCCGCACCGGTAAAGGCGGTGGCGGTGACACCGCACAACACCCACCTGACCGTCGCCTTCGGCCACGACATCGCGACCCTGTCCCCCCACTGACCAACCAGCCCAACCGGCCCGTCCAGTCCATACAGCCCCGGCGGGCCGGCCCGCCCCACGCCATGCCCGCCCACCCGCCGGAAGCCATCCGGCGAAACCCAACAACACGGACCGTACCCATGGTCCACCGCCCCGCACCGGGCCGACGACCACCCACCCGGATGGCCGCGGGAACCGGGGACAGCACGCCCCCGTCCAACCGGGCAACAACGCCGAGAACCGCTCCCACAACGGCGAGGACAGTGACAACGGCAGAACAGGCCCCCCGGTGATCACAGAGTGTTGCGACTCCGGGATCACCCGAACTGTGCCCGCCCTACCACCAGAGCCGGCTCCACCACCAATCCGCGCGAGTTCTAACTCGCGCTTTCGCCAAGCAGGCCGTCCGAGGGTTGATCGCAAACGCGAGAAGTGCTCCTGACCTGCAACGATAGGGCTTGTCGAGAGTCCTGTTG
>NZ_JBEYFB010000033.1:0-80779 GCF_040634135.1 Streptomyces sp. NPDC007164
TGCTTCCCCGCCGTCGACTACTTCGAGAACAGCGGCCTGCCGTTCGTCATCGCCCTCAACGGCTTCGACGGACACCAGCCCTACACCCCCGACGAGGTCCGCGAGGCCCTCCAGATCGGCCCGGACACGCCGATCCTGACGACGGACGCGCGGCACCGCGCGGACGCCAAGAGCGCGCTGATCACGCTCGTCGAGCACGCCCTCATGGCGCGTCTGCGGTAGGGCCCCCGGGCCGGACATACGGAAAGGGCCCCGCACTCCCGAAGGAGTGCGGGGCCCTTTCGCGCGTGGTCCGTCAGCCCTGCCAGGAGTGCGGGGCCCGGAAGCCCGGCGTGCGCTCCAGGCGGCGCCAGCCGGCGGTGTCGCGGCCCCGGTGGGCGGGGGGTGCGGCGGGCTGGGCCGCGGCGCGGGCGAGCAGGACCGCGGTTATCGCGGCCAGCTCCTCGGGGTCGGCAAGGCCCTTCTCGACGCGCAACACGGACTCGGCAGCAGTGCTCATGGGTTGTTTCTCCGTCTTCTCGGCAGGTCTTCGCGGGCTCGGCAGGGGTGCTGCGCGGGGTGCGGACTACTGCGGGGGGTTGCCGTGCTTGCGGGACGGCAGGTCAGCGTGCTTGGAACGGAGCATGGCGAGCGAGGCGATCAGCACCTCGCGGGTCTCGGCGGGGTCGATGACGTCGTCGACCAGGCCGCGCTCGGCTGCGTAGTACGGATGCATCAGTTCCGCCTTGTACTCCTTGACCATGCGCTTGCGCATGGCTTCCGGGTCCTCGGCGTCGGCGATCTGCCGACGGAAGATGACGTTGGCGGCGCCCTCGGCGCCCATCACCGCGATCTCATTGGTCGGCCAGGCGTACGTCAGATCCGCACCGATGGACTGGCTGTCCATCACGATGTACGCACCGCCGTAGGCCTTGCGCAGGATCAGCGAGATCCTCGGCACCGTGGCGTTGCAGTACGCGTAGAGCAGCTTCGCACCGTGCCGAATGATTCCACCGTGCTCCTGATCGACCCCGGGCAGAAAGCCGGGTACGTCCAAAAGAGTGATGATGGGGATGTTGAATGCATCACACATCTGGACGAAGCGGGCCGCCTTCTCGGAGGCTTCGATGTCCAGGACGCCGGCGAGGGTCTGCGGCTGGTTGGCGACGATGCCGACGACCTGGCCGTCCATCCGGGCCAGGGCGCAGACGATGTTGCGGGCCCAGCGCTCGTGGATCTCCAGGTAGTCGCCGTCGTCGACGAGCTCCTCGATGACCTTGTGCATGTCGTACGGGCGGTTGCCGTCGGCCGGGACCAGGTCCAGCAGGACGTCGCCGCGCCGGTCGGCGGGGTCGTCGCTCTCGGCGGTGGGCGGGTTCTCGCGGTTGTTGGAGGGCAGCATCCCGATCAGGTAGCGGACCTCGGCGATGCAGGTCTCCTCGTCGTCGTACGCGAAGTGCGCGACGCCCGAGGTCTCGGCGTGCACGTCCGCGCCGCCGAGTCCGTTCTGGGTGATCTCCTCGCCGGTGACCGCCTTCACGACGTCCGGTCCGGTGATGAACATCTGCGAGGTCTCGCGGACCATGAAGACGAAGTCGGTCAGCGCGGGGCTGTAGGCCGCGCCGCCCGCGCACGGGCCGAGCATCACGCTGATCTGCGGGATCACGCCCGAGGCCCGGGTGTTGCGCTGGAAGATCCCGCCGTATCCGGCGAGCGCGGAGACGCCCTCCTGGATACGGGCGCCGGCGCCGTCGTTCAGGGAGACCAGCGGCGCACCGGCCGAGATGGCCATGTCCATGATCTTGTGGATCTTCGTGGCGTGGGCCTCGCCCAGCGCACCGCCGAAGATCCGGAAGTCGTGCGCGTACACGAAGACCGTGCGGCCGTCGACCGTGCCCCAGCCGGTGATGACACCGTCGGTGTACGGCTTCTTCTCCTCCAGGCCGAACCCCGTCGCCCGGTGCCGGCGCAGCTGCTCGACCTCCTTGAACGAACCCTCGTCCAGCAGCAGCGCGATGCGCTCACGCGCCGTCAGCTTGCCCTTGGCGTGCTGCGCCTCGGTCGCCCGGTCACTCGGTCCGCGACGGGCCTGCTCGCGCAGTGCCAGCAGTTCGGCCACCCGGCCACGGGTGTCGCTCGGCTCGCCCGGGGTTTCGTCCACAACGGTCATGTACCGACCCTACGAAGCCGGGCAAGTAAACCCTGCCGTCGACTCCGTACAGTCTCCTGACCGGTTTCCTGGCGGAGCCCGACAGAATCCGGAGCGCATGCAGGCGAAGTACCAGCCGGTACCGGGCAGTCTTTGTGCGAGTCCGACAAAGGCTCACTGTGGTCTGCTGCACACCCCGGTCAGCCTCGGGGTGTAGGCCGGTTGGGCGTCCTGGACCCGCTGGACATCGTTCAGCCGGTCCCGCACCGGGGCCCCGGGGTGGGCCATGGTCAGCAGCACCGCCTCGTAGAAGGCGTCCCGCACGGCGGCGGGCATCACGTCCGAGGCGTCCAGACAGAGCGGCACCCGCTGGTCGGTGAGGCGGTCGCTGATCTGCTTCTCGACCGTACCCTTCCGGGCCGGCACCTCGGAGTCCGGCGAGAATACCCCGGCCCTGCGGCCCCACTCCTCCTGGGCCGGGCGCGAGGTGAGCCGGGTGAGCAGGTCGCGGGCCTGTGCGGAGCCGCTGAAGAGCGCGGCGAAGTCGGCGGACACCTCGCGGCCCTTGATCGTCGGGCCGGAGGGCAGCAGCCGGGCGGAGTCCGTGAAGGCTGCCCGTCCGCTGCGCTCACCGTAGAAGGAGCGGGCGAAGGAGCCCTGGTGCTCCAGGTCGCAGCCGCCGTCGAAGAGCAGTCCGTGGCCGCCCGGCCGGCCCCGGTGGTCGCGGCGCATCGACCGGCCGTCGGCGTCGGGGTCCTGGGCCAGCAGTCCGGCCCACAGGCTCCAGGCGTTGACCACCGGGTCGTCCGTCCACTTCAGGGCCCCGGTCGCCCATCGCTCGTACAGCACCGGGCCCGCCGTCTGCAGGATCAGGTCCTCGATCCAGTCGCTGCCCGGCCAGCCCGAGGCGCCGTCGTCGCCCATGCCGATGCACCAGGAGGCCAGCGGGGCGGGGTGGGCGGGCGGCGGGCGGTCCTTGCGGTACCAGACGATGCTCTTGAGGTCGGTCTTGAGCGGCACCCAGAGGTCGGCCTCTATGCCCCTGGCCTCCGGCTGCCAGGGCCTGCCGTACTTCGCGGCGGCGCCCTTCGCGCCCAGCGGGTGCAGTCGCCGCTCCGCGGCGTACTCGACGAGGTCCCCGACGCCCGGCAGGATCGCGATGTCGGGCGGGTTGCCCGCCTGCACCGCGGCGAGCAGGACCTCCCGGCTGGCGGCGGTGCCCTGGTAGGTGTACGGGGTGCCCAGGGTGTCCAGGACCGCCTTGAACTGCTTCTCCTGGTCGTCGGTCCACGGCCCGAGGATCGTCACCCTCGGCTGTTCGTCGCCGCCGCCGGGTGCGGCGAGCCCGCAGCCCGCCGCGGCCAGCGCCAGACACAGCAGCAGCAGAACGGCTCGGGCGGACGCCCTCATCCGGTCCTCCAGTAGTCGGCGTTCAGGTGCCGGCCAATGCCGACGGCGGGCAGCAGCACGACCAGGGCGGCGGCCGCGAGCGCCCCGTAGTACATGCCGCTCTGCCAGCCCCGGGCGGCCAGCCCGGCGCGCACCCGGGTACCCATGTCGGTGACGGCCTGCTGGGATCCGGCGAGATCGGTGTGGTGCCCGGCCTGCTGTTCGATCCGGACCAGTCCGTCGCGGGCCGCGCCCAGCCGGTCCTGGGTCTCGCTCGTCGCGATCAGCGGGCCCGTCGCCAGGAAGACGACGGCCAGCAGCGAGATCAGCAGGCAGAGGTCGAGGCTGTGTCCGCAGCGGGTGCGCAGCACCCACAGCGCGGAGAGGGTGATCAGGACCATGGCCAGCAGGCCGAGTTCGGCGACCGCCCAGCCGGACCACTGCACGGGGCTCATCGTGCTGAGGGTGTCGACCCTGGCCATCTGGTGCCCCTGGAGGACATCCAGCCGCGGCACCACCCCGGTGCCCTCGCGGGTGAGCAGGGTCCCGGCCTCCGCGAACTTCTCCCGCTGCATCAGCGGGTCCGTCACGTACTTCACCGCGCCGGGGGTGATGGAGCTGCTGTACGAGGTGAGCACCCCGTTCACCGTTTCGAGCACCCCGCGGCCGCGGTCCCCGTCGATCTGTACGTCGGAGAGCCGGGACAGGCCCTGGTCGGCGGCGGCGAGCTGGTTCTCGTACTGCGCGCCGGCGCCGACCACATCGGCGATGCCGCTGTCCACGGACGCCCCGGCCTCCTTGTGGGCGCGCAGCAGGGCGAGCTGGGTGGCGGCCACGCCCTGCACGGCCGGGGCACCGCGGGTGCGCATCTCGCCCGCCGAGATCTGGACCTCGCGGTACGAGACGAGCAGGGCGCTCATCGAGACCAGGGCGGCCACCAGCATCGCGGCCAGATGGCGCTCCAGCAGTCTTCGGGTCCGGGAGCGGTAGGTGTTCCTGTCCGATCGGGCCGGTCCGGGGCTCACAGCCGCCTCCCGCAGTCGATGCAGAATCCGGCCGCGGGCCCGGCCGGGTGGTCGCAGTCCGGGCAGCGGATCCCCGGGCCGGACACCGGGGGTCCGGGCAGTTCCACCGGGTGCCCGGAGGTGATGTTCAGCAGCCCCAGGCGGACGGTGCCCGGGTCGACGGCCGGCCCGATCCTGACCCGTCCCTGCGGGCCGTCCACGATCCGGGCGACCTTGCGGACCTCGTCCAGAACCCAGTCGGCGGCGATCTCGGTGGCGAGCCGGACGGCGACTCCGAGCTGTGCCTCGGCCCGCTCGTGGCTGTCCAGATCGAGGGCGGTGTACCCGTGGTTGAGGGCGGTCCGCATCTGGGTGGAGACGTTCATGGTGTGGATGTCGCGGCCCACCGCGCCGGAGATGCGCGCGGTGTCCGCGGCGGTGCCCGCCGGCAGCCAGCGGACCACGACCGGTTCGACGGCGCCGCCGACGGCGACCTCGGCGAGCTGGAGGGGCACGCCCAGCGGGTCGTTGCCCGCGTCGGCCCGCAGGGTCAGGAGGTAGTCGCGGGACTCCGGCTGCCACTGGTGGGTGCGGAACTCCAGCCGGTGCGGATCGCCTTGGACCCGGTCCGGCTCCAGCCGCTGCTGGTGCGGCGCGGTCTCGGTCAGCGTCACTTCCCGTACCACCGGGCGCACCGTCACCTCGATGGGGAGTTCGGGGCTGCGGACCCTGCGGAGCCGGGCCAGGGCGGTGGCCATGGCGGGGGCGAAGTCGTCGGGCGAGGAGGCTGCGGTGCCGTGCAGCCGTTTCGCGACGGCGAGCAGCGGGACCGGATCCCAGCCCGCTCCGGGTGCGATGACGTCGGCGGTGAACGTGCCCTCGCTGCGGGCGAGTTCGAGGCTCAGGGCGCTGTCCGGGCGGGCCGCGTCGTCGCCGTCGCCCCGGCTGCCGCCGTCGGTGACGAGGATCAGGTGCCGTACGGGCAGGGCGCGTTCGGCGAAGAGTTCGCGCGCTGCGGCCAGCCAGGTGGTGTATCCGGCCGGGGCCCGCCCCTCGCCGGACGCGGCGATCCGGCCGACGCTGAACGCGGCCCGGCTCCGGTCGTCGGGGCCGGCCAGCGCCCACCGGCCGCGCAGCGGGTAGCACTGCTCCCCGCCGCCGCCCAGCACGGTGTACGAGAGCCCGTCGGGCAGTGCGCCCACCGTCTCGGTCAGCGCGGCGACGGCCGCGTCACGGCGTTCGGCGGTCACGTCCACCGCGACGACCAGCGCGATGTCGACGGCGGGCACCCGGTCGCGGGGCCCGGCGGCGACCGCCCGGACCCGCACATGGGCGTCGATCCGGGCGTCCTGGTCCGGCCGCTGCTTCCTCGCGACCTGGACGGTGAGGCCGATCCCGAGTCCGGGCGTCGCGGCGGTGCGGCCCATCAGCTGCCTCCGGGGGTACGGCGTCGGGGCGGGAACCAGAAGCGGGTCTGCGGGCGGACCGCGTGCGAGAGGTCGATGAGCTTCTCGTGGTCGGCGGTGTCCCGGCACTGCCGGGCCATCCAGCGGTAGCAGCGCGCCAGTTCCTCCCGTACGGCCCGCTCCCCGGGCACCGGTGCCGGTGGCAGACCGCGCCGCCACCAGCGGTCGTCGGGGGGTGCTTCGCCGGCCGCGGCCCGGACCGCGTCGAGCTTCCATTCGTACAGTTCGGTGCGGAGCAGCCGGGCCGATTCGTCGCCCGTGACCGCGGACGCCGGATGCCGTCCGGGTCCGCCCTCGCGCAGCGGCACCGCGGCGAGCACGGCGTCGATCCGCCGCGTCCCGGGCAGCAGCGACCGCCCGCCCGCCGCGAGCCGGGCCGCCCGGATGCGCAGCGCGGCGATCCGGGCGACGGCGTGGTCCCGCGACTCGTCGGGCACCAGGTCCAGGACCTCGGCCGCGGTGTCCCGGTCGCCGCGTCCCAGGGCCAGCCTGGCCAGGCCCAGCGCGGCGCCGACGTGGGAGGGGTTGCGGGCGTGCACGGCCCGGAAGAGTTCGTACGCCGACGGGATCGGACCGGCCGGGCGGTCCGGGCCCAGCTGCTCCGCGACATAGGCCAGGGCCAGCTTCGCGGCGTACTCGCCGGGCAGCGCGCGGTGCACGGCGGCGAAGTGCTCCAGGGCGGCCTCCAGCAGCTGCCGCCGGTCGTCCAGGACCTCCGCGCTGCGCAGCGCGACGAGCCCCCGGTGCCAGCTGAGCCGCCACTGCCGCACCGGGCCGGGGCCGGGGATGGCGTTCGCCGCCTCCACCTGTTCGCGCGCCCGCGCCAGCGCCTCGCCGCCCTCCTGGCCGAGCAGCAGCCGGGCGTTGTGCAGGCAGATCTCCACCGACCGTTCCCCCGCGGCGGGCTGGGCCAGCAGCCGGCCGGGGTCGTAGCTGCTCACCAGGAAGCGGGCGGCCTCCGGGTCTCCCGGGTAGGGCCGGGGCGCCGGCAGCCGCCGGGCGATCTCGGTGGGGGTGGGGAGCCCGGTGTCCAGGGCGGGTGCCCCGGGTGTCCGGTCGCGGCGGTGCGGGGTGCGGTCCAGCCAGTGCGCGTAGTCGGGTACGGAGCCCAGCCGCCCGCCGAGCAGTTCGGTGGACGGGGTGAAGTAGGCGGAGGGTTCGGTGCGGTCCCGTTTGCCGCGCAGCGCCCGGATCTCCCGCAGCACTCCGCGGAGCTGGCCCGCCATCTCCTCGGCGTCGGCGAACCTGCGTTCCGGGTCCTGGTCCGTCGCCCGCTCCACCACCAGCCGGAAGGAGCTGGTGCCGAGGCCGGGCACGTCGTCGCCGACCGCCCAGCCCGCCAGTTCGGCCAGGGTCGCGCCGACCGTGTGGATGTCGTGGGCGACGGTCAGCGGGCTGCCGCTGACCATCTCGGGCGCGGCGTACCTGGGGGTGATGACGGGCGGCGGTTCGGTGAGTCCCTGTTTGCGGACGCCGCCGAGGTCGATGACCTTCACACCGTCGTGCTGGTGGACGACGTTGGAGGGTTTCATGTCCCCGTACAGGAATCCCATTCCGTGCAGATGGGCGAGGGCTTCGAGGATCTGGCAGCCGTAGGTGATGACGTGCTCGATGTCGAGGACGAAGTTGCCCTGCCGGGTCGCCTCGACGACGGCGGACAGGGTCCGGTCGCCGACGTCCTGCATGACGATGTAGCCGCCGGAGACCGTGCCGTCCGCGCCGGCGGTGCTGACGAAGTCCCGGATCTGGACGATGCGTTCGTGGCGGATGGCGACGAGGCTGCGGCGCTCCTCGGCGGCCTGGACGGCGCCGCGTTCCGCGTACCGGTTCAGCATTCCCTTCACGGCGACGAGGTCTTCCAGGTGGGTGTCGAGGGCGAGGTAGACCCAGCCCTGGCCGCCGTGGGCGATGGGCCCGAGGATCTGGTACTGGTCCTGGAGCAGCGGCCCTTCCCGGTCGAGTTCGGGGCGGTAGGAGTACGGGGCGCCGCATCGGGGGCAGTGGCCCTCCTCGGGCGGCGGGGCGGCGGTGTACGGGGCGACGAAGTACGTGGTGCAGGACTTGGACGAGCAACTCATCCGGACGTGTGCCCGGGTCACGGCGGCGCCCAGCCGCTGTTCCGGGGTGCTCGGGCTGAGCAGGGGCAGTTCCAGCAGCCCTCCGGGTCCGCACCTGTCCGGGGCGGTGGGCAGCGGCGGGAGTCCCGGGCCGTCCTCGGAGCGGCCGCAGGTGTCGCAGTAGCCGGTGGACCGCACGGTGCCGTCGCAGGGGGATCCGGTGAACCGGCGGTGCGGGCAGGGGATCCTCATCGGCGGCCGGTCCGGTTCTGCTCGTCGCGCGGTCCGGGTACGTCCGCCCGGCCGTGCCGTTCCAGCTCCGCCCGGAGTTCACTCAGCAGGGCGCGCAGGGCGTTGAGCCGGTCGCGCGGGTCCGCCACGGTGCGCAGTTGCGCCAGCCGCCGCCAGTGGCGGGATGTCCCGGTGCGCGGCATGGGCCCCAGGGAGCCCGATTCCACCAGGCCGCTCAGTCCGGCCCATTCCCTCTCGATGTCCTCGACGCGGCCGACCAGTTCGGCGGCCCTCTCGTCGAGGGCCGGTAGGAGCAACTGCCGTGCCACCTCCGTCACTTCGTCTCCGCCGCTGTCCCGCACGACGACGAGCAGCCGGAAGCCGAGCGTCCGCACCCGGGCGAGCAGGGGCACCAGCCGGTGCGGCTGCCGGTCCTCGTCGAGGCCGATCACGGCGAGGGTGGGCCCGGCACCGCCGGCCGCGCCGCCCGTCGGCCGTTCGGGCGGAGTGCCGCCCGTGAGCAGCCAGTCGCGGTAGGCCTGGGCCTGGTGGCGGGGCGGGCGCAGCCGGGTCACCAGTTCGGCGACGAAGTCCTCGGGGGTGGTTCGTCCGCCCCGGTAGACGAGGTGCGCGCGGTGCAGATGGTGTCCGAGGGTGCGGTCGCGGCCACCGCCGTGCGGTACGACGCTGAAGCGCACCGCGGGTTCGTCGCCTCCGGCGAACCATCGCCGGAGGCGCCGGTCCAGCCCCTGGTCCCAGCCGTCCGGCCCGCTCAACTCGGCGACCAGTGGGACGAGTTCGGCGATCCGGTCGACCGGGATCATGTAGGAGAACGCCAGGTCGTTGTCGGTGGGCAGCGCCAGATCCCGGTCGCCGCGCCAGCTGACCACCATCCCGACGACCCGCTCGGGCGATCCGGCCGCCTCGCCGCGCACCTGCACGGCGGCCCCGCTGAACCCCGGTTTCACCACCTGCTCGTTGCGTCCGGCGTCGAGCTGGATCCAGGCGCCGTGCACCCCGCTGATCCGCCCGGTCAGCCACATCCCGTCGGCGAAGGACCGCGCGTACCCGCCGATCCACACCTCACGGCCGCGCTCCAGACTCCGGTCGAGCGTCGCGGGGGTGGCGTGCGGGCGCGGGCTGTCCAGGGCGAGTACGGCGATGTCCTCGCGGGTGGCGCCGAGACCGGGCAGCCAGCCGCCCTCGGCCACCC
Source organism: Streptomyces sp. NPDC007164 (assembly GCF_040634135.1). Lineage (NCBI taxonomy): Bacteria > Bacillati > Actinomycetota > Actinomycetes > Kitasatosporales > Streptomycetaceae > Streptomyces > Streptomyces sp. NPDC007164. The sequence goes on from NZ_JBEYFB010000033.1 coordinate 9,489, forward strand.
GTGCTCCGACCGGGGCGATGGCGGGGTTCTCGGCGAACTCCACCCAGATCCTGGCGTCCTCCTCCCCCACCACGTGCGCGCAGGTGAGTGCCCGGTCCCGGGTGAGCAGCACACCGGCGCCGCAGACCGGCCCGGTCGCGTCGCCCCGCCGTAATCGGATTCGCCAGTCCGCCCTCAACTCCCCCATGCTGCACGAGAATACGCGCGTTGCGGGGGCGGATCCCAGTCCTCGGACACACTCCGGTCACTCAATGTCCATCCGGCATCACGGAGCGGGGGCGCTGCCGCACGCGCGACGCGGGACGGGCCGGCCCCCAGCCGCGCCCGTCCCGCGTCGCGTCGTGTCAGCCGCCGCAGTGGAAGCGGGCGTCACCCCAGTCCGCGTGGTCGTTGCCGTTGCCGTCGCCACCGTCGCCGACGACCAGCTCGACGTACTTGGCTCCGGTGACGTCCGCGGTCAGCGACCAGGCGCTGTCAGCCGCCTTCAGCACGGGCGACTTCACCTTCTCGGCGCCGTCGGCGGTGACGGAGAACTGCACGCTGCCGGCGCTCTTCTGCACATCGTCCACGCCGACCTGGGCGGTGAACGAGGTGCACTGCCCGCCCAGGTAGTAGCGGACCTTCGCCGGTGCGTGGCTGCCGAGGCCCTTGGTGTAGACGGTGGAGCCGATGGTCAGCGGGGAACCGTCGCCGGTGCCGGTCTCACCGTTGGAGAGGTCCTTCTCCACCGGGCCCCAGCCGTTCTCGGAGGCCGTCCAGTCCAGGTCGGACGCCCAGCTGTCGGTGGTGGGCGGCGGCGGCAGGGTCCGTACGGAGGTCTGCGCGCCGAGCGTGCGCCGTGCGCCGCCGACCGTGTACTTCGCCTCGGAACTCAGGCCGTACGTCTGGTACTTGGCGTCCACCGGCGGGGTGACCTGCCAGCTTCCGGTGACCTCGGTGCCCGCCGGGACCGAGTCGAAGGAGACGGCGCCGGTGGGCTGCGACTGCCAGCCCTCGGGGACGGTGAGGCTCAGTGCGACACCGGTCGCCGCCGTCGCCTCGTAGTTGGTGAACGAGACCTCGACGGTGTTGGCGGTGCCCGGTTCCAGGGTCTCGGCGGCCGGCTCGACGCCGAGGGTGCCGCAGGCGGCCTGCTCGGAGTCGGGGGCCGGGCCGAGGTCGGTCACGGTGAAGGAGTCGAGCACGAAGTCGGCGCCGTCGGGGGCGTCGGCGCGCTTGCGCAGCCCGGTCCAGGTGTCGCCGCAGCCCGCGGTGACGGTCTCCGCGAAGTGGCCGGTGGTGCGCTGCTGTCCGATGGCGGTGGTCCGGGTCTCGACCGAGTCGGGCTTGCCGTCGGCGGTGATCCGGTCGTAGCCGTCGACCCACTCGTAGGCGCCCGCGTGGCTGGACTGGTAGTCGTACTCGACCTTGTAGCGGTGCCCGTCGGTCATCGGTACGGTCCACGGGGCGGTGCGGTAGACGAGTCCGGAGTTCTCCTCGTGGGACTTGAGGGACTCCTTGCCGCCGATCACGTCGTCGATCAGCTTTCCGTTCCACCCGGCCTGGGTGTACGGGGCGTGCAGCTGGGAGATGACGGTGCGGGGGTCGGTGGAGCCGCCCGCGTCGCCCTTGAGGAAGGGGCCCCAGCCCTGGTCGACGGCCTCGAAGTCCTCGTAGGAGACGGTGTTCGCCCTGGTCTTCGGGGCATTGGCGACGATGCGTACGTCGTCGGCCCGGACGTTCGCGGTGCTGCCCCCGGCCGCCTCGATGCGCAGGGTGGTGCGGCCGTTCGCGGGGGCGGTGAAGTTCACCCCGGCCCGCTGGAAGTACGTGCCGTGCCGCTCGGAGGCGGCGACCTGGTCCTTGGCGGTGGAGCGGTCCACCGCCACGGACTTCCCGCCGGTCGAGAGCGTGGTGTGCCGGGTCTTTCCGGGCTGGACCTCGATGAGCGCGGACGCGGTGTAGCGCTGTCCGGGCCGCAGTCCGTCGATGCGCTGCGAGAGCGCCGCCGTGCCGCTGCCAGAGAGCCGGGCGCCGTTGAGGCCGTTGGCGTCGGTCTCGCGGGTGACGGTGCCGGTCTTCGACCAGGCGGTCAGCCCCTTGTCGTTGAAGCCCGGGTCGTCGACCGGGGTGCCCTCGCCCCACTTGGGGTCGGCGGCCTTCGGGGCCTGCCGCGGGTAGAGGACGTACGGGGTGCCGGCCTTCGCGGTCAGCGTGATCTTCCCGTCGGCCGGCTTGACCGTGCCGGCCTTGACCCGTCCGTTGTCGGTGAGCTCGTAGACGGTGTACGCGCCCTTCGAGGGCACCGCCCAGCTGCTCGTACCGCCGGACTTGCTGTAGTGGTACAGCTTCTTCCCGCCTTCCCACGGCAGCAGGTAGTCGGTGCCGCTGAGGACCTTGCGGCCGTGGTCGTAGAACGTCCGTCTGCCGTCCTCGACCGCGCCCCGGACACCGCCACTGAAGGTGATGTCGTTGCCGTCCCAGCGGGTGATCTGCTGGTGCTGGAGGTACTTGGCGGGCAGGTTGCGCTGCCAGATGTTGTCGGTGAAGGCGTTCCAGTCGGTCTCGCCGGTCCAGCCCTCGAACTCCTCGATGGCCGTCTGCCCGAGGACCGGGTCGTTGTTCCAGACGTCCTTCTCGCCGTTGCGGATGAACCGGATGATCTTCGAGTTGAGGCCCTTGTTGGTGGCGCCGCCGTAGTCGAGGTCATTGGCCCAGTGCGACCAGAGCGAGCCGCGCTCGAACTTGTCGGCCCACTCGGTGGCCACGTTCCAGCCCTGCTTCTGCACGGACCGCAGGGTCTTGTCCGCGATCCAGCCGTGCGTGTAGTAGACGTCGATGTAGAGCAGGCTGAGATTGGGGTCCGTCTCGTCGCGCAGCTGCTGGAAGCGCTTGGCCAGATCACCGCTGTTGATGTCGCGGCGCTGGTCGATGTAGTAGCTCTGGCCCAGCCAGTTCCAGCCCGGCCTGGTCTTGTCGACGAGCTTCTCGTCGAAGGCCTTGGCCTCCGGGTACGCCTCGGTGGCGTTGACGTGGACGCCGAAGGTGGCGCCCCACTTCTTGCCGTCCTTCAGGAGCTCGTTGAGTTCCTTCAGCCCGCCGGCCCGCTTGTTGTAGTCGCCGCCGTAGTCGGGGTGGGCGGAGTCGTGGCCCTCGGAGGCGTACCCCTTGAGGAGCGCCATCTGCCCGAGGCCGTCGGTGGCCAGGGAGATCCGTTTGACGTCGTCGAGGGTGCGCAGGAAGGGGTGGGTGGCCTGGCTGGCGAAGTTGAACGGGATGTGGGTGACGACCCGGTCCGGGGTGTCCTTGCTGCCGGGCGCCTCGGCCCCGATGGAGCGGAACGCGACGGCGCCGTCCTGCCAGTCGACCGACTTGTCGCCGTTGGCGTCCGGGGTGACGACGACCTTCGCCCAGGGGAGGTCGTTCCCGCTCTCCGGCTTCGGTGCCCCGTCGCCCCGGTAGGTCCACTGGCCGGACCAGACGCCGACCCGGACGCTGCCGTCGTCGTCCTTGCGGGCCTGGTGCCAGAACCGGGCGTCGTCGCCGCCGGTGGCGCCGGACGGCTTGTCGTACGAGGAGTTGGACTCCACGGCCGCGGCGAGCGAAACGGTGTTCACGATCGCGTACGAGGCACCGACCGGCGCCTTGTCGGCGGCGGTGTCCGCGGTGACCTTCGCGAAGACGTCGGCGGTCTTCGTCGAGTCGTTGTCCAGCCGGGTGAAGGCGGTGGCCCCGCCGGTGTCCGCGGAGCCGACGGAGACCAGGTCGTGGCCGGGGATGTCGATGGTGCCGACGCGGAACGCCTCGGTGTCGCGGACCGCCGTCACCTTGAAGGTGGTGGCGCGTCCGGAGACGGAGAGCGAGGCGTCGATCTCGATGCCGGGCAGGTCGGTGAAGGTCAGCGTGTAGCGGGCGGCCGAGGCGGTGACCACCGGGGTGCCCTTGAGCTTCACCGGGTGCGCGGTGCCGTTGAGGGTCACGGCGGTGACCGGCCGGGTGCTGCCGAACAGCCGGCTGCCGGTGGCCCGGTCGGTGTACGCGAGGACGCGCGGGAAGTCGTCGGCGACGGCGACCGAGAGCTGCGCGGACCCGATGACGGTGGCGCCCGCGGGTACGGACGGCCCGACCGCGGCGGGTGTGGGTGCGGCGGCGGTGGCGGGGAGCGCGGTCCCCACCAGTGCCAGGACGGCGGCTGAGGCGGCGGCGACAGCGCCCGCCGAAGTGAATCTTCGCGACATGTGCTCTGAGTAGTCCCCGTGACCGGACACCGTCAACGACCTGCGACGACTCGGGGTGCTCCAGTCCAACAACCGCTTCGCGTAAGTCCAAGTGGATGGTGGGTGTCCTGCCGGGTACGCGTTTTCAGCTGCGGCGGCCGTCGGCGCTGCCCGGCCCTTCGGGCTCCGCCGGTTCGGCGTTCCTGCCTTCCACCCCGGTCAGGGCGGCCGCGAGGGACCGGAACGCGGTGCGGTAGATCCGCGGACTGGTGCCCGTGTGGTGCTGGAACTGGTGGCGCAGGTTGGCGGGGGTGCCCAGCCCGGTCCGCGCGGCGATCCGCTCGACCGGCTCGTCCCCGCGCTCCAGCAGGCGCTGCGCCGCCTGGACGCGGGCGCGCAGCAGGTACTGGAGCGGGGAGAGCCCGGTCTCGGCCCGGAAGCGCCGGTTCAGGCCGCGGACGGTGAGCCCCGCGTGGCCGGCGATGTCGCTCAGCGTCAGGGGTTGGCCGAGGTGGGCGTCCATCCACCGGAGTGTGGGCCCGAGGGAGTGCGGGCCGGCCCGGTGCCGGGATGCGACGGCCGGGGCCTCCTCGGCACCGGCGGGTGCGTGGAGCTGCATGAAGACCTGCCGCTCCGTCTCGATGGCGACCGGTGTGCCGTGGTCCAGGGTGATCAGGTGCAGGCAGAGATCGAGGCCGCCGAGCACCCCTGCCGCGCTGTGGAACGGGTCCGCGTCCACGACGGCCCCCTCGGGATCGACCTCGACCAGGGGATGGCGCCGCGCCAGCTCCGCCGCGTACTGTCGCCCGGTTGCCGCTCCGCGTCCGTCCAGGAGCCCGGTGGCGGCGAGGGTGAACGTCCCAGTACCGATCGCGCCGATGCGGCTGCCCCGGTCCGCGGCGGCCCTCAGCGCGTCCGCGACCGCGGGTTCCGGCTCGTCGCGGAACCCGGCGTGTCCGGGCAGCAGTACGGTGTCGGCGCCCGCCAGCCCGTCCAGGCCCCAGGGCGTGTCGATGCCGAAGGGCGCCGGGGAGCCGGTACCGCGGAAGCCGGGAGCGGTGCAGTACCGCAGCTCGTACGCGACCTGCGGGTGGTGCCGGGCGGCGGTGCCGAAGCACATTCCGGGCCCGGTGAGTTCATGGCCCGGCACCCCGTCGAGCGCGAGGACGGCGATCACTGACATGTCCAGAATTTAGCCGAGGGTGACATCAGGACCGCTTTTTCCGGGCGGGGCCGTTCCGGAGGATGGATGGTGCGCGGCGCCGGAAGCGAGAGAACTCCCGGACGCCGGTTTCGCACCTCCATCACGCGCACGACGCGCATCGGAACGAAGGAATCACCCGTGTTCACACGCAGTTCGTCGTCCCCCGGCCCGTCCCGGCCCCGCAAGTCCCGCTCCCGCCGTGCGGGACGGTTCGCCGCCGTCGCCCTGGCCGCGACGGCCTGCGTCACGGCCATGTCCGGCAGCGCCAACGCCATCGTCAACGGGCAGGAGGCCACGGAGCGTTACCCGTTCATGGCCACGCTGCCGCAGGGGGCCGGCGAGGTGCACGCCCAGTGCGGCGCATCGCTGATCACCTCGCGCTGGCTGGTGACGGCGGCCCACTGCGTCAACCCGGAGGCGCTGGACGGCATCGTCCGCATCGGGTCCGCCGACCGCGAGTCCGGCGGCACTGTGCGCAACATCAAACGGACCGTCACCCATCCCGCCTACGACATCGAGTCCGAGCCCAGCACGAACGACATCGCGCTCGTCGAGCTGGACCGCCCGGTCAAGGAGAAGCCCATCCGCATCGCCAAGAAGGTGGGCAGTCCCGGCACCCCGACGCGCCTGCTCGGCTTCGGCACCGTCCTGGACACCGACCACCTCCCCGACGCGGTGTTCCCGGACCGGCTCCAGCAGCTGGACACCCGCATCGGCGCCGTGAACGAGTGCTCACCCGGCCGCGCCGACAAGACCCGGATCTGCACGATCAGCAAAACACCGGGCGCCATGGCCTGCTTCGGCGACTCCGGCGGCCCGCAGATCCAGCGCGGCCGGGACGGACGCTGGGAGCTGGCCGGCGCCACGTCGGGCGACGGCGACACCGACCCGACCTGCGGCACCGGCCCCGGGATGTACACCAACGTTCCCGCGTACTCGAAGTGGATCAACAAGACCATCCACACGCACCGCTGACGCGCCACGTACCCGGGCGGGCGGAGGTTCCTCCGGCCGCCCGGGTACGCCCCGACCGTCCCGGCCCCGTCCTGATGTCACTCTCGGATAGATTCTGAAGCATGTCCGTAATCGCCGTTCTGGTGCCCGACAGGCTCCCCGGACACCAGCTCACCACCCCCGGGCTGGTCTTCGGGACAGCGACGGCCCGCCATCCCGGCGCCGACTACGAGGTACGCCTCTGTGCCGCCCCCGGCCTCACCACCACGGGCGCACCCGCCCCGCTCCGGATCTCCGTCCCGTGGGGGCTCGACGGCCTCGCCGACGCGGACGTCGTCCTGATCCCCGGCCAGGACGACGAGGGCCCCCGCGACGAGCCCGCGGCCCCGGTGCTCGCGGCGCTCCGGTCGGCGGCGACCCGTGGCTGCCGGATCGGCGCGATCGGCACCGGGGTCTTCACCCTCGCGGCCACCGGGCACCTCGACGCCCGCCGCGCCACGACCGGCTGGCGCCACACCGAGGAGCTGGCCCGCCGCCACCCCCGTATCGAGGTCGACCCGATCGGCACGGTCGTGACCGACGGCCGGTTCCTCACCTCGGCCGGGGTCTTCGGCAGCATGGACGTCTGCCTGCGCCTGCTGGCCCAGGACCACGGTGAGCGGGTGGCCGGTGAGACATCCAGGGAACTCCTCACCCCGCTCCTGTCCCACGGCGACCGCGTCCAGGAGACCATCGACCGCGAACTCGCGGAGAGCGCGGGTATCGAACCGACGCTGCGCTGGCTGGAGGCCCGGCTGCACCTCCCCCTGACCCCGGCCGACATCGCCGCACACGCGGGTATCAGCGTCAGCAGCCTCAACCGCCGCTTTCACGCACAGACCGGCGCCACTCCGGCCCAGTACCTGCTGCGGCGGAGGCTGGAGCGGGCCCGCGAACTGCTGGAGGACACCGACGAGGGAGTGGAGCAGGTGGCGGCCCGCTGCGGCTTCACCTCGGCGGCCGGCCTGCGCCACCACTTCTCCCGGCTGACGGGCACCACACCACGCGCCTACCGCACCCGCCACAGGGCGGCCTCCCCGCCGTCCCCGGGCTGATCCGCGACAACTGGGGCCTTCCCGGCGACTGTGGGGCCGATCGCCGGGAGGGCCCCGGAACTCGTTGTCCGGCGACGCCCCCGGCGGCTCAGTCCCGGCCGCGGGCGTGCTTGAACCGTGCCAGGCCGTCCACGAGACCGATCAGCGGCTCCGGGTAGTCCAGTTGCGCCCGTTCGCGATCGGGCAGCCGCCACGGTTCATGGATGCGGTTGCTCGCCACGTCTCGCAGTTCCGGCACCCATCGGCGTACGTACGCTCCTTGCGGGTCGAAGCGTTTGCCCTGGACGACCGGGTTGAGCACCCGGTTGGGACGGGTGTCGGTGCCGGTTCCGGCGACCCACTGCCAGTTGAGCTGGTTGTTGACGATGTCGCCGTCCACGAGAAGGCCGAGGAAGTGCCGGGCGCCGATCCGCCAGTCCACGTAGAGGGTCTTGGCCAGGAAGCTTGCCGCCAGCAGACGTGCCCGGTTGTGCATCCAGCCCTCGTACCGGAGTTGGCGCATCGCCGCGTCGACGACCGGATACCCGGTGCGGCCCTCGCGCCAGGCGGCGATGTCCTCGGCCGCCTCGTCCTCGGTCCGCCACCGGTCGTGCCGCGTGCGGTAGTCCTGGACGGACGCCGCCGGGCGTGCCGCCAGTACCTGATGGTGGAAGTCGCGCCAGCACAACTGGCGCACGAACGCGTCGGCCCCCGGCCCGCCGTGCGTGCGGGCCCGCTGGACGAGTTCCACCGGCGAGAGGGCCCCGAAGTGCAGGTACGGTGACAGCCGCGAGGTCGCGTCGCCCGCCAGGTCGTCGTGGCGGTCCTCGTACCCGGACAGATCCTTGCGCGCCCAGCGGGCGAACCGTTCACGCCCCCGCGTCTCCCCTCCGGCCGGAAGACCGGGAGAGACGCCCGACAGCCCGTCACGGGACGGCAGCGGCTCGCCGCGCACCGCGTCGGGGACGCGCACGGTGCGTGGCGCCGGGCAGGGATTCCTCAGCCGCTCCTGCGACCAGCGGCGGAAGTAGGGGGTGAACACGGCGTAGTGGTCGGATCCGGCCGGAGTGACCGTCCCCGCGCCGACGGCGGTGACCACGCCGTCGTGCACGCGCAGCGCCACGTCGTGACCGCCGAGGGCGTCACGCAGCCGCTCCTCCCGGCGCTGGGCGAATCCGGTGACGCCGGCGGACATGTGCACCTCGGAGGCGTGGCACTCCGCGACGAGCGCGTGGACCTCCCGGACGACCGGCCCCGTGCGCACCACCAGCCGGCCGCCGCGTCGGCGCAGCGAGGCGTCGAGGTCGGTCAGGCACTCCGCGAGGAAGGCGCTGCGGTTCGGCGCGTCGAAGCCGGCCGCGTGGACACCCGGATCGTGTACGAACAGCGGCACCACCTCGTCCGCCGCCGCCAGCGCGGCGCGCAGTGGCGGGTGGTCGTGCAGCCGCAGATCCGAGGTGAACAGGACGACCGCGACGGTCATGGCGTCACTCCTGGTGTCATGAGGTGGTGCTGACCGGCGCCGGGCCCTGTCGGGCGACTCATCGCCGGGAGCTGTGGGCGTGGTCGCCGTGCGACGAGGTTCCGCGCGCGCTCATGCCCTTGGCGGCGGCTTGGGTGATGTTGCGGGCCATGCCGCCGAAGACCACGGAATGGAAAGGGGCGACGGACCACCAGTAGGCGTGGCCCAGCAGACCGCGGGGGTGGAACAGCGCTCGTTGCCGGTAGCGGGTACGGCCCCCGGAGTCCGTCTCGGCGTACATCTCCAGCCAGGCCAGGCCCGGCAGCCGCATCTCCGCGCGCAGCCGGAGCAGCCGTCCGGGCTCGATCTCCTCGACCCGCCAGAAGTCCAGTGAGTCGCCGACCCGCAGGTGCTCGGCGTCGCGCCGTCCGCGGCGGAGCCCGACGCCGCCGACGAACCGGTCCAGCCACCCCCTGACCGCCCAGGCCAGCGGAAAGGAGTACCAGCCGTTGTCGCCGCCGATGCCCTCGATGACCTTCCACAGGGCCGTTCGGGACGCGTCGACCGACAGCTGCCGTTCGTCCTGGTAGAGGCTGCCTCCGGCCCAGTCCGGGTCCGTGGGCAGCGGATCGCTGGGCATCCCCGGTACGGCGGCGGACGACCAGCGGGCGGCCACCCGGGCCTCGCGCACCCGCCGCAGTGCCAGGGCCAGCGCCTCGTCGAACGGCAGCGGCAGGCCCGGAGGGTCGGGCACGTACCGGGCGATGTCGTGCTCCTGGCAGACGACCTCGTGACGCAGTGACTCGGTCAACGGTCGGGCCAGGGAGGCGGGCACCGGGGTGACGAGTCCGACCCAGTGGCTGGACAGCCCGGGGGTGAGTACCGGGACCGGCACGATGAGCCGCCTGGGCAGTCCGGCGACGGCGGCGTAGCGGCACATCATGTCCCGGTACGTGAGGACATCGGGCCCACCGATGTCGAACGCGCGGTCGACGTCGTCCGGCATGGTGGCCGAGCCGACGAGATAGCGCAGGACATCACGTACCCCGATGGGCTGGGTCCGGGTGTGCACCCAGCTGGGGGTGACCATGACCGGCAGCCGCTCGGTCAGATACCGCAGCATCTCGAAGGAGGCCGACCCCGAGCCGATGACGACCGCTGCTCGCAGCACGGTGGCGGGCACCGGTGCGTCGAGGAAGATGCGTCCGACCTCGGCCCGGGAGCGCAGATGCGGGGAGAGCGACTTCTCGGGCACCTTCGGTGGCGTGAGCCCGCCCAGGTAGACGATCCGGCGCACGCCGGCGGAGTGCGCCTGTTCGGCGAAGATCCGGGCCGCACGGCGGTCGGTGTCCTCGAACGCGGAGCCGGTACCGAGGGCGTGCACCAGGTAGTACGCGACGTCGATGCCGCGCATGGCCGCGGCGACCGAGCCCGTGTCCGTCACGTCGCCCTGCACGGTCTCGACGTCACCCGCCCAGGGGTGGTCACGGAGTTTGCGGGGGGTGCGGGCCAGACAGCGCACCCGGTGGCCCGCTCGCAGCAGTTCCGGTACGAGACGTCCGCCGATGTACCCGGACGCCCCGGTGACCAGGCAGTGCAACCCTGCCGTGTCCCTCCGCTCGTTCGTGCCCACGATCGTTCCTCCAGGTGCTCGCTCCGACCGCCCCCATGTCTCGCCCCGATCATGGCCTCCACGGGGTGACCGCGCCCGGCACGGCGGACGGACTCGCGCGTCGTGGACCGCGATGCCGGACGGCTGATCGCTGCGGAGGGGGTGCTAGCTGTGACCGGGGTGGTTCACCGTGATCGGAAGACGGCTCGCGGGACGAGCGCACGCGAAATTTGGCTGGTATTACTGGGGCATGCAGGAAGAGACCGCACGCTCCGCGATCGACACGTTCATCTCCGCGTTCAACGCCTCGGACGACAGCTATGTGACTGCCCTCCTCTCCCAGGCCCTGACCTCAGACGTGGTCTTCTGGGGGCCGTTGGGCCGCAGCGAAGGAATCGCGGCGGTCGAGCGGTTCGTGCTGGACATCCGGCGCCACCCAGCGGGGACCGGCACGATGGTGCGCTGCTCAGCGGTGGACATGCCCGGCGAGTGGGCCCGGTACAAGTGGGTCTTCACCACGCCGGATGGAGGCCCCCGCCTGGCGGGAATGGACGTCGTCCATCTGCGGCGGAGCCTCATCGACCAGGTCATCGTCTTTGCGGGGGAGATCGATCCGTCCGCCTCCTGAGTCATCCTTCTGTCGCTGTCCTTCTCCTGAACCTGCCCCTTCGACGCTCGGCGGCTGCGGTTCGCAGTTGGTCAGGCTGCGGTGCTGAGGGGGCGTCCGCCCCAGCGGAAGTCCTTTTCGCTGCGGATGCGGGCACCCTTCACGCCGCCGCAGCTTTTGCCCCTCCTGGTCGGTCAGTCTGCGTACACGCACAGGCTCAGCCACCGCGCCTCCAGCGATCGGATCGGACGTCACCGCACATCCGGCCGTCGCGACCACCAACCCGGCGTACCTTCACGGTCACAGCACTAGTTCCTGTCCGGTCCCGATCCGCCGGACAGGCCCCGGTCTCGTGCCGCTCCCGTGTCCTGGCGGGCCAGCGCCAGCACGCTCAGGCCGAACATCAGGACGCCCAGCGGGACATGCACCGACGGGATGTGCTCGATGCCGAGCACCACCTGCGCCGAGGCGAGGACGAGGAACCCGGACGCGTACGCGACGGGCCGGGGCGAGCCGCCGCCCGGCCGCCAGGCCAGTACCGCGGCGAGCACGTACAGCATCGAGGCCCCGTACATCACGCGCGCCCCGACGCCGTGCAGCAGTTCACCGTGCGACGAGGACAGCAGCACCCCGGCGCTGACCGCCTGGAGGAAGATCGTCAGGGTCTGCAACGCGACCGCCACCCGCAGGAACCGCGCACCGCGCGGTGCCGCGGCCGTCGTCGCCGCTGTCGTCGTTGTCGCCGTCGTGGCCGTCGTCCGCGTGGTCATGATGCCGTCTCCTTGTCCGCCCGGGAGCAGTGGATCGATAAGGTCTCACCAGCCCGACGACGCAGCACCGCGAAATGCAAGGCGAGAGCGGCGGGCCGGGGGGAAGTGGTCATGGCCGGGGTTGCACCGGAGTGGGGCGCGGCGGAGGTCGCCGGTGAGCGACGCCAACTGATCAATATCGCCTACCGGTTGCTCGGCACACTGGCCGAGGCCGAGGACGCCGTGCAGGAGGCGTACGCCCGCTGGTACGCGCGGCCGCGGAGCCAGCGGGAGTCCGTCGTCTCTCCCGGTGCCTGGCTGACGACGGTGACCGGGCGCATCTGCCTGGACGTGCTCGGCTCGGCGCGCGCCCGGCGCGAGCGCTACGTCGGCGCGTGGCTGCCCGAGCCGCTGCCCGACCCCGGGGAGTGGGCCGGCGGGCGCGTCACCGACACCGCCGACCCCGCCGACCGGATCACCCTGGACGAGTCGGTGACCATGGCCTTCCTCGTCGTCCTGGAATCGATGACGCCCGCCGAGCGGGTCGCCTTCGTGCTGCACGACGTGTTCCGCTACTCCTTCGCCGAGATCGCCGGGGTCGTCGGCCGCACCCCGGGCGCCTGCCGGGAGCTGGCGAGTTCGGCCCGCCGCCGGGTACGCGCCGAGCGCGCCCCGGTGAGCGCGGCGGCGGCGCAGGCCGAGGTGGTGCGGCAGGTGAAGGAGGCGTGGGAGGCCAAGGACATCACGGCTCTCGTCGGCGTCCTGGACCCCGACGCCGTGATGACCGCCGACGGCGGCGGCCTGGTCGGCTCCGTGCTGCGCCCGGTCGAGGGCGGCGCGCTCATCGCCCAGTACATGATCGCGATCGCCGACAAGGCGCCGGGGCTGCGGCTCCTGGAACGTACGGTGGCAGGTGCGCCCGGCCTGATCGCCCAGCACGCCGGCGTCACCGCGACCGTGGCCGCGTTCGACGCCTCCGGCGGCCGGGCCACCCGGATCTGGGTGGTCCGCAACCCGGAGAAGCTGCGCCTGTGGACACCGGGCGAGTGAACGTCCTCACCAGCGGAGAGCCGTGAAGTCGATCGGCCGGGGCCGCAGAAGCCCCGTACGTTCCGCCAGCGCCTCCAGCCGCCGGGACATCTCGTCGGCGTCCAGCCGGCACCGGTCGCCGTGCCCCGGCAGCACCCATTCGAACCGCAGCTTCCCCGCCGTCCGCGCCAGCGAGGCGGCCAGCTCCTCGATGGAGTACCAGGTCACGCTCTCCGCGACTTCGAGGTCCTCGGTCGTGCGCGACCAGTAGAAGCTGTCGCCGCTGAAGCAGTACCGGTCGTCCGCCAGGTACAGCACGCTCCCCCGGGTGTGGCCGGGCAGCGGATGAGCGACGACGCCCTCGCCGATCTCCACCGGGTCGAGCCCCCGGATCACCTGGTCCGCGTCCGGGACCGCGTCGAGATCGCCCTCGTGAATCCACAGCCTGGCCCCGAAGTGGTCGGCGTAGCGGCGCCCGTGCGCGACGTGGTCGCGGTGGGTGAGCAGTACGTCGGTGACGGGCCCGGTGGCCGCCACATACCGCTCGGCGAGTCCGGGGCTCCAGCGCGGGGTGTCGATCATCATGGCCGTGCCGGACGGGCGCCGGAGCAGATAGGAGTTGGCACCGGCGGTGTGCGTGGAGTTGTGCCCACAGACCAGTACGCCGTCGTCCAGCGCCATCGGGAACGGGTCGAGCGAGGGGTCCGGCTGTCCGGACGCGGGCCGGATCGAGCGGGTGTGACAGGCGAAGACGGCGGCGTGTAAGCGCCGGTTCTCCGCCTCGTCGTCCGGCTGCCGCAGGATCCGCGACGCCCCTTCCTCCTCGATGATCAGCTCGGGTGCGAACTGTCGGGCGACGTCACAGTTGGTGCAGCGGTCGTCCACGTACCAGCCGTCCACGGCAGAGCTCCTTCATTTCCACGGGGTACGACCCCGTCGAGGGCCGCAGTTCCAGGAATAGCCCACGCACGACCGGAACCGGTAGACCGCGCCGATCTTGTATCTCGGCCCCCGGGTCTATCTCGCCGACATGCCGCAGCCCGCCCCCACCGACACCTCGAACTCGCACCACACCACCTTGCCGGGGTTCCGCTCCCCCACCCCCCACTTGTCGGCGAGCGCCGCCACCAGCAGCAGCCCGCGGCCCCCTTCCTCGTCGGAGGCCGCCCAGGAATCCGCGGCCCGGACCTCCCCGTCGCCACTGTCGTGGACCTCGATGCGCAAGGTCCCGTCGGCCGGCTCCAGGCGGATCCGGAGGCGGAACCCACGGCCGGGCGGGACGCCGTGCAGCAGGGCATTGGTGACGAGTTCGCTCACGCAGAGCAACACGTCGTCGGCCCGGGCCTCGCACGCCCAGTCGACGAGAGCGTCCCGCACGAACTGTCGTACGAGCGGGACGGACCGGCGTTCGCGACGGTGGAACACCTCGCGGAAGTGGGGGAGTTGGGTTGTCTCGTTCACGCAGCAAACATCACACATAGTCACTACAGTTGAGCAGCGCGTGGAGTCGTACATCTCCGTTGTACGACTCCTGACGGGTCATTCGAGGTCCGTGACGGGGAGAGGCAGTTCATGCAACCGGCAAAGATGAAAAGCAAGCGGATCACGTCCTGGCACCTGATCGGCGCCCAGCTGGCGATGTTCCGCAAGGCGGCCCGACTGACCCAGGCGGCACTGGCCGAGCGGTGCTCGGTGGGCGACGACACGATCGCGTCGATCGAGCAGGGGCGCCGAGCGCTGCAATGGGACTTCGCGGCCCAACTGGACGAACTGCTGGACACGAAAGGGGCGTTGCAGGTCGCGGTGTCGAAGGTGCCGCAGAAGGAGCGGTTCACGGCATTCGTTCAGGACTTCGTGGACTACGAGCAGGAGGCGGTGACGCTGTTCTCGTACCAGGACCGAGTGGTGCCGGGGCTGCTCCAGACCGAGGAGTACGCCCGGTTCCTCTTCTCCTGCCTCTACCCGCCATTGGAGGAGGATGAGCGGGAGGAGTGGGTAGCAGACCGGCTCGATCGGCAGAAGCTCCTCAACCGCAAACCCCGCCCCATGCTCCACTTCCTGCTGGAGGAGAGCATCCTGCGCAGCCAGATCGGCGACCCCGCCATGCTGCGGGAGCAGATCCGGCATCTGCGCCAGTGCATGGAACTCCCGTTCCTGGGACTCCAGATCATGCCGATGAAACTACCGAAACACGCCGCGTTCGACGGTCCGATGGTGCTGCTGGAAACCCCCGACCACGACCACCTGGCCTATGTGGAGGGACAGCTGACCAGCTACCTGCACGACGACCCCGACGTGGTCAGTGTGCTCCAGCAGAAATGTGGGATGCTCCGTTCGCAGGCGCTTTCCGTCGAGGAGAGCGCGCGCCTACTGGACGAACTACTTGGAGAGACATGACCCACGCACGTACCACCGCCCTCGCCTGGTTCAAGTCCAGCTACAGCAGCGACCAGGGCGGCAACTGCCTCGAAATCGCCTACGACTGGCGCAAGTCCAGCTACAGCGGCAGCCAGGGCGGCGATTGCGTAGAGGTGGCAGCCCACGCCGCCGCCGTGCACATCCGTGACTCCAAGGTGACCGACGGCCCCGTCCTCACCGTTCCCCCCGCTGCCTGGACCGCGTTCCTGGACGCTACGGTCTGATCGCGTTGCGGCCCGGTGCGCCGGGCCACAACCTCCCCCGTACTACGTCGAGTTGTGAAGACTTCCCGTTTCTGAGAGCGCTCTCAGTCATAAGTCTTGACGCCGGATGCGGCCCTCACGAGAGTGGTTGACCCCCCACACACCTCGGGAGTCCTCTCGTGATTTCGCGCAGACTGTTCCTGACGGGCGGCGCCGCCGCCACCGCGACCGCCCTCACCTACCCGGCCTGGGGCAGCGCCCTGAGCCCGAGCGCCTCCGCCGCCCCCACAACCTGTGAACTCGCCCTGGACAACCGTTCGTTGCCAGGCAGGGTCAACGCCTACGTAACCGGCCACGAGCAGGGCACCGACCGCTGGGTCCTGTTGCGGGCCGACGGCAGCGTCTACCGCCCCGACTCCCCCGCCGCCCCGCAGACCCCGCTCCCGGTCGACTGCGCGATCCCCCTGAACCCGGCGGGCAGCGCTCCGGTGGTCCTGACGCTCCCCCAGATGTACGGCGCCCGCGTCTACTTCGTACGCGACGACACGCTCACGTTCTATCTCAACCCCGGCCCCGCCCTGGTCGAGCCGGCGTTCGCGACGTCCACCGACGCCAACTACGGCCGTACGTGGTCCTTCTGCGAGTTCACCTTCAACCCGCAACAGCTGTACGCGAACATCAGCTACGTCGACCTGGTCACCGCGCTGCCGATCGGCCTGACCCTGGCCGGCGACGCGACGCACACCGTGGCGCCGCTCCCGGACGGCGCGGTGCAGCGGATCGCGGACGGCCTCACCGCCCAGGCCGCCGCCGACGGCCAGCCGTGGGACAAGCTGGTGATCCGCGGGGCGGACGGCAACGTACTGCGGGTGATCTCACCGCAGAACCTGATGGCACCGTTCTTCGACCGCCCGGACGAGATGCCGTTCCGGGACGTGTTCACGTCGTACATCGACCGGGTCTGGGAGAAGTACCGCTCCACCGACCTGCGCATCGACCTCCAGGGCGGCCGGGGAGTACGCACCGGCCGGGTCACTGGCGACCTCCTGACCTTCGAGGGCGGGCACACCTTCACCAAGCCCGTCTCCAAGGACGTCTTCACCTGCAACCACGGCCCGTTCGCCAACAACCCGGGCGACCCGGACGACAAGAAGGCCCTCCTGGCCCGCCTGGCCTCCGGCTTCAACCGCTCCCTGATGCTCACCCACCCCGACCAGCCCAACGGCACCTCGACCGCCGACTACTACCAGGACCCGGCCACCAACCACTGGTCCCGCGTCGTCCACGCCAACACCCCGATCGGCTACGCCTTCCCCTACGACGACGTCCGCCCCGACGGCGAACCCGACGTCTCCGGCGCCGCAAACGACGGCAACCCGCGCCGCTTCACGGTGACCGTGGGGGCCTGAGCCGGGCGCACAGGTGGTCACGCCCATGCAGGTCGCCCGTCCACACCGAGACGCCAGCGGCGTGGACGGGCAGACAGTCCACGTCATTGGTCCGACTCGTCCACCCTGAGTCCGGGCTGCGTGACACCAGTCGTCGAACCTGACGGTCAGCCTGACATCGTCGCTCCCGTGGAGGTCGGCCAGGGTGACCATGACGGACCAGATGGGCCCCGCTGGTGGCCGGGCACGGCATCGCGACGGCCGAGGCGCTCGACACGAAACATCCTTCGGGGAAGTGCCCACTGGCTCGTACTGCGATGCGACCGGCTGCCCGCAGAGATCGATGAACTCCTGGGGAGGGCGGCAAAGCCGCCGGACAAGCTGCGCATAAAAGCGTCGGGAAAAGGATACTCTTCGTCCCATTCGATTCGCTTGATCTCCACCCAGCTGACCCAGCTCACGCCCATCCCAGCTGTTGTCTCCGCGAGCAATGACCACCGAGGCGAGCTGACCTTTTCGTAGAAGCCGAAAAGACAACGAAAGGCATCATAGGCACCTCGCCGCCCTCAGGCTTTCACCGGCGATCTATCCAGCAG
Organism: Streptomyces sp. NPDC007164; assembly: GCF_040634135.1. Taxonomy (NCBI): domain Bacteria; kingdom Bacillati; phylum Actinomycetota; class Actinomycetes; order Kitasatosporales; family Streptomycetaceae; genus Streptomyces; species Streptomyces sp. NPDC007164. The sequence continues at coordinate 26,980 of NZ_JBEYFB010000033.1, forward strand.
GTGAAAGCCTGAGGTCAGGCCGTCGCGCAGCCCCGCTTCGCTGAGTGCAGGGGCAAATTGACAATTACCAGACTTCCGGCTCCTGCCATTGAACGCACATCGGGCGTCTCCCTCCGGAAGAAAGGAATTCCTTAGCAGCCTGACGCACCAGAACAAGGGGAATTTCTGCGGTGGCGGGAAACTCGGTTGGATTCTCAACCACAAAGTAGGAAACCTCCGCTCCGCCACTTCCCGAAGATCCGAGTGAGACAAAGTTCTTCTCGTCCATGAAGCTCAGAACGCCTACCTGCCGCTCCCCGTCGGCGCCAACCATGAACTCATGATCAGGAAATCCTGATGGCAGAAGCTCACGCTCCGAGCTGTGCAGAACAGCCAAGTTCTCGAACTCAGGGCCGTTAGCGAGAGCGTCGATCAGCGCGTCGACGTCTTCAGGGGTTCGAACTACCAACGGTTCGTCTGCATGCTGTTCGCGATAGTACGCCTGAACCCTGTTATGCGTCACTTTCCACCCATCCCTACATGGCCATTCCCGTACGTCCACGAGCTGTAGCCACCTTGCCCGTTCGGCCAGTGTACTGTTAGTTCTCTGTTTCCCAGCATAGTGTTGAGTACTTGATCACAACCCATCGGCTGCCTGCATGGTCCTGCAGGGTTGTCGATGATGAACTCGGCCTTTTTTATGTCGTCCCGAATCATGATCGCAGTGAATTTCTGTTCAGCATCGCTAGCACGGGCCGAGGTTGACGCACCCCTAGTGATACCTACCTCCCTGAGTCTTTCATTGGCGATTTTCAGCAACTCCTTGTCGAGCACCTTGTTTCCGCTTTGGACAGCGTAGATCTGTCCATCAGCGGCAACACCGAGTCCGGACGTTGGCCCACCCTTCCTGAAGGGATTTGACTTGACTACGTCCTTCAAAGACTTCACTGCCTGCGCAAAGCTGAGGGCTGCACCGGTCCGGCTTGCGTTTCCTAGAAGACGACTCGCACCCCCAGGGCTCCAAGGGAAGACCGCCTCGTCGTACGGACCGTACTCACACAGGCCATCCACCCCGCACATGAGGTGCATCTCGGGCGGGCCGAAACCGAGGACTTCATTCCAGAACCACTTGGCAGCCTGGCCTGCAGGGTCACTGATACCTGCGTCCTTGTACGGACCAGAGGTTGGTTTCGGCCCCGGACTCGGGCGCGGGCGCGAACCATCGCCGCCAGTAGTCGCCGTGCTGCTGTCGTTTCCATGCGTGCCCGCGGACTTTCCCGGTGTGGGGCTTGCCGGCCCAGCAGGTCCGCCGTCGCGCCGGGGCTCGCTGTGCCCCGTGCCGTCGTCGATCCACATACCAGTGGGGTCAGCCGACGTAACAGGGTTGTTGTTGCCGTACGCGTAACCGTTCAGGGACTGGTGCTGACCGGGATCCAACACAGGATCGACGCTGATGAACTGGCCGACGGCCGGGTCGTATTCGCGGGCGCCGATGTGGGTGAGGCCGGTAGTCGTGTCGGCGGGCTTGCCCAGGAAGGCCTTGTCGTCGGGCCAGGTCGTGGACTTCGCACCGCGTGAGGCGCCAAAGGGGGTGGTGTAGCGCTTGGTGACGTCCTGGGTGGTGGCGTCCATGGCGATGCTGCTGGTGCCGTGGTGGTCCGCCGCCAGGAAGCTGAGCTTGCTGCCCTCGGTGCCGGACGTCGTGGTGCGGACCGCGAGGGTCTGGCCCGCCGCGCTGTAGTAGCGGGTGCCGGTGATCGTCTTGGTCGCGCCCTTGGTGGTGAGGCGTACTTCGGTGGCTCCGAGGTAGAGGACGGTGTCGCCGTCTCCGGTCGCGCGGCGGATGAGGAGTTCGCCGTCGGCGTCGTAGAGGTAGGTGGTGCCCAGGGCGGGCTTGGTGCCGGATGCCGGTTCGGTGGTGGAGGCGAGTTCGCCCTCGGTGTTCCAGCCCAGGGTCTGGGTGCCTTGGGTGCCGGGACGGGCTGTGGTGTTGCCCGCCTTGTCGTACTCGTACGTGGCCGCCTTGGCGCCCGTGGTCTTGACGAGCGGGTGGGGCTGGCCGGTCGGCGTCTTGTATCCGTACGTGGTGGTGGCGTCGCCCGTGGCCGCATGGTTGGTCTCGGTGTCGCGCTGGCCGGCGTTGTTGTAGGTGTAGCTGGTCCAGTACGGGGCGGCACCGTCGAGGTTGGCGGTGGTGCGGCCGCCGGTGGCGCAGTCGGCGGTCTTGGGGGTCCAGGCCTCGGTCAGGCGCCGGTTGGCGTCGTAGCTGAAGCACTGATTGTCGGCCTTGGTGGTGTCGCCGAGGGTGGTGGGATCGAAGATGGACTGGACGTTGCCCGCGTCGTCCTGGGTGAAGTTGAGGTCCTGCAGCATGTACGGGTGGGTCTGGTCCGTGACGTGGCTGCGGGTGAGACGGCCCGTGCCTGCCTCGTACTTGTTGGTGATGTAGGTGTTCTTGTCACTCGCACCGAGGGTGAGCTGTTCGGCCTGGCCGAGGGCGGAGTAGGAGGCGTCGACGAGGTAGGTGTTCGCTCCGGTGAGTTTGACGGGCAGGTCGGACCTGTAACCGACTCCGATGATCTCCTTGGGAAGCCCGCCGGCCCCCGGCTCCTTGGTGTTGCTGAGACTGCCGTCGAGGAAGTAGTCCACGCCGAACGTGAGCGTGGGCTGCACCGCCCCGGAGGTGACCAGCGGGTCGTCGCTGGGCAGCACGACGTCAGTGGTGATGGCGCGGCCGAGGGTGTCGTAGGCCGTGACCTGCTTGGTGTAGGCCTGCCCAGTGGTGCCGCCGACATAGCGGGTGGAGGCGGTGGGCTTGCCCTTGAGCAGGGTGTCGAAGGTCCACTGGGCGAGTTTGTTGGCGTCCGTCCTCGTGGTCTGCCACAGGCCGGTCTTGCGGCCGATCTCGTCGTAGCCGTAGAGCAGCTTCGCGTTGCGTGAGTCGGTCGTGGAGTCGATCTGGTCGAGATCGGTGTACGCGGTGGTGGACGCGCCCTTGTCCGGGTCGGTCGCGCCGGTCTGGCGGCCGAACAGGTCGTAGGTGTAAGTCCATTTGGCGTCGTCGATGCCGGTGATCTGCGACTGCTTGCCGTCGCAGGTGTAGTCGTACTTCACCCGCGTGTAGGCGGTTCCGGTCGTGGCGCCGTACGCGGTGTCGTTCGGTTCGGTGCCCGCGTAGGTGCGGGTCTCGGCGGTGCGGCCCAGGACGTCGGTGATGGTGCGGGTGGCATTGCCGCCCTTGACGGCCGTGGTGGCGGTCGAGTCACCGGTGTAGCTGGTGGCGGTCGACCAACGGTCCTCACCGAAGACGGTAAACGTGCTGGTCGTCGGACGTGCTGCCTCGTCGTACGTGGTCCGCGTCAGGGCCGGGGTGTGGGCGTAGGAGGCGCGGGCGTACTTGCCGTCCGGAGCGTTGAGGTTGTCGTAGATGTCGGCGTACGTCTCGTAGGCGAGGCCACGTGAGTCGTAGCGGGTGTCGGTCAGTACGCGGCCCCCGAGCGGCGACTCGGTCTGCGTCTGGAGGGGGCGCAGGAGTGCGTCGGTGATGGCGTAGCTGGTCCGGTAGCTCTTGTTGTCGCCCTTGATGGTGGCCACGGATGTCCAGGGCTGGCTGCCGCGGGCGAAGTTGTAGGCGTACTTCGCGTTCGGAGTGTCCGATTCCTTGTGGCGGTTGGGCGCCCAGGTGCCGGTGATGCGGCCGAGTGCGTCGTAGCTGTTCTCGGTCTTCTTGACGTTGGCGTCGAGGGTGCTGGTGACCGAGCCGCGTGCCGGGTCGACGTAGGTGTACGTCTTGTGGGACTGGCCGTTGGAGGCGAGCTTGGGGGCGGCGACGATGGTGGAGGTGAGCGGGCCGGCCGCTGCGGGGTAGTACGTCGTGGTGGTGGCGTTGCCCTTGGCGTCCGTGACGCTGAGCGGCCGTCCGAGGGTGTCGTGCGTGGTCCTGGCGACCGTCTGCCAGCCGCCGTCGAGGGCAGGGGTGCGGTCGTTCGTACCGATCGCGGCCGGGTAGGCCTTGGCCCTGCCGGTCCAGGTGGCAAGGCCTCGGGTCGGTGACTGGGAGGCCGACCAGCCGGTGGCTGTCGCGTTGTCGTACACGATGGCCGTGTCGGAGAGCACGTCGCCGCGGGTCTTGGAGTCCGCCGGGAGGTTCAGCTTGTCGTCGGTGATGGCGGCCCCGGAGCTCAGGCAGGCGGATCCGACGACTCGGGTGCGGGAGACGAGACTGGTGAGCCCCTTGTCCGTGCTGCGCGCGTACCAGACCCGGGTGCAGGTCTCGTCCCCGGTCTTGGCCTGGTCGCCGACGGCCTCGGACTGGGTGACCATGCCGTACGTGTCGTCATAGGTGTGCGAGGTGTAGCTGCGGCGCCACGTGTTACTGAGGGGCAGATAGGTGTAGGCGTAGGTGCGGCCGGTGCGGACGAAGTACGCCTTGGCGTTGGCGTAGGACCGCTGCTGGCTGGCGGTCAGCTGGTTCCAGAAGTTGTTGACCGTGACGCTGACCGGCTGGGCACCGTTGTAGGTGAGCTCCTCACGCAGGGATCCCGCGTACTGGTCGTAGTCGGTGGCGTCCGCGACGTCCAGGCCTGCCACGTCGATGCCGGCGATGGTGGCGCTACGCGTGGTGGTGGTGTCCTTGCGTTTGTCGCCGTGCATGCCCTGCATGTACAGGCGGACAGTCTTGGACTGGGGGCGACCGGCCTTACCGGTGTAGGCGGTGACCTTCTGGTAGCCGCGCCAGCTGGACCAGCTCCGCTCCTTCTCCGGGGTGAAGGGGTCGTCGTTGTAGTGCCAGCCGGGGCGCTCGTAGGTGTAGGAGTTCTCCACCGTCTCGTTCTGACCCGCGGGGTCCGCGGTGGACACGGAGATGACGTTGTACTTGTGGAACCAGTCCAGTTGCGAGTCGCCGCCGTTGATGTCCCAGTACACGGGGTAGCAGGACAGGCTGTTGTCGTCCTCGGCCTTGGGCATCTTGCTGCCGCGGACGCACTCCGGCTCGGAGAGTGTGACCGTGGTGATGGCGCCCGTCTCGGTGGTGATGGTGTTGATGCGGGGACGCTTGAACGGGAGGACGTTTTCGCTGTCGGAGGCCACGCGGTTGGGCCGCATGTGGTAGCCGAACTCCACCGGCGGCACGGTGACGGTGCCGCCGTTCTTGCCGGTGCGCTGGAGCGACTTGAGGGTCAGCGTCTTGTCGGACGGGTTGCCGATGTCCGCGCCGTCCAGGAATTCGTAGGTCAGGCTGTAGCTGTCGACCGGCTTGTACGCGTCGGGCTCGGCCGCCGTGGACCATACGTTGGTGTCGATCCCGGTGAGCATCTTGCGGGTGAAGAACGCGGGCCCGGTGGCCAGACAGTCGGTCTCGTCAGCCGTGCAGATGGCGTCGAAGGGGACGTCCGGCCATCTCTTCGCGGTGTCCTCGGTCAGTGAGGAGCAGTCCGTGGCGGTGCAGCGCTCCTCGTAGCTGAACTCCACGGTGCCGGAGGGCTTGCCGGTGAACAGCGTGTCGGAGCGCTGGCCGTACTTGATCTCTTCGAGGTAGCCGCCACGTGTGTAGGCGGCGAGCTTCGTCTTGTCGCCGTTCTTGGCGTAGTGGTTCGTCTCCGCCTTGTACCAGTAGGTGGAGGCGTTGCCCTGGATGTCGGTGACGAGGTCGAGTTCCAGCGCCATGCCTGGGTCTTGGCGCGGCCGGAGAAGCCTGTTCCGGAGGAATATCCGGGCTCGCCCGAGTCGTCGCCGAAGACAGGGACGGTCCAGACCGAGTTGGTGCGCTCGGTGCCCGCACCGGGGAGTTTGTTCAGGCCGAAGGTGTAGGTGGTGCCGTCGCCGGTGACGACCTTCCAGTACTCGCCCTTGCCGTCTCCCTTGCCACCGACGATGTCGTCGCCGTCGTCGCCGTTGTCGGCGCCGGTCTCGTGGGTGACCTGGGAGGCGTCGTCGTTCTTCAGGTGCCAGACACCCTTGGCGTCGTCCCTGACGAGTTCGGTGGACTTGCCGTTGAGGACGAGGGAGGCGTTCTCGTACTTCCAGCACTGGTCGGACTTGTCGGGCAGGGCGTTGTCTCCGTCATCCTCGCAAACGCCGTACTTGCGCTCGATGTAGGAGGAGGTGAGGTCGAACCCTTCACCGAGCATGGAGCCCTGGTTGTTGGTGTTCGAGGTGCGCCCGTCCGTGCTGCCGGAGTTGTAGGAGAGCGAGAGCGACGGGGCGGGGCCGGCCGCTGCGGGCGGGACACTGATCGGGTAGGACCAGGTGAATGCCCCTGAGGAACCGCCCGCTTCCCAGCTGGAAGAGGCGGCTAGGGGGGTTGCCTTGTAGTCACCGGACGCGGATGCCGGAGCATCGGCGGCAGCCGTCACGGCGAACACACCCGCCGTCGGAGCAGCGCTCTTGGCAGCGGTCGTCTGCGCCAGGGAGACCTGCGCGGAGACGCTCTGCTTCTTCGCGTCGTTCCTGGACGGGACGGGCGTCTGCGTGCGGCACTCGGCCTTCTGCGGGCTGCTGAGCGCGCAGGCGGGCAGGGAGACCAGGCCGAGGCGAGATCCCCAGTTGCCACCGATCGTGTCGGCGAAGGTGGAGTAGTCGACGTTGATTCCGGCGGTGCCGGGGGATTCGGCCGCGGCGGTGAACACGATGCCGGTGACACCCGCGTTGCGGGCCGTCTTCTGCTCCAGCACGTTCACCGTGGCGGTGCCTGCGGCGGCAGCGGCCGGCTTTCCGCCGTGCGCGGCGGCCTTCGCCGGGCGGGGGGCTGTCACCAGGACGGGGCCCGTTCCCGGCTTGCCGGATATCTTCTGCGTGCTGTGTGAAGCCTTCGGCCAGTGGGCGGCGCGCTCGCTGCGTGCCTGTGCGGCCTGCTTGTCGTTGGCGGCTCTGTTCTTCGCCACCCGCTCGCGGGCCTCCTTCGCCCCGAGCGCGGAGACCGCCCTGACCTTGCTCACGAGGGGCGCCGGAACGTCCGGCCGTCCCAGCGGGTCCGCCGCGACGGCAAGAGGGGTGAGACCCGCCGGCACGGACAGGACCAGGACCAGCGCCCCGACCACGGGTATACGGAGTTTCCGGGTGCCCGGGGCGGAGCGGCGCTTTCCGCCGTGTTTCAGAAACGAGGCGAAGGTTCTGGACACAGACACGTCTTCTTCTCCAGGGGGTGCCGCCGTCCGGCAACGAGCGGCGGCGATGTGGCGGAGCGGGGCTGGAAGCTGGCGGGGGCCGTCATGAAGTCCGGCCCCCGCTCCATGCGCGGTCGGGTACGGGGCAGGAAGGGTCAGGTGCCGACGATGTCGCTCACCTGGGCTTCGTCGCCCAGCGCTCCCGACCAGATCCGGATATCGCCGATCCGCCCGGGCAGGTAGTTGCCCCAGGCGCCGAGGTATCCCTTGCCGACGGAGAACTCACCGCTCCCTACCTGTGCGGTGTAGGTTATGGGGCCGTCACTCTGGGGGTCCGCGGTGAGGTAGAGCTGGATTGTGCCGCCCTGGGCGTCATAGACACCGGTGAGGCGTACCTCGGAATCGAGGACGGCGTCCTCGTTGCTGACGACTGATGTCCCTGTGCCGTCCGCGGTCAGGCGGCCGAAGTGCCACTGGCCCACAGGCACGGTCTTGTTCACGGGGTTGCCGTTCTCGTCGATGACCGGTTCGTCGTTCTCGTCGAGCGCGGGTTCCTGCCGGGTGCCGGTCTTCTCGAACCACAGGCTCCAGGAAGATCCGGTGGCCGTGCGCTGGCCGAGGATCTGGGCTCTGTAGCCATCCGGCTTCTTCACCATCCCGGCGGCGTCGACGACGGCCTGCGTCGTCACCGTGAACGAACCCGAGTCATCGACCACCGGGCCCGACGCGCTCCCGGCCCCTGCTGTGCCGTCCAGCACCAACTCGTCGCCGACCAGCGAGGCTCCCGAAGAGAGGGACAGGGCTCCGTCGTAGCCGGCGGCACTGTTCGTCAGGGAGGTGCCGGTCGCCTGAGCGGGGTTCCATGCGGCGACGAGTTCGACAGAAGGCTTCTTGACCGCGTCGAGAAGCCTGCTCTCCTCCTTCACCTGCACGTCGGTCAATGCGGCCTGCCACGTCGCGACTTCATCGATCACGCCCGGGAAGTGGTCCGCGTACGTGCCCGACGATTGAGCGCGACCGATCTGCAGCGGACCGGTCGCCGCCCATGCCGTTGCGAACGGTGTGGTGCCCTGAAGCTCACCGTTGACGTACAGGCTGATCGTTTTGCCTGCGGAGTCGAACACTCCCACCAGGTGGGTCCACACCTTGGGAAGTGCCTGGTTCTTGGAGCTGACCCGTTGGTAGGACGGCGTCCCGCCGGCCGGTGTGTCGGCGGTGGCCTCGCGGAAGGACCATTTCTTGGTGCTCTGCTCGTAGCCAAGGTGGAACGGACTGCGATTCACTCCGTTCTGCCCCAGCACGGTGGCGTCCTGAGAAGCCGAGCCCAGGCGGACCCACGCGGCCACGGTGTACGAGGCGCGGGTGTCGATGACAGGACCCGCTGTCGCGGCGTAACCCGTGGTGCCGTTGAGACTCAGGCCGCTGTCCGTGACCTTCTCGGCCGGGGTGGTCTCGGTGGCCGGCTTGGCCGTGATCTCGCCACGGCGTCCCTGGGTGGTTCGGACCGCGCCACCGGCGAGGGCGGCGTTGTCCTGGAGCTTCGGGTCGGTGGTGGAGGAGTCCACCGCCTCGTTCCCCGTGTCGTGGAAGTTCCATCGTCCGACCGGTCCGTCGCCCTCCTTGACGACGAAATCGACGGAGTTTTCGGCTCCTGGGCCGTTGTTGTCCTTCGCCGCCACATCCAGGGTGATCGTGCCCGAGGTCGGCGGGACAGGAGCGATCTTCACGGTCGCTCCGGGCACGTAGGCCGACCATGCCGTGTCGGTGGACAGCTTGTACCGGTACGCGGTGTTGACGTCCCCGGCTGCCGGGCCGAGGGTGAAGGACCCAGCCTGGCCAGGCTTGCCTCCTGGGACACACGCGTTCGGCAGGCACAGGGTGTACGGGCCGGTGGCGTTGAACGTGATGGTCGGGGGCTTGGGCGCCTTGCTGTCGACCTTGAAGTAGCACCAGCCGGTCGTGGAAGCGTTCGACGGACCGGCCAGGTATTGAGACCCGTAGTACGACCGGGTCCAGGCCCGGTAGCGGTACACCGTGTTCTCTTCCAGTGTTGCGGAGAACGAATCGGTCGCCTTGAAGTTGTCGCCGACCGGAGTGGACGGGACCAGCATGTCTCCCACTGCCTTGGTCCAGGTCGTGCCGGTCTTCTTGTCCAGGGACATGACGATCCGCAGGCTGGCCCCTCGTTCTCCACCTGATTCCGTTTGGGTCGTGGCGGTCAATGCGGGGGTGGGATCGGTGGCGATCGCCGGGGCGGACTCGTTGGTCGTGCACGTCTGGCTGGACCCCGTGACCAGGCCGATGGCGCTCGGCTTGGCCGGCTTGCCCACGTAATCAACGCTCAGGACCGCGTCGTCGTCGAATCGCTTCCACGAGACCGTGTCCTTCTCGTCCTTGGCCATCAGCATCAGCGTCAGGCGTGAGATCTTTCCGGCGGCGAAGTTCCGAACGGTCGGCGTCAGGTTCTCGTCCGGCTCCGCCGCGTTGTCATGGAATTTGATCGGAGCGCGCGGCTGTGACGGACTGCAGTTGCTGCCGCGTCCGGCGGACACGTTCCGGTCGCCCATCTGGTCCAGCTTTGTGGGGCCGGGCCACTTCGACGACGGCGAGATGTTGTTCGTACGCTCCAGATCGACCCACCGCGCGTCGCAGGAGAACGACCACGTCTCCGTGACATTGAACCGGGCGTCCAGAATGTGCTTTCCCTTCAGATTGCCCGGGTCGAATTCGAAGTACATCCGGTTCACGTATCCGCTGCCGCAGTAGTACGAAATGCCGCCGATCACCGCGGATCCGCACTTGCCCACGCTCATGCCGTTGTCGCCGCCGGAGAACTCTCCGTCGGTGCCGCCGGAGGAGAACGAGAGGCCCACGGCCGCTGCCTTCGGACCGACCGAACCGTCGGTTTTTTTCACCAGCGTTGCGTCGGGTTCCACCCAGCCGCCACCCTGGGCGGCGACCCGGACCGGTGCGACCGACTTCTCCAGCGTGAACGTCGCCCCGTCGGGGTTCGCGAACACCGTCTCCCGCTCGGTTCGCTCCTCCACGACTTCCACACGCTCACCCGATGCAGCCGCAGCCCTCAACTCCGGTGAGGCCGATTCCTTCGCAGCGTCACCAACCGATGCGGGAACGGCCGTTGCCTGCCAGGTCAGAGCAGGAACCGAACCCATCACCGTGGCCGTGACGGCCAGCGCACACACCGTGACGCGCTCGACGCCACAACCCACCGTTCACAAATCCCGCCCCATTACCCACATAACCTTCACAAAAGTCAGCCAAATATCAGGGCGAGATCAGGGTCAGTCAAGAGTGACCTGCGTCACTCCAGCGAGGGCTTGCGGCAGCTAAGCCGCCGAGCCCGTGAAGCGAGTACAGCCGACCCGACCGCGAGAAACAGACCGTGAGGTACTTAAATTCATGGAAGCGCTTGCCCCAGGCGACCGTTTCGTTTCTCCCGGCCCACTGACGTGCGGAGGCAGGATCCCTGCCTAAAGCCGAACCATCTTCCGCAATGCAAATCTCGCTCAAGCCGCGTCAAGGCCCCGCCGAAGGGGGCAGGTGGACAACTTGCGGAGACACAACTGCCAATCGGAAGAGAGCAGAAGGAAGTCACCGCCACGCCGAGCCGATCAACTTATCGCCACTCTGCGTGACGAATCCGCAACCGCGATGGTCCGGGCGAGGCTCAGCCAGGTCGCCGGCACGCGAGCTGCCGAACCTGAGCCACGGGGACCGGCAGCGGGCCTTCAACGAGCCGCAGAGTCCAGGAGCCGCCTCCCACGGGCAGGCGACCGCCACCTCCGGTGCCGAGTGGGCCCGCGTGTACGCTGCCCGGAATCCGGACCGTCCCCGATGAACGGATCGACCTCGTGCACGTTGAATTCACCGGCCGCGTCATCGAGTGGCGGGGGCCTTCGCCGTTCTACTTCGCCGCCGTGCCCGCCGAACAGGCCTCCGACATCCGCGAGGTGGCCGCGCTGGCCACGTACGGCTGGGGTGCGGTCCCCGTGGACGCGCGCATCGGCGAGACCGCCTTCACCACGTCGCTCTTTCCCAAGGACGGCGGATACCTGCTGCCGCTGAAGAACGCGGTCCGCAAGCCGCAGGGGATCTCGGCCGGTGACGAAGTGACCGTGACCATGGCCGTGCAGCTGTAGCCGTCGCGCCGCGCCCCTCCCCCGGGGTCAGACGGGCGGCATCAGATCGCTCTCGCTGATGGTGTACGCCAGCTGGGGGTAGACGAAGTCCGTTTCGTTGTTCTCACGGCGCCGTAGTCGGTAGAACTCGCGCTTCTGCTCATCGTCGGCCGGCCTGAGGCGCGCGCCCTGCGGAAGGTATGCGTGTCCGTCGCGGAACCGGAGGAAGGTGTTCGACGTCCGGAACGTCACGCCCAACCACTGGTTGTCCGGCGTCCCGGCGGGCGCGTCCATGACGATCTTGTGCCGAAGTCGCCGATTCGATTCGACGGAGAACGCAACGATGCTGTTGTGGGCGAGGGGGATCTCGAACTTCTCGCCCTCGGACTCCTTCGACTCGAAGATCAGCTTCCTCGGCGGGCCCGCTTCGGGGTATTGGTAGCAGGAGAAGACGGCGATATACGACTCGTCGGCGAGATCGAGGGCCTGGTCGGAATGGCTGCCCATGGTTCGGTAGGCGTTCGTGTAGTTCTCGATGAGGGCGTTGTTGAAGCCGACCGGAAGCGCAGCCCGTTCTTGAATCCGTTCTTGAATCCGTTGCGCCAGCCGTTCGTGCACCGCCCGGAAACGCTGCGTCGGGCTGCCGTATCGAGTGGTCGTACGTACGAGAGGCACACCGTCCGCCTCGTCGGCCCTGGTCAGCACGGCGCCTCGGCGGCCTTTTCCCACGTCTTCCAGACGGGCCGACGCGGACAGCTCCCCAAAGAGATTCCCCTCGGTCGGCAACGCGTACGAGAGGATCTCGTCCGAGATCTTAGACGTGGGGGGCAACGTAGTCTCCCGAGTTCATGCTGAAGAGGAATTCGTCGCCGTAGTCGATGAAGGACGAGGTCCTGTTCTCCTCGGCGTACAGCCTGCGCAGCTCGTCCATGCCCTCCGCTGTGGGCGGCCCCAGCTTCACCAGGTCTCCGTCTCCGGCCGCCTTGAGGTACGTCTGGCCGTCCTTGTGAACGGCTTCGGCGCTCGAACAGCGCACCACGTATCCCAGGCGGGTCGGGAGCGATTCGGCGTCCAGCGGCGAGGGCCGGATTTCGTGCGTGTACAGGCGGTTGGTGGACAGCGGCATGAAGAACACGGAGCCGGGGTGGAGAGTCAGGGTGAACTGCGCGGGCAGCGCGGCCCCGTCGCGTTCCCCGTTCGGATCCTTGAGGCGGAAATGGAGTCTGGTCAGCCCGCTGGCGCCCTTCAGACCGTAGTCGAAGGCGTCTTCGGCCAGGGGCCGCAGCTTGTCGAGCCGGTCGTAGAAGGTGCAGAAGGCCATGATGCCGTTGGCGGGCATGTCCTTGGTCTTGTCGGCATGGGCCGAGATCTTGGCCTTGGACTGCTTGCGCCCGGCCGTCGCAAGGGTGTTGTGGTAGATCTGAGCGAGAACGTGATTCAGCGGCGCCTGGTTCCGGAAGACAGCGGCGGCCTCGCGGTTCAGCTCCTCGACGATGCCCGTGTCGGTCGGGCCGAAGCTCTCGGTCGGCCCCGAGAGATTCGTGGAGCACCGGAGCAGGCGGAAATGCAGTTCGTCGCCGTTCTGCGTGACGGGCGTCAGATAGATTCCGCTGCGACGGGCCGTTCCGGGCTTGGTGGACTCCGTCAAGGACTGGAACGCGTGCTCCGCGCTGATCCGTCCGAAGTGATCGGCGCCGGGGCCGAAGAAACGGGGGTAGTACACGCCGACGCCGTGTACGCGGCGGGGAACCCGGCCGAGGCCCACGAGGCTCCAGGGACTGCCGTCGTCCTCGTCGTAGCCGCGTGACAGCTCCCGGACAACGAACACCCGGTCCGCCGCCCGCAGTTGACCGGCGCTGATCCCGGACACGTCGCCGCACAGGTAGACGGTCCGCTGCGCGAGGTCGGTCGAACCGGAGGCAATGTCCCCCGGCGTGATCGTGGACCCGAAGAAGTCCCTGACCACGTCATGGTCCCGCAACGCCGAAGGCGCGACCAGGAAGTTGCCCGCATCCTCGATGCGGGCCTCCGCCGACTCCGTCGTGTACATCGAACCGCACCTTCCAATCGCACCACGCGCACTCCGGGACATGGACCCGCGGAGCCGCCCTCTCCTCAGCGCTCCCGCGTGTACGTCACGATCCACGCGACGGTGAGAACGACTCCGAGCACCCCCACGCCGAAGATGCCGGCGGACTTCCAGATCCCCTCCCCGGCCACCGCGGCGCGCACCCCGCCGGCGAGCCCGCCGACGGCCATGGCGACGCCGAGGACGAACGCCCGTGATCCCCGGGGGCTCAGCCAGTGCCACAGGTTGGGACGGCGGCGGCCGGGCGGCGGCGGGCCTGCGGAGTGCGTCACCGGTACCTCACCTTTCCGGGTGCTGCCGGGGCTTCCACGTGGGTGTCACCGGGTTCCTTCTTCGACGGGGTGTAGTAGAAGTCGATTCCCGTCGCCACCACGGCGACGGGTGCACCGAATATCTTGCCGCCGAACTTGCCGATCGAGTTCATGAACGTGGGGCGGTGGTGTTTCCCCTTCACGTCGCTCAGGATCGATCCCTTCTCCAGATGCTTGCTGGCCTCGCCGGCGGCGTAGGCAGGCGTGCCGCCGATGAATCCCTGTATCGCGCCGTTGACGTCTCCGCGCAGGAGTGCCTCGCCGCCGCCCATCCAGGACCGGTAACTGAGGAACTCGGCAATGGGCTTGATGGTGCCGCTGCCCCACTTCTTGGGGGGCTCGTACTCCGTCTTGTCCAGCTTCGTCCGCTGCTCCTGGACCATGCCCGTCTTCGCGTCCTTCAGCGAGCCGTAGTGCATGGTGCTGAACTCGTGCGGGTCCTTGGTGAGATCTCTCAGTCCCCAGGCACAGAGCGCGTCGGCGTCGACCGCGCGCTGGAGAATGGCCTCCAGCCGATCGACGAGTGCGTCGACGTCACCCTGGGCCGCGCTGGAGCCCTCCGGATGCGTGATGACGCCGTCCGGGTCGATCTTGAGGCCGTGCGGCGGGTTCTCGTAGATCGTTTCGAGATCGGCCTTGGCTCGCGTCAGCTCACCGTAGGCGTCCTTGAGGATGTTGACGATGCTCTCGGCCTGGATCACCGCGTCGGTGAACTCGGCCGCCGTCCTCGTGACGAACGGCTTGGTGACGGAAGCGTTCTCGCCCTTCCAGGCCGTCCCTTGCGCATAGGAACTCATGTCGCCCGCGTCCTTGGCGAGTTCCTTGAGTTTTTTGACCATGGCGACCCAGTCGTCGATCGCCGAATCGAGCGGCTTGGTCTTCAGGTTGAGAAGCTGCTGGAAAACCAGCACCGTGCACCTCGCCTGGGTGGGGAATGAAGGGCAGTGAGCAGGAAGGGAAGGAGGGGCGCAATCAGATGATGGGGCCTTCGGGCTTCGGGATCGAGGGCTTGGTGTCCTCTTCGGGAACGTCGTAGTAGTCGGCGATCTTGGACGCGCTCACCTGGGCGGCGACCCACTCGTCGTCCTTCTTCTTCGACGCCTTCGAGAAGTCGAGGTGGTTGGAGATGTGCGCGCAGGCATCGGCCAGCGTCCCGACCTGCTTGTCCCAGGCCTTGGATGCGGCGGTCAGTGCCTTGCCCATCTCGAACCCGTCCGATGCCAGGCTCGTACCGGCGGCCTCGGTCGTGGTCCGGGCGTGCTTGCCGTCGGCCTTCAGGTTGTTGTGCAACCGGTAGGCGAAATGGCCGATCTTGCCCAACTCGTCGTCGTGGACGACGAGGTCCCCGCCGGACGGCCCCGCGCCCGGACCCTCGGCCGGCGCGCTGTTCAGCTGCATGCGGGCGGCCGCGTCCGCCTTGAGGCCGGCCCACTCCTCTTCGAAGGACATGAACCCTCCTGGTGATCGCGATGGCTGGTCAGCTCGGTTCGGAGCCTCGGCAGTTGACCATGCTAATCCGTCACGCGTTCGGATCGACGGGGTGCCCTCGTCCGCCGGAAAACAGAGCGGGGTGCTCCTGTCCGGCGGACAGGGGCACCCCGTGCGGGTCGACGTGCGCCGAGGTCAGCAGCCGCCGCAGTTGTAGAACGTCACGTCCCAGTGGTTGCCCTCGTCGGCGTAGACGTTGCCGGAGCCCGCCTGGTACTGGGGGGCACCGTCACCGCGCACACCGATGTAGGTGAAGACGTTGTGGACGTAGTTGGTGAGGCAGGTCGACTTGGCGAAGTCGAGCTTGTAGCCGTTCCAGTGCGAGTACGTGCCGCTGGCATGGCCGGTCTCGGTGCCGCCGGTGATGTTCAGCGCGCAGCCCGTGGCGCCCTTGAGGGTCTGGGCGCCCTGGGCGGTGGCCAGGTTGAGCTGGTCGAACGAGGTGCAGGTGGCGACGTTGCGGTTGGAGCAGCCGCCGGAGGACGACCAGGTGACTCCGGAGGAGCTGAACCGGGCGGTGGCCTCGGCGTGCGTGAGCTTGGTGGCGGCGTGGGCCTGGGGGGCGCCACCGCCGAGGACACCGACGCCGGGGGCGAAGAGAACGCCCAGGACGAGGGCGAATGCGGTCAGGACGGGGCGCAGTCTCATATGGGACAACATGGGGGACTCCTCCTGCTCATGACAAGTAAGGGTATGCAGATACTGCCCGAGTTCTACGCGCGTCCGCCAGAGGGGGGCGGCAACGGTCGGCAGTAATTGAGCCGACGTTCGGTCTGCGTTCACGGCGCCCTTCGATCGACGCTCCCCACTGGCCCCTTCGACCGACGCCCCTGATCGGCACCGCTCATCGGCACCCTTCGAGCGACACCCTTCCACCCAGATGTTGAATGTTGAACTAGATCGCGCTACAGTCATTCTCGTTGAAGGTTAAACAATCACTTCGACCCCGCTCGATCACGTCCCCCGAGGAGGAGCCATGGCTCTGTTCAACCGCAAGAACAACAACGCCCCGTCCGCCACCACCGCGACCATCGCCCCCGCCGTGGACCCGGCCCTGGCCGCCCTCACCGGCGAGTACGCGATCGACCCGGCGCACAGCAGCATCGGCTTCACCGTGCGGCACGCGATGGTCACCAATGTGCGCGGCTCCTTCGGTGAGCACGAGGGCACACTGAAGCTGGACGGCTCCGACCCGGCGAACTCCACCGCGTCCATCGACGTCAGGATCGGCAGCATCGACACCGGCATCGCCGACCGCGACGGCCACCTGGTCAGCGGCGACTTCTTCGACGCCGAGAAGTTCCCGCTCATGACCTTCCGCTCCACGCATGCCGAGCAGCTCGGCGGTGACACGTACCGCGTCACCGGTGACCTCACCATCAAGGACGTCACGCGTCCGCTCTCCATCGACCTGGAGTTCAACGGCTCCGCCACCGACGTCTACGGCAACGAGCGGGTCGGTTTCGAGGGCAGCGCCGACATCCTGCGCTCCGACTGGGGCCTGACCTGGAACGCGGCGCTGGAGACCGGCGGCGTGATGGTCAGCGACAAGGTCAGGCTCAACTTCGACATCTCCGCGATCAAGTCCGCCGTGACTCAGGCCTGACGCCCTGCGCCACCCGCCACGCCTGAACCCGAGCGCGCCCGCTCCCTCCTCCCCCGCCGGGGAGGGAGGCGGGCGCTCGGCGTTTCGGGGCGGGCCCGGTCGGCGTCAGGCGCGGCGGGCGGCGACCGCGCGGTTCACGTCGTCGGTGATCAGGTCCGCGTTGATCGCGGCGGCGGCCTGTACCCCGGCGGCGGCCGCCGCGACGACCTGGCCCTTCGGGTCGGCGACATTGCCGGCCACCCAGATGCCGGGCACCTCCGTCGCCCCGGCCGCGTCGGACTCGACGTACGTCCCGATCACCTCGCCGCCCATCTTCAGTTCGGCCGCGCCCAGGCCCAGGCCCGCCAGCACGTCCGCGCGGGCGGTGAAGCGGGGCTGCACGACCACGGCCTCGCACGCGACGCTCCGGCCCTCCGCCAGCCGCACCCCGGTCAGCCGGTCGTCCGTCACATCGAGGCCGGTCACCTCGCCGTCGACCACGGCGATGCCGCGGGCGGCCAACTGCTCGTACTCCCCGTCGGTGAACTCGGGGCCGGTGTGGCGGAAGAGGGTGATGTTCTCGCTCCACTGGCGCCACAGCAGCGCCTGGTGCACGGCCAGCGGTCCGGTGGACAGGACGCCGATCGGGCGGGCGGCGACCTCCCGGCCGTGGCAGTACGGGCAGTGCAGGACCTCGCGCCCCCACCGCTCGGCCACGCCCGGCACCGGGGGAAGTCCGTCGGCCAGGCCGGTGGTCACCAGGAGCCGCCGCGCCACGACCACGGCCCCGTCCTCGCGTACGACACGGAATCCCGTGCCGTCGGGCAGCCGCTCGGCGCCCGCCACGGCGCCCCGGACGACCTCACCCCCGTAACGGGTCACCTCGTCCCGGCCGATGGCCAGCAGCTCCGAGGGCGGGATGCCGTCGTGTCCCAGGTAGCCGTGCATGTGTGCGGCCGGGGCGTTGCGCGGGTGTCCCGCGTCGATCACCTGGACACTGCGCCGTGCCCTGGCCAGGGTCACGGCTCCGCTCAGTCCGGCGGCGCCGCCGCCGATCACCACCACGTCGTAGGGGCGGTCCGTACCGCCGTTCATGCCCCGATCACCGGTCACGTCGCCGGTCACGTCGTTGGTCATGTCGCCGGTCGCGCCGCCGGTCATGTCGCTCATGGGGAGCACCTCTCTCTCGCCTTCTTCCGAGAGGGTCCGCGACCCGGCGTCATATCGGCAAATATCATTGCTGGAACGGCAAACAACGGAGAAGGGGTGAAGGGGTGACGTCAGAGGGCGTTCGGCTGCGGCTCGTCCGCCTCGGGCTCGCCGACCGTCTGCTCCGACCAGATGACCTTGCCCGTCTCGGTGTAACGGGTCCCCCAGCGTTCGGCGAACTGGGCGACGAGGAACAGGCCCCGGCCGCCCTCGTCGGTCGTCGCCGCGTAGCGCAGATGCGGGGAGGTGCTGCTGCTGTCGGAGACCTCGCAGATCAGGTTGCGGTCGTACAGCAGGCGGACCTCGATGGGCGCCGTGCCGTAGCGCACCGCGTTGGTGACCAGTTCGCTCAGGATCAGCTCGGTGGCGAACGCCTCCTCCTCCAGGCCCCGGTCGGTGAGCCACTGGGCGACGTTCTTGCGGACCCCGGCGACGGCCGCCGGGTCGGTGGCCACCGCCCACTGTGCGACCTGGTCGGGATCGAGCGTGCGGGTGCGGGCCACGAGCAGCGCGACATCGTCGTTCGGCCGGTCGTGCAGCAGCGCGTCGAGCACGTCGTCGCAGGTCTCCTCCGGTGTCCGGTCGCGGCCGGCGAGGGAGGCGCGCAGCAGGGCGAGGCCGGTGTCGATGTCCCGGCCCCGGCGCTCCACGAGCCCGTCCGTGTACAGGACCAGCCGGCTCCCCTCGGGTACGTGGAACTCGGCCGCCTCGAAGGGCATGCCGCCGATGCCGAGCGGGAGTCCGGTCGGCACCTCGGGGAAGTCGACCGTGCCGTCGGGCAGGACCAGCACGGGCCCGGGGTGGCCGGCCCGGGCCACCGCGCAGTTCCCGGAGACCGCGTCGTAGATCGCGTACAGGCAGGTGGCTCCGGCGATCTCCGCGTCGTCGTCGGCCTCGTCCCGGTCGATCCGGCTGACCAGTTCGTCGAGATGCCCGAGGAGTTCGTCGGGAGCGGGATCCAGCGAGGAGAAGTTGTGGACGCTGGTGCGCAGCCGCCCCATGGTGGCCGCGGCGTGCAGACCGTGTCCGACCACGTCGCCGACGACCAGCGCCACCCGGGCGCCGGACAGCGGGATCACGTCGAACCAGTCGCCGCCCACCCCCTCGTACGCGGGCAGATAGCGGTAGGCGACATCGAGGGCGTTCTGCTCGGGCAGGCCGCGCGGCAGCAGACTGCGCTGCAGGGTCACGGCCAGCGCGTGCTCCCGTGTGTAGCGGCGGGCGTTGTCCACGCCGACCGCGCCCCGGGCCACCAGTTCCTCCGCGAAGGACAGGTCGTCCTCGCCGAACGGCTCCGAATCGCCCGAGCGCCAGAAGTTGGCCATGCCCAGAACCGTGCCGCGGGCGTGCATCGGCACCGACAGCAGCGAGTGGAAGCCCCGCTGTCTGATCCGCTCGGCCACGTCGGGATCCCAGTTCCGCCAGCCCAGCTTCAGGAAGTCGCTCTGCAGATCGGCGTCGTCGCTGTGCACCCGCATGGCCCGGGTCCTGGTGGGGACGAAGCCCACCACATGGCCGACCGGGTACAGCGGGTGGTCCGCGCGGACCGCCGCGACGGCCGTGCGGCGCATCTCCAGCGTGCCACCGTCCGGTGTCGTCGGTTCGTCCCCGCGCAGTACGGGGTCGGCGAGGTCGACCGACGCGGCGTCGGCGAATCCGGGGATCGCCACGTCCGCCAGCTCCTGGGCCGTGCGGGTCACATCGAGGGTGGTGCCGATCCGGGCGCCCGCCTCGTACAGGAGCAGCAGCCGTTCGGTGGCGTACTCCGCCTGTCCCGTGACCGCGCGCAGTTCCGTGGTGTCCCGCAGCGTCACCACCATGCCGGGCGGCCCGCCGTGCGTGTCGGTCGGGCGGAGGTTGACGGCCAGCAGCCGGTTGCCGGCCCGCAGCACCTCGTCCGTGACGGTCCGGCCGGTGACCAGCAGTTCCGCGGTGTCCGGGTCCAGCCCGAGGTCCGCCACCGCCCTGCCCTCGGCGTCCGGTGGCAGGTCGAGAAGCCTGCGGGCCTCGTCGTTGGCGAGGGTCAGTCGGCGGTCGGCCTCGACGATGAGGACGCCCTCGCGGACCGCGTGCAGCACCGCGTCGTGGTGCTCGTACATCCGGGTCATCTCGGCGGCCCCGAGGCCGTGGGTCTGGCGGCGCAGCCGCCTGCTCAGAAGCGCCGCGCCGCCCGCGGTGAGCGCCAGGGCGACCGCCGCGGCGCCCGCGGCGAGCGGGACGGAGCGGTCCGCCACGCTGTTCACGGACTCGACGGTGATCCCCACCGAGACAATTCCGGCGATCGAGCCGTCCGTCCGGGGCACGGGCACGACCGAGTTGACCGAGGGCCCCAGGCTTCCGCTGAAGGTCTCGGTGAACCCGTGCCCGGCCAGTGCCTGTTTGTACGGGCCGATGAGGTGTTTGCCGATCAGCGCGGGGTCGGGGTGGGTGTACCGGATGCCCTGCCGGCCCGCCAGGACGATGTACTCGACATGGGTCAGCTTGCGGACCTCCTCGGCACGCGGCTGGAGGATCGCGGTGGGATTCCTGCTGTCCAGTGCGGCGGCGGTTCCGGGCGCGTGGGCGAAGGTCTCGGCGACGCTCAGGGTGCGGGCGCGGGCGTCGGCCATGCTGTCGCGGCGACCCTGCACCACCAGCGCGACGGCCCCCGCCGCGATGAGCAGCATCACGAGGCCGAGGACGAAGACAAAGACCTGGCCGGCCACGGTGCGCAGGCTGAACAGGGAGCGCAGTTCGCGACCGGGCGACCAGGGCGCCGGGTCCCGGCCCGACGGCGCGGGCGCCTGTCGGCCCGGGCGTCCTCCATCGTGCCGATGTGATCGCCGGACGGGGCGTCGTAGCCGCGCCCGGAATCGGCCGATACCAGACATAACTTCAGGTCTAGCATGAATCGCACCTGCCCGAGCGGTCATCGGTCGCCGGTCGGCGGCTCAGAACCCGCCCCCGTCGAATCCGCCGCCGCCCCCGAAGTCGCCTCCCCCTCCGAAGCCTCCGCCGTCGAAGCCCGAGGAGTCGAAGTCGGCTCCGGAGAAGTCGCCGCCGCTCCAGTCCCCGCCGGAGCCGAAGTCGCCGCCGCCGTACTCCGCCGCGTACGCGGGGCTGGACAGCATGGAGCCGAGCAGCGTGCCGGCGAGCAGGCCGGGGAGCAGGCCGCCACCGAAGTAGCCGCCCGCCCACGGACCGTAGGCCGGGCCCGCCTCCCAGTACGGGCGGCGGCCGTCGGGGGTGTCGACGGTGCGGCCCAGCGGTTCCTCGCCCGCGCGCAGCCGGACCTCGTCGGCCGCGCAGACCGGGACCTCGCGTGCCGTGCCGCCGGACGGGGACCAGCGGGCGTCGGCGACCGAGGGGCCGTGGCGCGGGTCGAAGAAGCACGGCGGGCGGCGGGCCGGCAGTTCGCCGCCGGTCCGGCGGGCATCGAGGACCGCGAGGGAGAAGCGGCCGTCCTCCAGGGCCTGGGTGACCCCGCGCACGTCGGACGGGTGGCGGGCCGCGGACATGCGGGACTTCGCGGTCTCGTACGAGTCGAGCGCCCGCTCGTAGTCCGCGCGCATGACGTCGTCGGCGCCCGCCTCGGCGGGGTGGAAGTCGAGCCGGTCCAGGGTTTCGCCGTACGCGGTGATGTCCTCGTCCACGACGACCCGGAGCTTGTCGAGCGCGGCCCGCTCCTCGCTCTCCTTGCGCTTCCGGTTGCGGAGCACGATCGCGCAGGCCGTGCCGCCGCCCAGCACCAGGAGCGCGCCGACCGTGATCAGCCCGACGGCGGACGACGACCCGCCGCCGGACGAGCCGCCCCAGGAGGCGGGGGCGCTGCCCCGTGCCTGTTCCACGGCCCGGTCGACGAAGGCGTTCAGCTGGGTCGCGGCGCCGGTGTCCGCGCCGGGTGTCTTCACCGCGGCGGTGAGGTTGTGGACCGCCCGGGTGGGCATCACCTGCGGGTCGGCGCCCGCGTCGAAGCCGTTGCCGAGGCGGACCGCGTAGACACCGCTGATTCCGGTGTCGGTGCGCAGGGTGGTCAGCAGGGTCTTCGCGGGAAACGCGGAGGTCCGCGGCAGCACCGCCACGAACACCGGCTTGTCGGCGTCCTTGATCTTCTTCGTCAGGGCGGCGACCTGGCCCGGTGAGAGCTGGCCGGACGCCGCCGGGTCGACGTACACCGGGCTCTTGCGCAGGGCCTGCGCGACGTCGTCGACGGTGGCTGCCCCGGTCGACGGCGTCGCGCCCGGGGCCATACCGAGGACGGCCGCCGCCAGGATCAGCAGCAGGCCGATCAGCACCGTCGGGAACAGCCTGTTCCGCATACTTCGAAGCTAACCCGAACGGGTGGCGGGTGCGACAGCCCGGCCCGCCGCGCTCAGCCGCCCCGGGTGAGGCGGATGGTGTCGCGGTACCACTTGGCGCTGTCCTTCAGCGTCCGTTCCTGCGTCCCGTAGTCGACGCGGACGATGCCGAACCGCTTGTCGTAGCCGTAGGACCACTCGAAGTTGTCCATCAGCGACCAGGCGAAGTAGCCCCGGACGTCGGCCCCGGCGGCGCGGGCCGCGGCGACGGCGGCGATGTGGTCGGCGAGATAGGCGGTGCGGTCGGCGTCGTGGACCTGTCCGTCCGCACCGACGGTGTCGTCGAACGCGGCGCCGTTCTCGGTGATCACCGTCGGGACGCCGTAGTCCTGCTCCAGGCCCACCAGCAGGTCGGTGAGGGCGGTGGGGGTGATCTCCCAGTCCATCGCGGTACGCGGCAGATCGCGCTCCACGCCACGGGTGACGGGCAGCCCTTCGGCGTCCACCGGGGAGCCGTCCTCCGTGACGCCGGAGAAGAGGGTGCCGCGGTAGAAGTTGACGCCGAGGACGTCGATCGGGGTGGCGATGACGGCCAGGTCGCCCTCCTGGACCGGGAGCACGGCGCCGCGCAGGGCGAGGTCGGCGACGACGTCCTCGGGGTAGCCGCCCCCGACCAGCGGGTCCAGGTAGAGGCGGCGGCCCATCCCGTCGGCGCGGCGGCAGGCCTCGGCGTCCTCGGGGCTGTCGGTCTCGGGGGTGGCGGTGCCGAGGTTGAGCGTGATGCCGAGTTCCAGTTCGTTGCCCCGGGCGGCGGCCGCCTCGCGGATGTGCCGGGCGGCGAGGCCGTGGCCGAGGAGCAGATGATGGACGGCCCTGATCGCGTCGCCGAAGTCCTGCCGGCCGGGCGCCTGGTTGCCGTACGCGTAACCGAGCATGGCCGAGCACCACGGCTCGTTCAGCGTCGTCCAGTGCTTCACCCGGTCACCGAGCGCCTCGTGGGCGAGCGCGGCGTACTCGGCGAAGCGGTGGGCGGTGTCACGGGCCGGCCAGCCGCCGGCGTCCTCCAGCTCCTGCGGAAGGTCCCAGTGGTAGAGGGTGACCCAGGGCGTGACGCCGGCGGCCTCCAGCTCGTCGAGCAGCCGCTTGTAGAAGTCCAGCCCCTTCGCGTTGGCCGGGCCGCGCCCGCCCGGCTGGACGCGCGGCCAGGCGAGCGAGAAGCGGTACGTGTCGACGCCCAGGTCCGCGATCAGCCGCACGTCCTCGGGCATCCGGTGGTAGTGGTCGCAGGCCACATCGCCGTTCTCGCCGCGGACGACCATGCCGGGCGCCCTGCAGTAGGTGTCCCAGATGGACGGGGTCCGGCCGTCCTCGGCGGCGGCCCCCTCGATCTGGTAGGCGGCGGTGGCGACGCCCCAGCGGAAATCGGCGGGCAGGCCGGGGACGGCACGGGCGGCGAGCCCGCGGGCCTGGGCGTGGGCCTGGGAGATGACGGGATTCATGGGTCTCCTGTGGTGTGCTTGGGGTCGCTACGGGCGGGGTGCGGCGGTCGCCGGGGCCGGCCGGTGGAGCCAGCAGGCCACCGTGCGCGACTCGTCCCCGTCCGGTGCGGCGAGCACCGGGACATGACCGGCGCAGGCGTCGAGCGCCTTGCCGCAGCGGGGGTGGAAGGCGCAGCCGGCTGGCATCGCGGACAGGTGCGGGGGCGAGCCGGGGATGCCGGTCAGTTCGCGGCGGGCGCCGTGCAGTGCGGGGAAGGAGTGCAGCAGCCCGTCGCTGTAGGGGTGGTGGGGGTCCCGGTAGATCGCGGCGGCCCGCGCCTCCTCGACGATCCGGCCGCCGTACATGATCGCGATCCGGTCCGAGAACTCGATCAGCAGTGAGATGTCATGGGTGATGAAGACGACCGAGAAGCCCAGCTCCTCGCGCAGCCGGACCAGTTGGCTCAGGATCTGGCGCTGCATGACGACGTCCAGGGCCGTCGTGGGTTCGTCCATGACGACGATCTCGGGCTCCAGCGCGAGCGCCATCGCGATCATCACGCGCTGGCGCATCCCGCCGGAGAGCTGGTGCGGGTAGGCGGCGAGCCGGTCGGCGGAGATGCCGACGAGCGCCAGCAACTCCCGTGCCCGCGCGGTCCGTTCGGCCCGCTTCATCCCGGGGCGGTGGGCCCGCAGTACGTCGGTGAGCTGGCTGTGGACCGTGTGCACCGGGTTGAGCGAGTTCATCGCGCCCTGGAACACGATCGACAGCTCCTGCCAGCGGAAGGCCCTCAGCCCGGCGGCCGACAGGGCCAGCAGATCGAGCGCCCCGCCGTCCCTCCGGTGGTAGTGGACCTCGCCGCCGGTGATCACCCCGGGCGGCGAGAGCAGCCGGGTGACGGCGTACGCGAGGGTCGACTTGCCGGACCCGGACTCGCCCGCCAGGCCCAGCACCTCGCCCCGGTGCAGGGTGAGGTCGATGTCGCGCAGCGCGTGCACGGCACCGTCCCCGGTCCCGTAGTCCACGTTCAGCCGGCGGACGGTGAGGACGGGCTCGCTCATGAGCGGGTCTCCTTCTCAGAGGTGCCGGTACGTGCCACCGGGGTGAAGCCGACCCGCATCCGGACCTTCCGGGACGCGCCGGTCTCCGTGCGCAGGCGCGGGTTGACGAACTCGTCGATGCCGAAGTTGATCAGGCCGAGCGACATGCCGAGCAGGGCGATGCAGAGTCCGGCCGGGACGAACCACCACCACGCGCCCTGCGCCAGGGCCTGGTTGGACTGCGCCCAGAACAGGACGGTCCCCCAGTTCCAGTCGGAGATGTCGGCGACGCCGATGAAGGCGAGGGTGATCTCGGAGAGGATCGCGAAGACGACGGTGCCGACGAAGCCGGAGGCGATGACCGCCGTCAGGTTCGGCAGCACCTCGAAGAGGATGATCCGCCAGGTCGATTCGCCCGTCGCGCGGGCCGCCTCGACGTAGTCCCGGCGCCGCAGCGACAGTGTCTGGGCGCGCAGCACGCGCGCACCCCACGCCCACGAGGTGAATGCGATGACGGCGGCGATCAGGAGGTCGCCGGCGTCGGAGACGAGACTGGCGATGATGATGATCAGCGGCAGTCCCGGGATGACCAGGAAGACGTTGGAGAGCAGCGAGAGCAGTTCGTCGGCCGTGCCGCCGAGGAAGCCCGCGCTGACGCCGATCAGTACGGACAGGACCGTCGCGAGAATTCCGGCGACGAAGCCGACGACCAGGACGCCGCGGGTGCCGACGAGGATCTGCGAGAGCACGTCCTGACCGGTGTGCGTGGTGCCGAACCAGTGTTCACCGGAGGGCGGTTGGAGCAGCGCGTCGCTCATGGCGTCCGGGTCGTACGGGGCGATCCACGGCCCGATGACCGCGATCACGGCGAAGAAGGCGAGGATCCCGAGACCGACGACGGTCTTGCGGCCGCGCAGGAAGCGCAGACGGCGCCGGCCGGGTACCGGGGGCTCGGTCGCGTCGGTCACGGCGACCTCGTCGGCGGCGGTGACAGCCATGTCCTAGGCCTCCCTTCGGGTACGGGGGTCGAGGGCCAGGTAGATCAGGTCGGCCAGGAGGTTCGCCGCGAGGACGGAGAGCGTGATGATCAGGAAGACGCCCTGCATCAGCGGGTAGTCCTTGGCGCCGACGGCCTGGAAGAGCTGGAGGCCGATGCCTGGATAGGAGAAGACCATCTCGACGAGGAGGGTGCCTCCGACAATGAAGCCGATGGAGAGGGCGAAGCCGGAGATGTTGGGCAGGACCGCGTTGCGTGCCGCGTATCCGAACATCACCCGGCGCTCGGAGAGCCCCTTGGCCTGGGCGACCATGACGTAGTCCTCCGAGGACACCGTCACCATCATGTTCCGCATCCCGAGGATCCAGCCGGCCACCGCGCTGAGCACGATGGTGAGGCCGGGCAGCACCCCGTGGTAGAGCGCGCTGGAGATGAACGGCCAGTCGAAAGCCGGGACGAGCGCGTTGTCGTAGCCGCCCGATTCGGGGAAGAGCGGCCACTTCACGGCGAACAGCGCGATGGCGATGAGCCCCAGCCAGAAGTACGGGATGGCCGAGATGAAGGTGGTGACGGGGAGCAGCCCGTCCAGCCAGGAGCCGCGCCGCCATCCGGTGAAGACCCCGATGCCGGTGCCGAGCACGAAGCTGATCAGGGTGGTGAGGCCGACGAGGGCGAGCGTCCAGGGCAGCGACTGGGCGATCACCTCGCTGACGGGTGTCGGGAAGAAGGTGAAGGAGAGGCCCAGGTCGCCGTCGAGCAGATGCGACCAGTAGTCGGTGTACTGCTGCCAGAGCGACTGGTTCTTGTCGAGGCCGAAGAGCGCGGTGAGCGAATCGACGGCACTGGTGTCGAGCCGGCCCTGGAAGCGGGCGAGCAGCGCCTGGACCGGGTCGCCCGGCATCATGCGCGGGATCAGGAAGTTGATGGTGATCGCGGCCCATGCGGTGACCAGGTAGAAGGCGAGCCGTTGCAGCAGGTATTTCACTTCGCGGCTTCTTTCTGCGTGCGGTCCCCGCCGTCGCCGCGGCCGGATCCCCGGTCCCCGGCCCCGTCCGGCCGACCCTCCTCGTCGCCGCAGCCGGTTGTCCGGCCCCCGGCCCCGTCCGCGTACAGCCAGCAGGCCGCCCACTGCCCGCCTTCGAGTTCGAAGCGCGGCGGCGGTTCGGTGCGGCAGCGCTCCAGGGCCTTCGGGCAGCGGGGGTGGAAGCGGCAGCCGGCGGGCGGTGCGATCAGCGAGGGCGGTTCGCCGCTGCCGGTCTCCTCCTGTTCCGTCTCGGCGACCGCCCGGTCCGGGTCGGGCGCGGAGGCGATGAGGAGCTGGGTGTAGGGGTGGGCGGGGTGCTGGGTGACGGTCTCGCTGTCACCGCCCTCGACGATCCGGCCCGCGTACATCACCAGCGTGGTGTCCGCGAAGTAGCGGGCCGACGCTATGTCATGGGTGATGTAGAGGATCGCGAGGCGGAGCCGTTCCTTGAGGTCCTTCAGCAGATTGAGCACGCCGAGCCGGATCGAGACGTCCAGCATGGAGACCGGCTCGTCGGCGAGCAGCACCTGGGGATCGGCGCCGAGCGCGCGGGCGATGGCCACCCGCTGGCGCTGTCCCCCGGACAGTTCGTGCGGGAACTTGTCCAGGTACTGCTGGGGCGGGGTCAGCTGGACCCGGTCCAGCAGGGCGGTCAGGCGCTCCTCCAGCTCCGCCTCGCCACTGCCGGCCCGGCCGTGGATCCGCAGGGCCCGGGTGAGGTGGTAGCGCACGGTGTGCACCGGGTTCAGCGAGGCGAACGGGTCCTGGAAGACGATCTGGACCCGGCGTACGTAGGCGCGGAAGGACCGGCCCCGTGCGGCCTTCACCGCCGTGCCGTCCAGCCGGATCTCGCCCCCGGTCAGCGGATACAGCTGGGCGAGCAGCCGGGCGACGGTGGATTTCCCGGATCCCGACTCCCCCACCAGCGCCGTGACGGTGCCCCGGCGCAGTTCCAGCGAGACGTCGTCGACGGCGTGGACGGTCCGGCGTCTGCCCGCGAGCAGGTCGCGTCCGGTGCGCCGTACCGGGAAGTGCTTGGTGACTGAGCGTGCTTCGAGCACGACGTGGTTGTGTGCGGGCTGTTTCGACATGGCCGGTCCCTGTGTCCCGTGATCCCTGGCTCTACTTGGCGGGCTTGAGCTTCAGCACGATCTGGAGCGCGGACGGCTGGGTGTGCTGCGGCGGCGCGTACGGGTCGGCCTCGGTCGGCCAGCCCACCCAGTTCTTCGTGGAGTACTCGGCTCCGATCGGGGCGGCGGCCGTCGGGATCATCGGCGCCTGCTCGACCATGATCTTCTGGAGGGTGTTCATGGCCTCGGTGCGGGCGGAGTCCTCGGTGGCGCCCGCGAATGCCTTGAGCGCCCCGGTGGCCTCGTCGTTCTTGAAGCGGCCGAAGTTGCCGAGCTGGGAGGCCTTGCCGACGGGCTGGAGCAGCGCGCCGTCCATGATGTTCTGGTACATGTCGTACGGGGTGGCGCCGCTGTTGGTCCAGTGCAGGGTGGCGTCGAAGTCGCCGTTGGCGACGTCCGCGCCCCAGGCCTCCGCGGTCTGCGTCTTGACCTGGGCCTCGATGCCGAGCTGCTTGATGTTGTCCTTGATGATCGCGAGGCCGGTGATGTAGTCGTTCCAGCCGGCCGGGTCGGTGAAGGTCAGCTTGACCGGCTTGCCGGCCGGGTCCTTCAGCACGCCGCCGCCGAGTCGGAATCCGGCCTCCGCGAGCACCTTCTTGGCACCGGCCACGTCGGGGGCGGTGGTGGCGCTCTTGTACTCGGGGGCGAGGAAGGACTCACCGGCGGGCAGCGGGATGCCGGTCGGGTTGGTGATCTCCGGGTAGAGCGTGGCCTCGGCCTGGGTGTGGATCGCCCTGCGGTCGACGACCATTGCCATGGCCCTGCGCAGCGCCGGGTTGTCGAGGGGCTTGCGGGCGGTGTTGAACCAGAGTCCGTGGACGCCGAGCCCGGAGGGGAACCACAGCTTGTGGTTCTTCGGGTCCTTGGCGACGAACAGCTGCTTGTAGTTGGGCATGAAGACGAACGACCACTCGACCTTGCCGTTCGCCAGCGCCGTGGTCGCCGCGCTGTTGTCGTTGTAGGCGGTGTAGCGCAGCTCCTTGACCTTGGACCCGCCCTTCCAGTACGTGGGCGTGGCGGTCAGTGTGGTGGTCTGCGGGGTGAACGTCTTGAGCTTGTAAGGGCCGGAGCCGACGGGCGTGCGGTTGGGCCAGGTCTCGGGGTTGTCGACGCCTTCCCAGATGTGCTTGGGCACGATGAACTGCTGGATGATCTTGTTCTGGTTGACGTACTGGGAGTCCTTGAAGGTCAGCACGACCGTCTTGCCCCGCACCGTGATCCCGTCGAACGGGATGCCGTTGCCGTTCAGCGCCGGGTGCTTCTTCAGCAGCTCGAAGGTGTACGCGACGTCGTCGGCGGTCAGCGGCTTGCCGTCGGCCCACTTGGCCTTGGGGTCCAGGGTGAAGGTGACCTGGGTGAAGTTGGACTCCCACGTCCAGCCGGTCGCCAGCCACGGGGCGGCCTTGTCCGCGGGCCGGATCTGGTTCGTCATGGCCAGCGGCTCGTAGATCATGAAGCGGTAGCCGAGCGTGGCGCCCGCCGAGGTGCTGAGGAACGGGTTGCTGTTGTCGGTCTGCGGCCCGTCCGGCTTGCCCAGGGTCAGTACGCCGGAGGCGCCGCCCCCTTTGTTGGCACCCGAGTTGGCGGACGAGCAGCCGGCGGCGAGCGCGACCACCGCGGTCGCGATCGAGAGCGCTCTCAACGTGGCATGACGTCGTACGGACATGGCGACTCCAAGAGGGACTGCGGTCGGAAGGATCCGGAGGTACGGAGGTACGGAAGTACGGAAGTACGGACGTGCGGGGATACGGAGGTGCGGGAGTGCGGCGGGCCGTGTACTCCGGCCGGACCGCTACGGCGCCGAGTGGCGCACGACCAGTTCGGTGGGCAGCACGACCGGTGCTTCGGGTACGGGCGTGCCGCCGAGGTGGGAGAGCAGCAGCCGTGCGGCCGTCTCGCCCATCCGCCGGGTGGGCTGGCGCACGGTGGTCAGGGGCGGTTCGGTGTGCTCGGCCATCGGGATGTCGTCGAAGCCGACCACGGCGATGTCGTCCGGCACGGAGCGCCCGGCGGTGCGCAGGGCCCGCAGCACACCCGCCGCGCTGATGTCGTTGTGTGCGAAGACCGAGTCGAACTCGGCGCCGGAGGCCAGAAGTTGCTCCACGGCCAGCCGTCCGCTGCGTTCGGTGAAGTCCCCGTGCACGACGAGATCGGTGGGCAGCACGGTACGGAATCCGTCGAGCCGGTCGCGTACGCAGCCGAAGTGCTGGGGACCCGTGATGACCAGGGGCCGGGTCCGTCCGGCGGCGAGCAGATGACGTGCGGCGCTCGCGCCTCCTTCGCGGTTGGTGGTCACGACGGAGGGGAATTCGGGGTGGTGGCCGCGGTCGTCGATCAGCACGATCGGCAGGCCGCCGCGGTGCAGTGCGGTGAGGTGGTCGAGGGTGTTCTCGGGTTCCA
Source organism: Streptomyces sp. NPDC007164 (assembly GCF_040634135.1). Lineage (NCBI taxonomy): Bacteria > Bacillati > Actinomycetota > Actinomycetes > Kitasatosporales > Streptomycetaceae > Streptomyces > Streptomyces sp. NPDC007164. The sequence continues at coordinate 57,233 of NZ_JBEYFB010000033.1, forward strand.
CCACCAGGAGCCCGTCGAAGGCGCGTGCCGACACCTGGCCGGTGAAGCGCCGTACGGACTCGGCGCCGCGGTTGCAGGTGAAGAGCAGCAGCCCGTAGTCGGCGGCCTCGACGGTGTCCACGACGCCCTGGAGCACTTCACCCATCCACGGCCAGGTGAGCGAGGGCACCAGCATGCCGACCGTACGGCTGCTGCCGCGGGCCAGTCCGACGGCGCCGGAGCTGGGTACGTAGCCGAGCTGTGCGATCACTTCACGAACGCGGGCCGCCGTGGAACCGTCCACCTCGCCCTTGGCGTTGACGACCCGTGACACGGTCGTCTTGCTGACGCCGGCCTCGCGGGCGACATCGGCGATGGTGACACGCATCGGGGCCTCCGGGACAAGGCATGGCGGACAGCTGGAACCGGTACCGCAACCGGTTCCGGAACCGGTACCGGCGTTGCGGCGTGAGTTAACCCCGCCGGAACAGTGCCGTCAATACTTCACACCGACATTGGTCCGTACCCATCTCCCGTACGAGCAGGGCATGTTGTGTGTTCAGCTTCTGAACGCGGCCGTCGCTCGTCCCCGTAGCCGCCGCGCCCGTCATGATGGCCTTCGGCCGGCCCGGGTTCCATGTTTCACATCACGCGCGAGGGCAGAACCACGGCTCGCGCGATCGGCATCCTCGATCCCGTCAACTACGTTCGCCCGCAAAGGAATCCCATGAATCGCCGTCGCGTTTCCGCCGCCCTGCTGCTCGGCTCCGCCGTCATCGCGCTGACCACCGCCTGCGGCCCGGAGGAGTCCGGCGCGGCAGCCACCGGCTCCGGCCCGGCCGCCTCGGCGGGCGACCCCACGGCCGAGGCGTTGCCCGGCTCCGCCACCACCGCCTCCGACACCGGTTCCCGGCCGGCCTCGGACCCGGCCGCGAAGGGCACCACCGGCGGGAAGGGCACCACCGGCGGGAAGACCGGCTCCGGCGGCAAGCCCTGCTACCACCCGGAGGGCTACGACCACTTCCTCGAACTGGCGTCCGCCGAGGTCGACCAGGGCGACACCCGGGTGAACTTCACCGAGGTCGGCTGCACCTACGACCCCGCCGCCGAGCAGAACGTCACGTACACCGCCATCCGCAAGGGGTCGGCCCTGATCCACGCCGGCGCCGAGGTCCAGGTGGTCGGCGACACCGGGAACCCGCGCACCGTCCCGGCCGGCTGGCTGGTGGACCACGAGCTGCCCAACACCCCGTACTTCTACTACCGGGCGGACGCCCAGGGCCGGATCGCCGCGATGCAGGAGATCTACCACCCCTGACCGCGGCCCGGGGCCGGGCCCTCCGCGGCCCCGCCCGGCCCGGACCGGCTACTCCGTCGGCTCGACCCCCGCCCGCAGCAGCCCGTAGGTGTACGCGTCCTCCAGGGCCTGCCAGGACGCGGCGATGACGTTCTCCGCGACGCCGACCGTCGCCCAGTCACCGGTGCCGTCGCCGGTGGTGATGAGGACTCGGGTGGTGGACTCGGTGCCGGTGCGGCCTTCGAGGATGCGGACCTTGTAGTCGATCAGCTCCAGCTTGGCGAGCTGCGGGTAGATCCGCTCCAGGGCGACCCGCAGCGCCCGGTCGAGCGCGTTGACCGGGCCGTTGCCCTCGGCGGTGGCGACGATCCGCTCGCCCTTGGCCCAGAGCTTCACGGTGGCCTCGTTGGCGTGCGTGCCGTCGGGACGGTCCTCGACGATGGCGCGCCAGGACTCGGTGCGGAAGTAGCGGCGTACCCGGCCCTCCGCCTCGGCGCGCAGCAGCAGTTCGAAGGAGGCGTCGGCGGCCTCGTACGTGTAGCCCTTGAGCTCGCGCTCCTTGACCCGCTCGACAACCCGGCCGATCAGCGCCCGGTCGCCGCCGAGGTCGATGCCGAGCTCCTTGCCCTTGAGCTCGATGGAGGCGCGGCCGGCCATGTCGGAGACCAGCATCCGCATGGTGTTGCCGACCAGGGCCGGGTCGATGTGCTGGTAGAGGTCGGGGTCGACCTTGATCGCGGAGGCGTGCAGTCCGGCCTTGTGGGCGAAGGCGGAAACACCCACATAGGGCTGGTGGGTGGAGGGGGTCAGGTTGACGACCTCGGCGATGGCGTGCGAGACCCGGGTCATGTCGGCGAGCGCGCCCTCGGGCAGGATGGTCTTGCCGTACTTGAGCTCCAGGGCGGCGACCACCGGGAAGAGGTTGGCGTTGCCGACGCGTTCGCCGTAGCCGTTGGCGGTGCACTGGACGTGGGTGGCGCCCGCGTCGACGGCGGCGAGGGTGTTGGCGACGGCGCAGCCGGTGTCGTCCTGGGCGTGGATGCCGAGCCGGGCGCCGGTGTCGGCGAGGACGGTGGCGACGACGGCCTGGACCTGGGCGGGGAGCATGCCGCCGTTGGTGTCGCAGAGGATGACGACATCGGCGCCGGCCTCGGAGGCGGCGCGCACGACGGCCTTGGCGTACTCGGGGTTGGCGCGGTAGCCGTCGAAGAAGTGCTCGCAGTCCACGAAGACCCGGCGGCCCTGCTCACGGAGGTAGGAGACGGTGTCGACGACCATCTCCAGGTTCTCTTCGAGGGTGGTGCGCAGCGCGAGTTCCACATGGCGGTCGTGGGACTTGGCGACCAGGGTGATCACCGGGGCGCCGGACTCCAGCAGTGCCTTGACCTGGGGGTCCTCGGCGGCCTTGCCACCGGCCCGGCGGGTCGCGCCGAAGGCGACCAGCTCGGCGTTCTTGAACTCGATCTCCTGCTGCGCGCGGGCGAAGAACTCGGTGTCGCGGGGGTTGGCACCGGGCCAGCCGCCCTCGATGAAGCCCACGCCGAAGTTGTCCAGGTGCCGGGCGATGGTCAGCTTGTCCGCGACCGTCAGGTTGATGCCTTCACGCTGGGCCCCGTCGCGCAGTGTGGTGTCGAAGACATGGAAACTGTCGTCGGTGGGCTTGGCCTTGGTGGTCATGCTGGTCTGACTCCTGTCGGATGAGCGGATCCGGACGATCTGGCTCCACTTGCCCCCATCATCCCGCGTGCGCCTCGCGCCGGCCGAGGTGAGGGCCGGAAAACGAAAAAACCCCTCGCGGGTGCGAGAGGTCTGCGCGCGGGTCTGGGGCACGGTGGCCGTGCCGCACGTGGTGGTGCGGGACGGTCACTGCGGACCGGCGCGCCTGCTGCCAATAATCATGACGAACGAGGGCACGGAAGCAGTCTTGCACAGGGCCGCCTCCGTGCCCCGCCCCGTCTCAGGATGCGGGCGTGACGCTCGTCGCCCCGGACCGCTCCGCGCTCTCCCGGTCCGCGTCCTTGGCTCCGACCCGGCCCAGGTCGATGTCCCGGGTCTCGCGCATGGTCAGGTAGACGACCAGGGAGACCGCCGCGCAGCCCGCCACGTACCAGTAGAAGCCGGACTCGATGCCCGCCTTCTTGAACCAGAGCGCCACGTACTCGGCGGTGCCGCCGAAGAGCGCGTTGGCGATGGCGTACGGGAGGGCGACGCCCAGGGCGCGGATGCCGGTCGGGAAGAGTTCGGCCTTCACACAGGCGTTGATCGAGGTGTACCCGGTGACGACGACCAGGGCGAGCAGCGCCAGGCCGAACGCGGGCCAGAACGTTCCCGCGTGCTTGAGCATCGTCATGATCGGCACGGTCAGGAAGGTGGAGCCGACGGCGAAGGTGATCAGCAGCGGGCGGCGGCCGATCCGGTCGGAGAGCATGCCGGCCAGCGGCTGGATGCACATGAAGACGAACAGGGCGCAGAAGCTGACCAGCGAGGCGGTGGGCTTGTCCATGCCCGCGCTCTTGGAGAGGAACTTGGAGAGGTAGGTCGTGTACGTGTAGTACGCGACGGTGCCGCCCATGGTCAGCGCCATCACCAGGAACGCCTCGCGCCTGTGCCGCCACAGCGCCTTCAGCGTGCCGCGGTCGTCCTGCTCGGCGGCGCCGGACTCCGCGTACACCTCGGTCTCCAGCATCGAGCGGCGCAGGTAGAAGACGATCGCGGCGCCGAGCGCGCCGACGATGAACGGGATGCGCCAGCCCCAGCTGTGCAGGGCCGCCTCGGACATGTTGCGCTGGAGGACGATCTGGAGACCGAGGCCGACGAGCTGTCCCGCGGTCATGGACACGTACTGGAAGCTGGAGGCGAAGCCGCGCCGGTCGGGTGCGGACGCCTCGGTGAGGTAGGTGGCGCTGGCGGCGTACTCGCCGCCGACGGACAGCCCCTGGAGCAGCCGGGCCACCAGCAGGACGGCCACCCCGCCGTACCCTGCGACGTCGTACGTCGGTGCGGCGGCGATGAGGATCGCGGAGGCCGACATGAGGGTGACGGTGAGGGTGAGCGCGGCCTTGCGGCCCCGGCGGTCACCGATCCGGCCGAGCAGCCAGCCGCCGACCGGACGCATGAAGAAGCCGACGGCGAAGATGCCCATGGTGTTCATGAGATTGGCGGTCTCATTGCCTTCGGGGAAGAACGAGTCCGCGAAGTAGACCGCGAAGGTCGCGTACACGAACCAGTCGAACCACTCGACCATGTTGCCGGCCGAACCGACCCAGATTTTCTTCCACTGCTCTCGTCCCATGGTCCGTCACCGTGCCCGAACAGCCGGGACCGTAACAAGGGCGAAATGCGCAACGATCGCGCGTACTTACGTGCGTTTCGTTCACGGCGGCCCGGCCGCTACCTGACGGCGAGTGAGTCCCCGATGAACTCCCTTACCTGTGCGAGGACTTGGGAACGTCCGGTGCCGGGGAGACCGACCGCGACATGGACGCTGAAGCCGTCGAGCAGGGCGCGCAGCCGGGTGGCGAACCGCCCGGCGTCGACCGGTCGGAACTCCCCGGCCGCCGCGCCCCCCTCCAGCAGGGCCACCAGGTCGCGGTGCCAGGCGTCCTCGATGGCGGCCTGCCGGGCGCGGGCGTCGTCGTCCGCGTTCCGCGAGCGGTTCCACACCTCCAGCCAGAGCGTCCAGTGCGGGTCGCGGGGCGCGGCGGGAAGGTACAGGTCGATGTAACCGTCGAGCCGTTCGCGGGCCGTCGCGGACCCGGCCATCAGGGCGCCGCGCGCCGCGCCGAGCCGTCCCTCGCTCCACTCCAGGGTCTGGAGCAGCAGCTCGTCCTTGGTGCGGAAGTAGTAGAGGAGGTGTCCGCTGCTCATGCCGACCTCGCGGCCGAGTCCGGCCATGGTGAGGCCGTCGAGCCCCTGTTCGGCGATGGTCGCCATGGCGGCGGCCAGCAGTTCCTCACGGGGCGGGGCGGTGTTGCGACGGCGTGGCGCGGGGGGCACGGTTCAGACCTTCGGCTGTTGCTGCGTGATGCAGTGGATGCCTCCACCGCCGGCAAAGATCGTACGGGCGTCGACGAGGGTCACCGTACGGTCGGGGAAGAGTTCGCCGAAGACGGCCGCCGCCTCCTTGTCGCGCGGGTCGTCGAAGGCGCAGAGGACCACACCGCCGTTGCAGAGGTAGTGGTTGATGTAGGAGTAGTCGACCCACTCGCCGTCGGCCTTCAGCACGGTGGGCGCCGGAACCTCGACGACGTCCAGCGAGCGGCCCCTGGCGTCGGTGGCCTCGCGCAGGATGCGCACGGTCTCGCGGGTGATCTCGTGGTCGGGGTGGGCCGGGTCCGGCTGGACATGGGCGACGACGGTGCCGGGGCGGGCGAAGGCGGCGACGATGTCGACATGGCCGAGGGTGCCGTACGTGCCGTAGTCGCCGGACAGTCCGCGCGGCAGCCAGATGGCCTTCTCGGTGCCGAGCCGGGCGTGGATCTCGGACTCGACCTGCTCGCGGGTCCAGTCGGGGTTGCGCTCCTGGCCGAGCTGGACGGTCTCGGTGAGCAGTACGGTGCCCTCGCCGTCCACGTGGATGGCGCCGCCCTCGTTGACCAGCCGGGAGCTCTGCACGGGTACGCCGGCCAGCTCGGCGACGGCACGGGCGATGTGCTGGTCGTGCTCCCAGCGGGCCCAGCCCTGGGCGCCCCAGCCGTTGAACGTCCAGTCGACGGCGGCCAGCCGGTTCCCGTCGGTGACGAAGGTGGGGCCGATGTCCCGCATCCAGGCGTCGTCGAGCGGGCGGACGGCCAGCTCGACGTCCGGGCCGAGGAGCGCGCGGGCGCCTTCCTCCTGGCCGGGTCCGACCACCATCGTGACGGGTTCGAAGCGGCGGACCGCGCGGGCGACGGTGGCCCAGGCGGCGCGGGCCTCCTCCAGTTCGGCGTCGGTATCGAAGGTGGGGTTGGGGCCCGGCCAGGCCATCCAGGTGCGTTCGTGCGGGGCCCACTCGGGCGGCATGCGGAAGGTCACTGCGATGTCCTTGGGAGAACTAGAGGAAGTAGAGGCGGTTGAGGGAGACGGAGTCGGCGGGCTCGGAGCGCAGCGGGTCGCCGTCCAGGGTGACCAGACCGCTGCGGGCGTCCACGGCGACCTCTCCGGTGCGGGAGTTGCGGATCAGGTCGCCGGGGCCGATGCCGCGGGTGCCGCGCACGCCGACGCGGCGGCGGCGGGTGGGCATCGAGTCGGCGCCGAGCTGGGTCGCCGCCTGCGAGACGAAGGCCACCGAGAGGTCGGCGGCGGTGGCTCCGTACGCCCCGAACTGCGGTCCGAGGACCAGGGGTTCGCAGGTGTCGGTGGCGGCGTTCGGGTCGCCCGTGACTCCGTGGGCGGGGAAGCCCGACTTCAGCACCAGCTGCGGCTTCGCGCCGAAGAACTCGGGGCGCCACAGCACGATGTCGGCCATCTTGCCGGTCTCGATGGAGCCGATCTCGTGCGAGAGGCCGTGGGCGATGGCGGGGTTGATGGTGAGCTTGGCGATGTAGCGCAGTACCCGGGCGTTGTCGTCCCCGGGGCCGTCGCCCTCCATCGGCCCCAGCTCGGCCTTCATCTTCCCGGCCATCGCGAAGGTGCGGCGCACCGTCTCGCCGGCCCGGCCCATGCCCTGCGCGTCGGACGAGGTGATGCCGATGGCGCCCAGGTCGTGCAGGACGTCCTCGGCGCCCATCGTCCCGGCGCGGATCCGGTCGCGGGCCATGGCGGCGTCGCCCGGCAGGTCCGTCTTGAGGTCGTGTACGGAGACGATCATCCCGTAGTGCTCGGCGACGGCGTCCCGGCCGAAGGGCAGCGTCGGGTTGGTGGACGAGCCGATGACGTTCTCGACGCCCGCCATCTTCAGGACGTTGGGGACGTGTCCGCCGCCGCAGCCCTCGATGTGGAAGGCGTGGATCGTGCGGCCCTCCAGCACCTTCAGGGTGTCCTCGACGGACAGGCATTCGTTCAGCCCGTCGCTGTGCAGGGCGACCTGGACGTCGTACTCCTCGGCGACCCGCAGCGCGGTGTCCAGGGCCCGGGTGTGCGCGCCCATGTCCTCGTGGACCTTGAAGCCGCAGGCCCCGCCCTCGGCGAGCGCCTCGACCAGCGGAGCCTGGTGGGAGGACGAACCGCGGCCCAGGAAGCCGATGTTGACCGGCCAGGCGTCGAAGGCGTTGAACGCGTGGCGCAGCGCCCAGGGCGAGTTGACGCCGACGCCCCAGACCGGGCCGTACTCCTGGCCGATGATCGTGGTGACGCCGGAGGCGAGCGAGGCCTCCATGATGCGCGGCGAGAGCAGATGGACATGGGTGTCGACGGCGCCCGCGGTCGCGATCATCCCCTCGCCGGAGACGATGGTGGTGCCCGTGCCGACGACGACGTCCACGTCGTCCAGGGTGTCGGGGTTGCCGGCCCGGCCGATCGACGCGATCCGGCCCTCGCGGATGCCGATGGACACCTTGCGGATGCCCTGCACGGCGTCGATGACCAGCACATTGCTGATGACTACGTCACAGGTGTCGCGGACCGCGGCGGCCTTGAGGTGCAGCCCGTCGCGGGCGGTCTTGCCGAATCCGGCGAGGAACTCCTCACCGTACCGCTGTGCGTCGGACTCGACGCGGACGGTCAGTCCGGAGTCGCCGAGCCGGACCCGGTCCCCGGCGCGCGGGCCGTGGACGGAGGCGTACTCGTACGGATCGATGCTCATCGCTCAGCTCCCAGATATCCACAGGCCGCGGCGCGCCGCAGGGCCTCCTCGCGTGCGCCGGGCGCGTCCAGCGGGCCGTCGACCAGGCCCGCGAAGCCGATCGCGATCCGTTCGCCACCGATCGGTACGAGGCCCACCTCGACGCTCTCGCCGGGCCCGAACCGGACGGAGGAACCGGCGGGGACGCAGAGCCGCATCCCGTAGGCGGCCGCGCGGGCGAAGTCGAGCCGGGGGTTGGCCTCGAAGAAGTGGAAGTGCGAGGTCACGGAGACCGGCACGGTCGCGGTGTTGTGGACGGTCAGCCGCACCGCGGGCTCCGGCTCGGGCGTGGCGGGACCGGGGACGACGGCCCCGGGGGCGTCGTCGCCCAGCCCCTCGCCCAGCGGCCGGGAGACCACGGCGAGCCGGGAGCCGTCGTCGAAGACGGCCTCCACATGGACCTCGGTGACGACGTCGGCGACGCCCGGCAGCACGTCGTCGGGGCCGAGCACGGACCGCGCCGCCTCGATGGCCTCGGCGAGCCGGCGCCCGTCCCGGGCGGCCTCGCAGACCGTGTCCGCGATCAGCGCGGTCGCCTCGGGGACGTTGAGCTTCAGTCCCCGGGCGCGGCGGGCCCGGGCCAGTTCGGCGGCGCTGAAGAGCAGCAGCCGGTCGCGTTCCGTCGGAGTCAGTCGCACGTCTCCACCCCTCTCGGTTAGAGCAGCACTCTAACTCATGGTTAGAGCGGCGTTCTAAGCGTGTGAGCGGGCACGCTCCGGCAGAAGGGAGGGCCTGTCCGGCGTCCCGCGCGCATACGAAAGCCGCGCCCGGCGGGAGCTGGGCGCGGCTTTTCGTCGTACGTGGTCGGCCCGGGGCCGGGATGACTAGCCGAGGGGGTGCATCCAGCCGTGGCTGTCCTCGGCGACGCCGCGCTGGATGTCCAGCAGGCGCTCACGCAGCTTCATCGTGACCTCGCCGGGCGTGCCGTCGCCCTGGACCCACTCGCCGCCCTCGGACTTGACGGTGCCGACCGGGGTGATGACGGCGGCGGTGCCGCAGGCGAAGACCTCGGTGAGGCCGCCGTTCGCGGTGTCGTCGCGCCACTGGTCGATGGAGACGCGGCCCTCCTCGGACTCGTAGCCGAGGTCGCGGGCGACCTTGAGCAGCGAGTCACGGGTGACACCGGCGAGCAGCGAGCCGGTCAGGGCCGGGGTGACGATCTTGTTCCCGTACACGAAGTACAGGTTCATGCCGCCGAGCTCCTCGACCCACTTGTGCTCGACCGCGTCGAGGTAGGCGACCTGGTCGCAGCCCTTCTCGGCGGCCTCGGCCTGGGCGAGCAGGGACGCGGCGTAGTTGCCGCCGGTCTTGGCGTCGCCCATGCCGCCGGGGACGGCGCGCACCCGGTTCTCGGAGAGCCAGATCGAGACCGGCTTCACACCGCCGGGGAAGTACGCGCCGGCGGGCGAGGCGATCACCAGGAACAGGTACTCGTTGGCGGGCCGCACGCCGAGACCGACCTCGGTCGCGATCATGAACGGGCGCAGGTAGAGGGACTCCTCGCCGCCGTGCGCCGGAACCCAGGCCTCGTCCTGCTTGACCAGCGCGTCGCAGGCCGCGATGAACGTCTCGACGGGCAGCTCCGGCATGGCCAGCCGGCGGGCGGAGGCCTGGAAGCGCTTGGCGTTGGCCTCGGGGCGGAAGGTGGCGACCGAGCCGTCGGGCTGGCGGTAGGCCTTGAGGCCCTCGAAGATCTCCTGCCCGTAGTGCAGGGTCATGTTGGCGGGGTCGATCGAAAGCGGGGCGTACGGCACGAGCTGGGCGTCGTGCCAGCCGCGGCCCTCGGTCCACCTGATCGTCACCATGTGATCGGTGAAGCGGCGGCCGAATCCGGGATTGACCATGCTCGCCTCGCGCTCCGCGTCGGACAGTGGGTTCGAGGAGGGCTTGAGCTCGATCGTGGGCGTCGTCATGAGTGCGTGTCCTTCACCGTTGTGTGTGTTGGACCGCGCTCACGCCGCTCCTGCCAGACAGGTGCTAGGACGTCCGAGTTTTGTTGCGAGCCACGGCCCCGTTCGATTATCGCTCCCGGGCGGCCGTGCACGAAACGACGCGTGTGCGGTCCAGTGGTCGATGGTGGCACCCGGGGCCGCACAAGGTGAAGCCGCCGGGTGAGGTGGTTGCCCGGCGGCTTCGGAACGGAGTCGTCGGATCAGTTCGCTACGCGTACCGCGAGCGCGTCGCCGATCTGTTCGGTCGTACGGCTCGTGACACCGTCGCGCTCCGCGAGGTCGGCGGATACGGCGTCCTCGATGCGTACCGCCTCGGCCTCGTGGCCGAGGTGGCGCAGCAGGAGGGCGACGGAGAGGACCGTGGCGGTCGGGTCGGCCTTGCCCTGGCCCGCGATGTCGGGGGCGGAGCCGTGGACCGGTTCGAACATCGACGGGAAGGTGCCCGTCGGGTTGATGTTGCCGGACGCGGCCAGGCCGATACCGCCGGTCACGGCGGCGGCGAGGTCGGTGAGGATGTCACCGAAGAGGTTGTCGGTGACGATGACGTCGAAGCGCTCCGGCTGGGTGACGAAGAAGATCGTCGCGGCGTCGACGTGCAGATAGTCGGTGGTGACCTCGGGGTACTCGGTCGCGACCTTGTCGAAGATGTTCTTCCACATGTGGCCCGCGTACACGAGGACGTTGTTCTTGTGCACCAGCGTCAGCTTCTTGCGCGGGCGGGCGTTCGCCCGCTCGAACGCGTCCCGGACGACGCGCTCGACGCCGTACGCGGTGTTGACGCTGACCTCGGTGGCGACCTCGGCCGGCGTACCGGTGCGCAGCGAGCCGCCGTTGCCGGTGTACGGGCCCTCGGTGCCCTCGCGGACGACGACGAAGTCGATGTCGGGGCGGCCGGCCAGCGGGGTCGCGGTGTTCGGGAACAGCTTCGACGGCCGCAGGTTGATGAAGTGGTCGAAGGCGAACCGCAGCTTCAGCAGCAGCCCGCGCTCCAGGACGCCCGACGGCACGGAGGGGTCGCCGATCGCGCCGAGCAGGATGGCGTCGTGCCCCTTGAGGGCTTCGAGCTCCGCGTCCGGGAGGGTTTCACCGGTGCGGTGCCACCGCTGGGCGCCAAGGTCGTACTCCTTGGTCTCCAGCTTCACGTCCTGCGGGAGAACAGCGTTGAGGACCTTGAGGCCCTGGGCCACGACCTCCTGGCCGATACCGTCACCGGGGATCACTGCGAGATTGATGCTGCGAGACATGTCCGCACCCTACTGCGCGTCCCACCCCATGACACGTCACGTCCACCATGCGGACACATGGCGGCGTCGGGCGGCGGGTGGATGTTCTGGTCCATGGACATCCCCCGTTTCGGAATCCCCGAGAAGCTCGCCGGCCGCATGAGCATGGCCGAGCAGCACGACTACCTGCGCACCCGGCTGACCCGGCGCGGTGGGGGCGGCGTACGCGAGCGTGGCGACCGCCGCCGGTGCCGGGCTCGGCACCTCGCTCGCCGCCTCGCCCGCGTACGCCGCCCCCACCGCGCTCACCCCGCACCGCGGCTCCCCCCGGGTGGACGGTTCGCTGGTGGCGCCGTTCGGCCGGCATCTGGCGTACGGCGCGGACCCGAAGACCCGGCGCCTACTCGTTCGTGCACGGCAATGTGGGGGTCGTCGCCCTCGACGCCAATGATGTCTCGTACGAGATCCCGGCCAACTTCGGGATCAGCGACGGCCGGCAGACCCGCTGGCTGGGCCGGCGCCTCGGTGAGCTGCGGGCCAGGCACGACATCGACTTCGTCGTGGTCTTCTTCCACCACTGCGCCTTCTCCACCACCAACGCGCACGCCTCCGACGGCGGGGTGCGCGACGCGTGGGTGCCGCTCTTCGAGAAGCACCAGGTGGACCTGGTCATCAACGGCCACAACCACGTCTACGAGCGCACCGACGCGATCCTCAACAACGCCGTCCGGCACAGGGTGCCGATCGGTGCGCGCACCGATCGGCACGGGACGGCATCGTGTACGTCACCGCGGGCGGCGCGGGCAAGGCGCTGTACGACTTCCCGGTGCCGGACACCTACGAGGGCCAGGTCGCGGACCGGGAGAGCGTGGACACGTACCACGTGGTCAAGGGCGGCGGGAAGGCCGCCGAGACCGTGGAGTGGTCCCGGGTGCGCTGCACCGGCTTCTCGTTCCTGGCGGTGGAGGTGCGGCCCGGCCGGCACAAGCGGATGAAGGTCACCGCGCTCGCCGAATCGGGCGAGCGCATCGACCACTTCGAGATCAGCCGGGCTGACCGTCCGTCGGGCCGGTCCGGTGACCGGCCCGTTCAGTCGGTCTCAGTGACCCGTGGAGCCACCGTTGTCCCTGCGGTCGAGGGCGCGCTGGAGGGCGGCGGCGGCATTGCGGCGCTCCGACTCGGTCGGGCGGGGGGTGTGACGGACACGGCGGGCAGTCGTCTGGACCATGATGGATCGACTCCTTGAGATCGCGAGGATTTCGAGATCGAAAATCGTGAAGATGATTTCGAGATCGGGATTTCGAGGCGCCGGAAAGGGCGGGGAGCGGGCGCCGCAGGGGTTGCCTGCACAAGGGCGCGCACTCACGACCGCCAGTCGCTGGATCTAGCGAGACGTTCGGCTCCTACAAAGCTAGGGCAGCCGGGCCGGTCTGTCTCCACAATTACTCGGACTTCCTACTATCTGAGACGGAGGTTTGCCCCCGGCCGTCCCCGGATTCCGGACGAGGGCCCGGACGGCAGGACATCGCCCCTGGTCAGACGGGGTGACACGGCCCGCGGACCGCCTCGTCGGGGCCTGTGTCGCTCACATCACGTCCCCGTCCCGCCAGTCGAAGACCAGCGTCCCGGAGCCGGTGGGCAGCCCGCGCCCGGCCGCGCCGCGGCGGACATAGGTGCTGCCCTCCTCGTCCGGCAGCCGCTCCACCCCGTACCGCGCCTGCACGGCGATCCGCCCCGGCCACACCCGCCAGCCGCGCCCGGCGTACAGCGCGGCCCCGGCGGCCGACGCGGACAGCGCGCCGAACGCGTACGCCCCGTCGACGACCTCCTCCAGCGCGGCCATGATCCGCCCGCCGAGCCCTTCCCGGCGCCGGTCCGCGCGGACCGCCACGGCCTCCACGTAGCCGATCCGGTACGAGCGGCCCAGGTGGACCACCCGGCGCTGGACGACGCTGCCGTGCGCCAGCAGACCGCTGCCGTCGCGTATCCACGCGTGGACGCCGCCGAGGCCGTGGTCCCAGTCGTCGTCGCTGAAGTCGCCCTCGAACGCGGTGTCCAGGAGCACCCGGATCTCATCGAGGTCTGCCCGGCCCAGTCGGCAGGTGTGCGCGGTGCGAAGGATCGGCTCGGTCATGTCCCTCAGCATCTCAGCCACCACGGCCGCCGAATACTCAGTGGGCATTTGAGTACCTGCCACGTGTCGAAGGACTGTGCGTCGCACGACAGTTGGACACATGAACGGCCTCTACGCTCTCAAGCCCTGGTACGCGGACCGGCTCTCCGGTGTCCGCGCCTCGCTGGTCCGCCGTGAGGTGTCGCCCGACACCCTCACCGCGGCCGGCGTGGTCTCGGCGGCCGGTGCCGCCGCCGCGCTGGCCTGGCTGCCCGCCGGCCCCGCCGCCCTGCCGGTCGCCGTGCTGCTCGCCGCCCGGCTCGCCTTCGCCAACCTGGACGGCGCGCTGGCCCGTGACACCGGCCGGACGACCCGGCGCGGCGCGGTGCTCAACGAACTCGGCGACCGGGTGGCGGATCTGGTCGTGCTGGCCGGCTTCCTGGCGCTCGCCCCGCTGTGGCTGGTGGCGGTGGCCGGGCTCGCGGCGACCCTGCCGTCCTGGGTGTCGCTGGCCGGGGCGGCGGCGGGCGCGCCCCGGCGCAACGGCGGCCCGGTCGGCAAGACCGAACGCTGTCTGCTGGTCGTGGTCGCGGCGGCGAGCGGCTGGGCGGTACCCGTACTGATCGTGATCGCCGCCGGTTCGCTGCTCACCGCGGTGCTCCGGCTGGCGGGCCTGTGGCGGGAGCTGGCATGAGCGTCGTACTGATCGCGGAGGAGGCCGCGGCACGGGCCGTGCCGCTGGTCGCGGGGGTGCTGGGGGCGGGCGGTGTCGCCGTCGCCGTACTGCCGTCGAAGGTCCGGATGCGGGCCGAGCTGCGCAAGCGGTGGCGGACCTGGGCGCTGGTGGCGCCGGTCTTCCTGGGGGCGTACTTCCTTGGCGGCGGCGGGACGTTCGCGCTGGCCGCGGGGCTCGGGGTGGTCGCGGCGGGCGAGTTCGCGCAGATGGCCGGGCTGCGCCGCGGCGACCTGGCGGTGCTCGTGACGGCCGCGGTGGCGCTCCCCGCGCTGGCGTGGGTGGCGCCACAACTCCTCGACGTCCGGGCGGCGGCACTGCTGCTGGTGGCGGCCGCGCTCCCACCGGTACTCGGCGGGGACGACCGGACCGGCTTCACCCGCACCGCGCGCACCGCCTTCGGGCTGCTGTGGATCCCGGTCGGGCTGACCGGCCTGGTGACGCTCGGGGACACAGGTGTCGCGGTGGGTCTTGCGGTGGCGCTCGGCGATGTCGGCGCCTGGTGCGGCGGTACGGCGCTGGGCCGCCGGGGCCCGCTCGCCCGGCCGCTGTCGCCGCTCTCCCCCAACAAGACATGGGCGGGGGTACTGGGCGCGGCGGTGGCGACGGCCCTGCCGCTGCTCGTGCTCGGCGAGTTCACGCCCCTGCTGTGGGCCGCGGTGATCGGTGGCTGCGTCCTCGGTGACCTGCTCGAATCGATGGTCAAGCGCGAGTCGGGGGTGAAGGACGCGGGCAGCTGGCTGCCCGGCTTCGGCGGCCTCCTCGACCGGATCGACTCCTTGCTGGTGGCCCTTCTCCTGACGATGGTGATGACATGACCCGCACCCTTGCGCGCATGCCCGGCCGGGTCGCGCTGCCCGCCCGTTCCCGGTTCACCGCCGCGCTCCGGCGCGGTCTGTGGTGGGGCGTTCTCAGCCTCACCGGCGGGGTGGAGCGGCGCGGCCGGCTGCCGCGCGGCGGCTGTGTCGTCGTCGCCAACCACTCCTCGCACGCCGATACGGCCGCGCTGCTCGCCGCGCTCGACGCCCGGCACACCCCGGCGATCGGCGCGGCGGCCGACTACTGGTTCGCCTCGCCGTGGCGGCGCCGGATCTGCCGCCGGCTCGCGGCCGGCTTCCCGGTCCGGCGCAGCGGCGGCGGCATGGACGACCTGCTGTCCATGGCGGACGAGCTCCGCTCCGGCCGGGCGGTCGTCCTGTTCCCGGAGGGGACCCGGGGCAAGGACGGCGAGCTGGGCTCCTTCCACCGCGGCGCGCTGGTGCTGGCCGAGCGGGCGGGCGTCCCGGTGGTGCCGGTGGGGATCGCGGGGACGGACCGGCTGCTGCCCAAGCACGGCCGGCTGCGCTCGGCGCTGGTGCGGGTGTCCATCGGTGAACCGCTGCCGTCGACGGCCGGACCGCGGGAGGCCCGCGACGCGGTGGTCGCGCTGCAGGCGCGTACCGTCGCCGAACCGCTGCGGGACTCCGCGACGCGGCGCCGGGTGGCGTCGGTCGTCACCTCGCGCCGGGGCGTCCCGCTGGCGTTCGGGTGGGCGCTGGCGGAGGCGCTGAGCTGGCCGTTGATGCCGGAGCTGCTGCTGGGCGTGGTCTGTGTGGCGGTGCCGGGGGCGGCGCTGCGGATGTCGCTGGGCGCGCTCGCCGGGAGCCTGGCCGGGGGCCTGCTCGCCCTTCAGCTGGCCTCGGCCGGCGTACAGCTGCCCGCCCCGCTGACCACGGACCGGATGCGCGCGGAGGTCCGGGCCGAACTCGCGCTGGAAGGGGCGTCGGCGGTGCGGCACCAGCCGTGGAACGGCATTCCGTTCAAGGTGTACGGGGCCGAGGCGGGCCGCGCCGGGGTGCCCGCGCTCGACTGGCTCACCGCTTCGGCGACGGCCCGGGGGTCCCGGACGCTCACCGTGGGGCTCGGCTTCGCCGCCTTCGGGCTGCTGATGCGCCGCCACCGCCGCCAGTACGGCCGCTATCTGGTCCTGCTGGGCGGCGGGTTCACGGCGGGGCTCTCGATGATCGTCGCGGGCTGGGGCTGAGCGGACACTGACCGACGGGCGCACCGCTTCTGTCCGAGGACGCTCTGGTCCGGACCAGTGGCCGCCCGCCAGACTGCCGCCATGTCCGACACCACAGCCGTACCCCAGCAGTGGACGCCCATCCATGGCGCGCCCTACCAGCCGGTCCCCCACCGCCCCGAACGGATCGCGGCCGACGAGTCGCTCGCCCGTGCCGCCCGGCTGCGGGAGCGGATGGGCAAGCGCAGGACCGTGCGCCGGTTCTCGTCCGACCCCGTTCCCGAGCAGGTCGTGAAGGACGCGATCGCCTGTGCCGCGACCGCCCCGTCCGGCGCCCATCAGCAGCCGTGGACCTTCGTCCTGGTCAAGGATCCGGAAGTACGCGGGCTCATCCGTGAGGCGGCCGAGCACGAGGAGCGGATCAGCTACGACGGCAGGCTCGGCGAGGAGTGGCTGGCGGCGCTGCGCCCGCTGGGCACGGACGCCGTCAAGGCCCACATGACGGACGCCCCGGCCCTGGTCGTGGTCTTCCAGCAGCGGTACTGGGTGGGCGAGGACGGCGCCCGGCACAAGCACTACTACGTCGACGAGTCGGTCGGGATCGCCGTCGGGATGCTGCTCTCGGCCCTGCACCTCTCGGGCCTGGCGGCGCTGATCCACACGCCGAGCCCGATGCGGTTCCTGCGCGAAGTACTGGACCGGCCGGAGAACGAGAAGGCGTTCGCGGTGATTCCGGTCGGGTATCCGGCCGACGACTGCGAGGTGCCCGGCCTGGTACGGAAGTCGCTGGACCAGGTGCTCGTGGAGATCTGAGCGCGGGCCGGGAATGGAAACCGCCCCCCGGCCGGCAGGGGAACCGGGCGGGAGGCGGAATTCGGGGCGGGGCGCCGGGGGTGGGGCGCCCCGGAGGGGAGGGTGGCGGGTGGCCTCTTAGCCCTGGTGGGGGTAGGTGTAGTCGGTCGGCGGGACCAGCGTCTCCTTGATGGCCCGGGTCAGGGTCCAGCGCTGGAGGTTCTGCGGGGCGCCCGCCTTGTCGTTGGTGCCCGAGGCACGGCCACCGCCGAAGGGCTGCTGGCCGACGACGGCACCGGTCGACTTGTCGTTGATGTAGAAGTTGCCCGCGGCGTAGCGCAGCTTCTCCATCGTGTACGCGGCCGCGGCGCGGTCGTTCGAGATGACCGAGCCGGTCAGCGCGTAGTCGGAGACCGACTCCATCTGCTCCAGCATCGCGTCGTACGTGGCGTCCTCGTAGACGTGCACGGCGAGGATCGGGCCGAAGTACTCGGTCGTGAAGACCTCGTTCGAAGGGTCGCTGCACTCGATGACGGTCGGGCGGACGAAGTAGCCCACCGAGTCGTCGTACGTGCCGCCCGCGACGATCGTGCAGGACGGGTCGGCCTTCGCGCGGTCGATCGCGGCCTTGTTCTTGGCGAACGAGCGCTCGTCGATGACGGCGCCGATGAAGTTCGACAGGTCGGTGACGTCACCCATGGAGATGGAGTCGACCTCGGCGGCGAACTTCTCCTTGAAACCGGAGTTCCAGATGGAGGCCGGGACGTAGGCGCGGGAGGAGGCCGAGCACTTCTGGCCCTGGAACTCGAAGGAGCCGCGGGTCAGCGCGGTCTTCAGGACGGCGTGGTCGGCCGACGGGTGGGCGACGACGAAGTCCTTGCCACCGGTCTCGCCGACGAGCCGCGGATAGGTGCGGTAGTTGGCGATGTTGTTGCCGACCGTCTTCCACAGGTGCTGGAAGGTGGGGGTCGAGCCGGTGAAGTGGATGCCGGCCAGGTCGCGGTGGTTCAGGGCCACCTCGGAGACGGCGATGCCGTCACCGGTCACCAGGTTGATGACGCCCTTGGGCAGACCGGCCTCTTCCAGCAGCTGCATCAGCAGCACGGCAGCGTGGGTCTGCGTCGGGGACGGCTTCCACACCACGACGTTGCCCATGAGGGCGGGGGCGGTGGGCAGGTTGCCCGCGATGGCCGTGAAGTTGAACGGCGTGATCGCGTAGACGAAGCCCTCCAGCGGGCGGTGGTCCATGCGGTTCCACACGCCCGGCGAGTTGGCCGGGGGCTGCTCGGCGAGGATCTGGCGCGCGTAGTGCACGTTGAAGCGCCAGAAGTCGACGAGCTCGCAGGGGGTGTCGATCTCGGCCTGCTGCGCGGTCTTGGACTGGCCGAGCATCGTGGAGGCGGCCATCGTCTCGCGCCACGGGCCGGACAGCAGCTCGGCGGCGCGCAGGATGATCGCGGCGCGGTCGTCGAAGGACATCGCGCGCCAGGCCGGGGCGGCGGCGAGCGCGGCGTCGATCGCGTCCTGCGCGTCCTTCTGCGTGGCGCCCGCGAAGGTACCGATGACGGCCTTGTGGTTGTGCGGCTGTACGACGTCGAAACGCTCGCCGCCGCCCATCCGCTTCTCGCCACCGATGGTCATCGGAAGGTCGATCGGGTTCTGGCTAAGCTCCTTGAGCTTCACCTCCAGGCGGGCACGCTCCGGGGAGCCCGGGGCGTAGGAGTGGACCGGCTCGTTGACCGGCGCGGGGACCTGGGTCACAGCGTCCATGAGTTCCGTTGCTCCTTGAGTAGAGAGGTGGAGGGGGCTCAGCCCTTGGTGAGGATCGAGCGGCCGAAGAACAGCAGGTTCGCCGGCTTCTCGGCGAGGCGGCGCATGAAGTAGCCGTACCAGTCGGTGCCGTACGCCGTGTAGACACGCATCCGGTGTCCCTCGGCCGCGAGCCGGAGGTGCTCGTCGCTGCGGATGCCGTACAGCATCTGGAACTCGTACTCATCCAGTTTGCGCCCGGCCTTGCGGCCCAGCTCCTGGGCGATGGCGATCAGACGCGGATCGTGCGACCCGATCATCGGGTAGCCCTCGCCCTCCATGAGAGTGCGCAGGATACGGACGTACGCCTTGTCGATCTCGGCCTTGTCCTGGTACGCGACGGAGGCGGGCTCCTTGTAGGCGCCCTTCACGATGCGGACGCGGCTGCCGGCGTCGGCCAGGCGGCGGGCGTCGTCCTCGGTGCGGAACAGGTAGGCCTGGATCACGCAGCCGGTCTGCGGGAAGTCCTTCCGCAGCTCCTCGTGGATGGCGAACATCGAGTCGAGGGTGGTGTGGTCCTCGGCGTCCAGGGTGACCGTGGTGCCGATCTCGGCGGCGGCCTCGACGACCGGGCGGACGTTGGCGAGCGCCAGCTCGTGTCCGCCGTCCAGCGCCTGGCCGAACATGGAGAGCTTGACGGACATCTCGGCCCTGGTGCCCAGGCCGAGGTCCTTGAGGCGCTCGATCAGTTCGAGGTAGGCGTCGCGGGCCGCGGCGGCCTGCTCGGGGGTGGTGATGTCCTCACCGACCACGTCGAGGGTGACTTCGAGGCCGTTGCCGGTGGCGTCCTCGATGATCGGGACGACCTGGTCGACGGTCTCACCGGCGATGAACCGGTCGACGACCTGCTTGGTGCCAGGTGCGGCCGAGATGAAACGGCGCATCTTGTCGCTGCGGGACGCGGCGAGGATCACGGGACCCAGCACGGGGCACCTCCACGGAAAGTACGAACGAAGGCCGTACCGGCACATCAGGAACAGACCGGTACAGCACGGAGAACCACCGTGAAATCTAAGGATCTCTCCGATCCTTAGCCATCGACAGCTGTCACGCATCCGTTCCCCGGTTCTCAGACATATGTCTGAAGGGGTGCGAGAATGGCCGGGTGAAGGGCGATTACCAGGAGCTGGTCGACGAGATCTCCGGGCTGCTCGGCGCCCCCGCGACGCTGGAGAACCGGGACTTCGGCCTGGTCGCCTTCGGCGCCCACGACAGCGACGACGACACCACGATGGACCCGGTCCGCACCCGCTCGATCCTGACCCGCCGCTCCACCCCCGCCGTCCGCGCCTGGTTCGAGGGCTTCGGCATCACCCGCGCCACCGGCCCGGTCCGCATTCCGGCGGCCCCCGAGGCAGGTGTCTTCCGGGGCCGCATCTGTCTGCCCGTACGCCATCGGGGCGCCGTGCTCGGCTACGTATGGCTGCTCGACGCGGACCCCGGGCCGACCGACGAACAGCTGAGGGCGGCGATGGAGGTGGCGGCCCGGATCGGGGCACTGCTCGCCGACGAGGCGCGGGCGGGCACCGATACGTCCCGGGAGTTCGGTGCGGTGCTGACCGCCGGGCGGGGCTGGCAGCGCGACATGGCGGTGGCCGCGCTGTACGAGGCGCTGGGGCCGGACGCGAAGGGACTGCACACGGTGGTGTGTGTGACCCCGTGGCCGGACGATCCGCCGTCGGTCCGGGCGGTCCCGTCCACGGCGGCGCTGTCCTCGGTGCCCGGGACCGGGGGGTTCCCCTCGCTGGCCGCGCTGGTCCGGCTGCGCTCCACCGATGTCCTCGAACCGGCGCTCACCGCCGCGGACCGGCTGCGGTCGGCGGCGGGCCGGGACGCCACCGCCGGGGTCGCGGTGCCCCGCCGGGGTCTCGCGGAGCTGGCCGCGGCCTGGCACGAGGCGGTGGCCGCCGCCCGCGCGGCGGCGGCCGAGTCCCGGTTCGGGCCGGTGGCACAGTGGTCGTCGATCGGGCCGTACCGGCTGCTGACCGCGCTGCCCGCGGAGGCGGTCGCAGACCCGGTGGCCCGTACCCTGCTCACCCCGCCGCACAAGGACCTGGCCCGCACCGCCGAGGTGTTCCTCGACTGCGCGGGCCAGGCGTCCCGGACGGCCGCGGCCCTCGGGGTCCACCGCCAGACGCTCTACTACCGGCTCTCCCGGATCCAGCAGCTCACCGGCCTCGATCTCAACGACGGCGAGGACCGGCTGCTGCTGCACATGGCGCTCAAGAGCGCGCGGCTCGGGAGTTAGACCCTCTCGTCCGAATCCGCCCGGCCCTCCAGCACGATCTTCAGACCGTCCGTCAAGTCCTGTGCGGACGGGGCGGATTCGCTGTCCATCATCCACTGGACCATCACGCCGGCGAGCAGCGCCTGGCAGAACAGTCCGGCCACCCGCGCCCTCTCGGGGTCCTTCTCCGGGTCGATGCCGAGCATGTTCTCGGCGAGCCCGTCGCGCCCCTCGCGCTGCGGGCCCATCAGGGCCTTCCGCAGCTCCGGGTCCTTGTCGATCCGGGAGACGACCTCCATCTGGAGCTGCCAGACGGACCGGGTCTCCGGGTAGCTGTCGATCACCCGCTGCCAGGTCTCGCGGAACTGGTCCAGCGGCTCCCGGGGTCCGGCGCTCTCCGCGCTCCCGTCCGGCTGCTCGGTGAGCACATCGCCCCACTCCTCCGTCACCTTGAGGAAGGCGAGGTTGAGCAGGGCCTCCTTGGAGCCGTAGTGGTAGCCGATGGAGGCGAGGTTCGTACCGGAGGCGGCCACGATGTCGCGCGCCGTCGTCCGGGCGTACCCCTTCTCCAGCAGGCAGCGCTTGGCGCCTTCGAGCAGATCCTCACGGTGTCCCATGAAAGCAGCGTACCCGGCATGCAGACGTTTGTGTAAGACGCACGTCTAGATGCCGGGTACGCGGAAGGGCTCCGGACCGGTCAGTCGGTCAGGTTCACCGTGCGGGCCGAATTGGCGCCGATCTCGGTGGAGATCTCGGCGAGCACCGACGCCGGGACGTCGTCGTCGACGGTGAGCACGACCAGCGCCTCGCCGCCCGCGTCCGTCCGCGAGACCTGCATGCCCGCGATGTTCAGACCGGCCTCGCCGAGGATCCGGCCGACCGTGCCGACGACACCGGGACGGTCCTCGTAGCGCAGCACCACCATGTGGTCGGCCAGCGCCAGGTCCACGTCGTAATCGCCGACGGCGACGATCTTCTGGAGGTGCTTGGGCCCGGCCAGCGTGCCGGAGACCGAGACCTCCTCGCCGCCCGAGAGCGTGCCGCGCACGGTGACCACATTGCGGTGGTCGGGCGACTCGGAGCTGGTGGTGAGACGGACCTCGACACCGCGCTCCTGCGCGAAGAGCGGAGCGTTCACATACGACACGGTCTCGTCGACGACGTCCTCGAACACGCCCTTGAGCGCGGAGAGTTCGAGCACCTTGACGTCGTGCTGGGTGATCTCGCCGTACACCTCGACGTCGAGGCGGACCGCGACCTCGCCCGCGAGCGCGGTGAAGATCCGGCCGAGCTTCTCGGCGAGCGGCAGACCCGGGCGCACGTCCTCGGCGATGACGCCGCCCTGGACGTTGACCGCGTCCGGCACCAGCTCACCGGCCAGCGCCAGACGCACCGACCTGGCGACCGCGATGCCCGCCTTCTCCTGGGCCTCGTCGGTGGAGGCACCGAGGTGCGGGGTGCAGACGACCTGGTCGAACTCGAACAGCGGGGAGTCCGTGCAGGGCTCCTTCGCGTACACGTCGAGACCGGCGCCGGCGACGCGGCCCTCCTTGAGCGCGGAGGCGAGCGCCGCCTCGTCGACGATGCCACCGCGCGCGGCGTTGACGATCCGGACCGAGGGCTTCACCTTGTGCAGCGCCTCGTCGCCGATCAGGCCGAGCGTCTCGGGGGTCTTGGGCAGGTGCACGGTGATGAAGTCCGCGACCTCCAGCAGCTCGTCGAGCGTCAGGAGCTTGACGCCCATCTGCGCGGCGCGCGCGGGCTGCACATAGGGGTCGTACGCGACGATCTTCATGCCGAAGGCCGACATGCGCTGCGCGACCAGGACGCCGATGCGGCCGAGGCCGACGACACCGAGGGTCTTCTCGCTGAGCTCGACGCCGGTGTACTTGGAGCGCTTCCACTCGCCGTTCTTGAGGGCGCTGTTGGCCTGCGGGATGTTGCGCGCGGTGGCGACCAGCAGACCGCAGGCCAGCTCGGCGGCGGTGACGATGTTGGAGGTCGGTGCGTTCACGACCATCACGCCGGCCTTGGTGGCGGCGGAGACGTCGACGTTGTCCAGACCGACGCCCGCGCGGGCGACGACCTTCAGCTTCTTCGCGACGGCGATGGCCTCGGCGTCGACCTTGGTGGCGGAGCGCACCAGGATGGCGTCGACATCGGCGATCGCGGGGAGGAGCTCGGCGCGGTCCGCGCCGTTGCAGTGCCGGATTTCGAAGTCCGGGCCCAGCGCGTCCACCGTGGCGGGCGACAGCTCTTCAGCAATGAGTACGACAGGTTTCGAGCTCACGTGAGTCCTCACAGGTCCAGTGCGGACGGCCGTCCCGACGGCCGCAGGCGGTGGAGGGGCTTGCCGCGTGGAAGACGCACGACACTGTGGGCCTGACGCGTGTATGTGTGGAGAAGTGTAGTCATGCGCAAGGACGCATACTGCGCCCCGTTGGAAGGATCACCCACACGGGGGTGGCCGACTTGTACACACGTACGACGCCGCCTCTTCCAGCGGTGAAGAAGGAGGCGCCCCGGGGGGCGGGTCGGCAGACCCGCCCCCCGGGGCGTCGGTGTTACGCGTCCTCGTCGTTGACCCAGCTCATGAGCTTGCGCAGCTCGCGGCCGGTGGTCTCCAGGAGGTGGTCGCTGTCGGCCTTCTTGTACTCGTT